>CAZVJA010000143.1:0-13053 GCA_964626885.1 uncultured Planctomycetaceae bacterium | reverse complement strand
TTTGTTCAATTGGCTTGCCTGTTCACTATCCTTCAACGGTTCTGAAACTGGCTCATTTATCAATATTTAAGAAAGGGATTCGATGCGAATTCAGTGAGTCAAGCGGATTTGTGCCCTAACGCGATTGCATCGGCCTGTGACTTAGCGAAGTAACCCTATTTAAAACAAAATAATCAGATTAAATTGCATTTAGTAGTGATAAGCTCCTGTTGTTAAGGGGGGGAGGGGTTCTCGGAAAGAACTAGGCCTCGGTTTTAGTTCGGCTTTTTTTCCAACACAGGATGGTTACCAGCCATCCTGGTTGACAGACCGAAAGGTGTCATAAGAAACACCGATAAGTCCTCGTGTCGGCTGATCAACCCAGCCAACTGACCTGACGGTCCGTTAGGGCAAAGTCCCCCGTTCAAACTTACTTCCGGCACTTCAGAAAAGTGTCAACCGCTGCAACCGGAATACTCGATCCCTTCCCACCTGGGTGACCAGTTGGTGGCAGACCCCTCAAAACTGTCGTACTCGACAGGATCATTTCGAAGGAGCTCCCGAGTCCATTCGGGCGATGGGGGAAATCCTTGCCTGCGAAAAACCTGTTCTATACTCGGTGATAGTTCCGAGAGGAGTGGATCAGGAATCTGCCAAACTGTTGAAGCAGGAAGGAAAGTCGTATGAACTCGGCCGTTGCCTCAGCCTCCGCACAAACCGCGGAGTGCATCAACCCGGTGCTCTCCGCCACGCGGTCGGTCTTCGAGACCATGCTGAATTGCACCCCCACCCGCACGGGGTTGGTTCTCAAGGAGAACATGTCGCCTCGGTACGAGTTGAGCGCCGTGATCGGCATCTCGGGAAAGATTGCCGGCACGATCGTGTTGAGCCTTTCCAAAGCTGCTGCCATGGAAGTGCTCAATCGGATGGTGGGAATCGAGGCCACCACGATCAACAGCGACGTCTGCGACGCGGTCGGCGAACTGACCAACATGATCGCAGGCTCGGCGAAAGCTCAGATGGAGCGACTGCAGTTATCGATCAGCATCCCGAACATCGTGTCGGGGAAAGATCACGAGATTCACTATCCGTCAAACGTGCAACCGATCTGCCTCATTTTCGATTCCGAGGTCGGACCGTTCGCCATCGAACTCGGATTCAGCGGTTTGGAATAATTGGACGAACCCATTGGGACGATTGGAACCAGGACCGAAAGACAGGGGCTAATCCCATGAAAGTTTTGCTTGTGGATGATTCGGGCACGATGCGGACGATTCAGAAGCGGTGCCTTAATAAGCTCGGCGTGGAAGACATCATCGAGGCGGAAGACGGCCGGCAGGCACTCGAAGCCTTCGAGAAGAATACGTTCGACGTCGTGCTCAGCGACTGGAACATGCCGCACATGGACGGGCTGACGCTGTTGAAGGAAATTCGACAGCGGAATCAGCAGATTCCGGTGATCATGATCACCACCGAAGCGGAGCGCTCGCGCGTTGTCGCGGCGATCCAAGCCGGCTGTTCCGATTACCTCGTGAAGCCGTTCACGCCCGATTCTTTGCGTGAAAAACTGGAGAAATGGGTCGGTTGCAATATCTGATCGGGCATTGATCCCAGGATCGGATTCCTCGGGCCTTGTCCATCATCCTTTAGCCGCATGCAATCCCTCCCATGCAAAACCTGGAAAAAATCTGGAACTCACCGCAGCTTCCGACGCTGCCGACTGTCGCCGTGCGGCTGCTCGAACTGTCGCGAAATCCCGAAACGGAAATCCGGGACGTCGTTGAGGTCATCAAAGCCGATCCGGCGATCACCGCGAAGATTTTGAAGGCGACGAATTCGTCCTTCTTCGCGTTCCGCTCGCAGATCACCACCATCGACCGCGCGGTTCCCTTGCTGGGAACCACCCTGGTCACATCGCTGGCACTCAGCTTTTCGTTGGTCGAGGCGGCGATGACCACCGGGCCGATGGCCGCCTATTACAATGCCTACTGGAAGCAGTCGATTCTCCAGGCATGCGCCGCGGAAGTGCTGGCCAAGTTATCCGACCGAGGAAAGGAATCGGCGCACTTCCTCGCGGGCCTGTTGGCCGATTTGGGACGGCTGGCGATGCTCAAGACCGTTCCTCGCGATTACCTGCCGGTGCTCGAAGCCGCCCAGAATCCCGAACGATCGCTGGTCTCGCTTGAATCCGAAATGATCGGGGTGAACCACGCGGAAGTTGGCGTAAAGCTGATGGAAGTATGGAAGCTTCCCGGTAAATTGTCCGAGGCGATTCGCCTGCATCACGCCGACTTGCAGACGCTGATCGATCTGCCGCGTGATGCCGAACACGCACTTGTGCGGAGTGTTGCCGTCGCTGCCGCCGCGGGGGACTATTTCTGTAATCCGAACAAAGGCGAAGCGCTGCAACGGCTGCAGAAGCTGACCCAGGCCTATCATGGCCTCTCGGAAGAGGCGTTCAACAAGTTTCTGGCCGATACACGCGCCCGGGCCGATCAGGCCGGCGATCTGTTTTCGGTTCGATTCGATGAACTCGGAGAGCCGAGCGAGTTGATGGCATTGGCCAGCGAGCAATTGGCACAACTGGCGTTGCGCGAATTCGTCGCCAGTACGCAAGCCACCGCGCGGCGCGAAATCGCCGAACAGCAGCAGCGTGAGCTGGAATCCAAGAACGTTCAGCTTCAGCAGCAGGCGCTGCACGATCCGCTCACACGAGTGTACAACCGCAATTTCTTCAACGAATCGTTGAAGAATGCGGTCGCTGCCGCCGGACGTGCCGCGGAAACGATTGGCGTGATCTTCGCCGACATCGACAAGTTCAAATCGCTCAACGACACCTATGGGCACCCCTTTGGGGACAAGGTGCTGCAGCACGTCGCCGAGGTGTACGGAAAAGTCATCCGTAATTCGGACGTGCTGGCCCGCTACGGCGGCGAGGAATTCGTCGTCCTCGTACCGCAAACGACGGAGAACGGCTTGATGAAATTTGCGGAACGGGTGCGGCAGCATGTCGAAGCCGCGGAAATCTTCTTCGAGGACAAACGCGTACCGGTGACAATCAGCGTGGGAGCCGCGATTGGTGTTCCGGAGCGGCTCCCCGCCGATTTTGGAAACCGGCTCGTCGCGGCAGCCGACGAAGCGATGTACGAAGCCAAGCAGAACGGTCGTAACCAGGTACGCTCAAAGACGCTCCTGCCGGAGGCAGAACGCTGCTTCGCGCAAAAAGTTCTGGAATGCCGTTTCAGCCGCTGGTTGGCGAACCGGAAGTTCTTTGATATCCCAGTCATCTCCCAAGCCCTGTTGCAATGCAATTTTCCCCAACTGCGCATCGGCGAACTTGCACAGAAGGAAGGGGTTCTCTCGGCAGGGCAGGTTGACAAGATCCGCCAGCTGCAAAACAGCCGTGGAGAGCGTTTTGGGGAGTTGGCCCGGGAACTCGGTTATATGAGCGAAGAGATGCTTACTCGGCTGTTGGCTCAGCAGAAGGAAGATCCCACGGTGTTGAGCAAAGCGCTCGTCACCGCGGGGCTGGCCACTGACACCGAGGCAGCCGCGCTCCTGGAACGGTTTCAATCCGAGCTTGGAATTGCTTCGGCAACCGCCAAGAAAACTCCGGTTGCTGCCCCGCAACTCACGAACGCGTAGCAATCTCCGGCATCCACCGCCGATGGTTGATTCGCTCATTGGCGCTCCGCGGTCTTCCGTCCGATTGCTCTCCCGAAACTGCCGGGCTACCCTGGATACCGCGCGAGTTTCAGTGCCAATGCATCGCCGGTAATCGTGCGGCCTGCGACAAGCACATATCCGTGTGGCAACCGGAAGGGAGAACATCATGGCGAGAGGACATTTTTCCGGAAAGACGGTTCTGATCACCGGCGGGTCGCGCGGAATCGGCCGTGCCACGTCACTGCGACTCGCCTCGGAAGGGGCGCGGGTGGCGATCAATTACCTTTCGCGCAAACCCGAAGCGGACGCTCTTGTGAAAGAGATTCGCGCGGCCGGAGGAGAGGCCGCTGCTGTGGCTGGCGATGTTTCGCAGCCGGAGCAGGCCGCGCGCATTGTGGCTGCCGCGCGGGAGTCCTTCGGTCCGATCGACATGCTGGTGCATTGCGCCGCCTACAGCGTCGTCGAACCGGCGAGCGAGGTAACGTGGGAATCGTGGAAGAAGACGATGAACGTGAACCTCGACGGCACTTTCAACATGGTCTACGCCGTGAAGGATGAGATGATCGCCCGCCGCTTCGGGAGGATCGTTACGATGTCTTCCATCGCGGCATTGCGTGAGCGCGAGAACCAGGTGCACTATTCGTCGTCCAAGGCGGCGGTGATCGCGTTCACTCGCTGCTGTGCTCAGGCATGGGCCAGGCACAATATCCGCATCAACTGCATGTGTCCCGGTCTGGTGGAGACCGAAATGGCTCATGTCCTTTCTGACGAGGCGCATCAGAAAATCATCGCGCAAACGCCAATGGGACGGATCGGCCAGCCGGAGGAGATTGCTTCGGTCATCCGCTTCCTGTTAAGCGATGAGTCGAGCTTCATGACGGGTCAGACGATCGTCGCCAGCGGCGGACGAGTGATGCTGCCTGGCTGAGCGATCATTCACGCGCCGAGATCGTTCGACACGCGTGTCTGTGACTTTTGCCGGCAAATTAATTCCGCGACGCGGTCGTCTCGCGGGGCTCGCGCGGCTGGAAGTGGAAGTTCCGGCTCTGGCTGAAGAACTCGATCGGGTTCTCGTAGACCACCTTGCGAATCAGGCTTTCCGGATGGCCGCGGCGGCGCATCTCGAGAATAAAGTCCGGCACGGCGGTCGGCTTAGACGGGCCCCAGTCACCGGCGGAGTTCACCAGCAGCCGCTCCGGTCCGTACATCTCGACGATGTCACAGGCGCGCTGCGGCGTGCATTTGCTCACCGGGTAGAGAGTCATCCCCGCCCAAAAACCTTCTTCGAGGACGTTGCGCACCGTGTGCTCTTCCACATGATCGACCAGCACCCGCCCGTGGTCCAGCCGGCTGTCGTCGCAGAGCATGTCGAGGATCATCATCGTCCCCTGGTACTTGTCTTCCAGGTGGGGCGTGTGAATGAGAATCGGTTGATCGTACTCGACCGCCAGATCGACATGCTCCAGGAAGACGATGGCTTCGTTCTTCGTGTTCTTGTTCAGCCCGATCTCGCCGATGCCGAGCACATTCGGCTTGTCGAGAAACTCGGGGATCGCGGCAATCACTTCTCGCGAGAGTTTGACGTTCTCCGCTTCCTTCGCGTTGATGCAAAGCCATGTAAAGTGCTGCAAGCAGTATTGCTTCGCGCGTTTCGATTCAAAGTCGGTGAGCTGCCGAAAGTAGTCGCGAAAGCTGTCGGCGCTGCCGCGATCAAAACCCGCCCAGAACGCGGGCTCGCTCATGCCGACGCACCCCATCTTGGCGAGGGTTTCATAATCGTCGGTGGTCCGCGAGACCATATGAATATGCGGATCGAAGTATTCCATGGGTGCTTTGCCGCCTTGATGTCATTTCGAGAGAGGCCGGTCGATTTGTGAGAATCCCCGGCGTGGCCGTGTCGTGTCCGCCGCGTCGCTGCATTGCTACCGTCGCGCGATGTTAAACGCCTTTTGCCAGTCATCGTCGTACTGGCGGGAAAAGATCAACTGAATCTGTTCGGCCCGTTCGGAGGACTTTTCCTGTAAAACTGACAGTGCTTCGCGGATCAGCTTCATCCGCGGATCGTTCTCCACCGAGCCCGGACCACGATCCAACCGATCGAACGACGCTCCCAATTCCAGGATCTTCGCCCGGATTTCCAGATATTCGCGGTCGAGAACCGCCTGGGCCGGCATGGGGGTTGGCTTCATATCTTCCTCAAATCAGCGGACTTGTCGTACGAACTCCACCGATTTCAGTGTCTCCCGTGACAAGGGCGAAATCAAGACCCACCAACGGAGGGAAAAACCGGACCAGAGAGTCAACTTGACCCAACTCATCCGATCATTATACTCCGCCGGCTTTTCGGGATGCGGCGGCTCGATGGGGTGGCATGCGCCTATGTTCCTGCATTTGAACTCAACCGCTGCGGGGTACATCGCACTCGCGATCGCATCCAGCTACACCCTCACGGCGATTGCGAAGGTCGTGGCCCGCCGCACAGGGATGCTCGACACACCCGACGGCCGCCGCAAAGCGCACTCCAAGCCCATGCCTTTGCTGGGGGGGGCAGCTCTTTTCTTGGCGTTCCTCACCACCGTGTGTGTGGCCCGCTGGAAAGGGTGGGAATGGCTGATCCGCGACACCGATTCGCAACCGCGTGTCGCCATGTTGCTCTTCTCCGCCGGCTTGTTCTGTCTGGTGGGGTTGTGGGATGATCGCCGCGCGATGCGCCCGCGCACCAAGCTGATTTGTCAGGTGCTGGCGAGTCTGCCGTTCGTCTTCTGGGGACGCTCACTGGAGTCGGTCCACATTTTCGGCACGGAGATCGAACTCACGATTCTCGGCCCCGTCTTCACCATCTTTTGGCTGGTGGCTTGCACTAACATCGTCAATCTTGTTGACGGCCTGGATGGCTTGGCCGGGACGATCGGGCTGATCGTCTGCGTGACCGCCGCCGGACTTTCCGAGATGCAAGGCTCGATCGGTGCGATGGCTTTGGCGTGGATCTTTGCGGGGGCGCTCTTCGGATTTCTGCTGCACAACTGGCCCCCCGCGAGCATTTATCTGGGCGACGCGGGAAGCCTGATGATCGGTTTTGTCATCGGCGCGCTGTCGATCGAATCCTCTCTGAAAAAAGCCACCGGATTTGCGTTGGCGATTCCGCTCGTCCTCGTCAGCGTGCCGGTCTTCGATACGTTCATGGCGATCGTCCGCCGAAAGCTGAGCGGCCGGGGCATCGGTGAGGCCGATCGCGGGCACATTCACCACTGCCTGCAAAACCGCGGGCTCTCCCGCGCCAAATCGCTGCTCGTTATCGCCGCCCTCTGTGTGGCGATGGCTGCCGTCACGCTGGTTTCGGCCTATTTTCAAAATGATCTCCTGGCGCTCGGTCTTTGTCTCACGATACTCGGCCTGCTGATTGCCGGGCGGGTCTTCGGCTATAACGAGACAGTCCTCTTCTTCCGCTACTTCCAGGCACTCAGCACGCTTCTGGCGGGAACCTCCGGCGTTCTCCGGACGCAACTGTTCCTCGCGCGGATGGCTCGCGGTGAAAGTGAACAGCCGATTCACCACTGGAATGAAGTCACGAAGCACGTCGCCGAATTGGGGGGCGTGCATCTCGAATTCGTCTTCTGGAACGAATCGACGCAGGACGTCATCTGCCGGCTCAAATGGCACAGTGAGGAACCGGACTCCACCCAACACCCGGCCTGGCAGTTCAATTACTCCGTGCCGGGCACCGGGGGACTGCGCGCCACTTTGACCGCTTGTGGACAATCCCGAAATAATTCGTCACAGCGGCGGCTGGTGGATCTGTTTCGCGTGTTCGACACGTTTTGCCAAAGCTGGTCCAACGCTCCGCCAATTCCTGTGTCCGGCAGTGTTCAATTTCCTACACCGCCGCTGACTCCAGCTTGGGGAAATTTCCTGCCTACCCCTAACGGCACGGATCAACAGCCGCTTACATCTCCAGTGGCGAACCCGGCCCCGGTTCCCCCGCAACGTCGCGCCGCCTGAGAGCGTTCTGGCGATTCTCGACTCCAGTCGTGAACACCATTTGTGCCGGGTTTCAGAACATTTTCGCCGGACATCCTTGCGGACTCTCGTTCGATTCTGTTGACTACCTGAAGCTGAAGTTCATTTCACCACCCGTTGAAACATGCACGGCCGAGAAGGTCCGTGCTCCGGAAGAGTTGTTGTTTCCCCTGTGTACGGGGACCAGACGTCCGTTCCTGTCTGGTGCGTTGGGCAACATTTTTCAACGGGCAGTACAAAGGCCTCAATGTCTCGAATTCTTGTCACCGGCGCCGCCGGATTCATCGGCTATCATACTTGCCGCCGGTTGCTGGAGCGCGGCGATAGTGTCGACGGGCTCGATAACCTCAACAGTTATTACTCACCACAGCTCAAACAGGACCGGCTTGGTCAACTCGGCGGCACGGCGGGCTTCAGTTTTCATAAGGCCGACATCGCCGACCGCCAGGCCATGCAAAGCCTCTTTGAGCGGAACAAGTACGACGCCGTCATTCACCTCGCGGCTCAGGCTGGGGTCCGTTATTCGCTGCAGAACCCCGCGGCGTACATCGACAGCAACCTCGTCGGCTTCGGGAACATCCTCGAAGGGTGCCGGCATTCGCAAGTGAAGCATCTTGTCTACGCGTCGTCGAGTTCCGTGTACGGCGGCAATCAACGGATGCCGTTCGCGGTGCATCATAGTGTCGACCATCCCGTCAGCCTTTACGCCGCAACGAAAAAAGCGAACGAGTTGATGGCTCACACCTACAGCCACCTCTACGGGCTGCCGACGACCGGGCTGCGGTTCTTCACGGTTTATGGACCGTGGGGGCGCCCCGACATGGCGATTTACCTTTTCACCGAAGCGATCGTGCATGGCAGGCCGATCGACGTCTTCAACAACGGCCGGATGCGTCGTGACTTCACCTACATCGACGACGTCGTCGAAGGAGTGATTCGCGTGACGGATCGAATCGCCGCTCCGAACCCGCAATGGTCGGGTAACTCTCCCGACCCCGCGACGAGCTTTGCCCCGTACCGCGTTTACAACATCGGCAATCATTCGCCGGTCGACCTGATGCACCTCATCGAGACGCTGGAGCGGGCGCTTGGCCGGAAAGCGGAGAAACGCTTCCTGCCGATGCAGCCCGGCGACGTGGAAGCGACCTACGCCGACGTGGAAGACCTGACCCGCGACACCGGCTTCAGCCCCAGCACGCCGATCGAAGAGGGGGTCGCAAAGTTCGTCGAGTGGTACAAGGGGTATCACAAGTAGTGTGGGTGACGGCACCCCACAGCAAATTCGCGGCGTTTGCTGATCTGGGATCTTCCCTCTACTCCTCCACCTCAACCCGCATCTTCAGCGAGCATTCGCGGCAGGTGATTTCGCCGAGGGTGTACTTGCCCCGTTCGCCGCAACGAGGGCATTGCAGCTCGATGGAGGTCAGACCCTGCGGCGAATACTTGGGCTGATTGCCGAGCCTGGCCAGCACCGGAATCGAAACCGTCGCGCAGCAATCGAGAATGCCGAGGACCCCGGAGAAGCGAAACAGCCATTCGTTCTCCCGTTGCTGGAGAATGATCAACGAAAGCAGGCCGGCCAGGCCGAAGCTGGCGGCCAGCGCGAAGTAGAACACCCACCGCACGTTCGGCTTGAGGGTCGGGAGCGACACCAGGCAGGCGTGCGCGAAGGCAAACGAAAAGATGCCGACAATAAATGCAAACTTCACCAGCTCGTCGGACGGATGTCCGAACCAGATCAAGCGATTGAACAGGAAGAAGCCGAGAATGCCCGTGCCGAACCCCGGCCAGATCAGCAGGGGAGATCGCTGCTTGTCGAGGGCGGCGGCACAAGCGAGGGAGGTGACACTGAAATACGACACGGTCAATGTCGTCAGCAGAATCTTGACCTCGGTTTGGCCGAAGCTGCCGAACAGCACGCAGTAGATCCCGATCAAGGCACTCAGAATCAGGGTGCCGACGAACATTCGCAGCAGAATTCGCTTCAACGGCCAGTCGAATTGCATACCCCCGCTCCTTGCCACCTGTTCTCATGCAAAACTTGTTTTCAGTAGGGCGACCGAAACCGACAAATGCAACGCGAAAATGTTTGCGATTCGATGCCCGTCGAAGCCAACATCATTGCGATTTTCGCATGCGGGTACGACTTGGCAATTCACACCTGAACATTGATGGACAGCCCGTTCAGTTTTCATCCGGGATAACGATCAAGTATCTTTCGTCGTAATGGGTTCGCGTGAAATCCGTTCGGAATGATGCGAAACCTGGGATGTACGCTGTTTCACAGAGTGTTCTGCTCTCAACGATTACCATCCCTTGTGTTCACGAATGCGGGTCTGAGTCGTTCCATCACGTCTAGTCGGCTATCCACCAAGAACTGAGCGTCCAACCTGTTGGTCGCGAGGTCAGGCTTTCGAGGGGTGGCAGCTGACTTCGGTTTGCCGAATTGTCTCATCCTGGAACGACATTTGCGAGTTTATCGGTTTCAAGCCGACGATCGGCCTTTTCCGGAATATCGCGAGTTCGACCCCATGTCTCAGAACCATCCGCAACGTGAGAAATTCGGTCCTCCGTGGGTGGTTTGGGGCTTCATGCTCCTGGTCATCTCCTTTACGGAGTACGGAGTCATGCTGTTGTTGCCGCGCATCTTGCCGGTAACCACCACGCGTCTCTGGGAATCGGCTGTCGATTCGATCTTACTGACGGCTATCGTCTCGCCAATGATGTGGTGGATTGTCGTCCGCCCGTTGAAAGACGCGGCCCGGCTCCGCAAGGCGTTCGTCATCAAACTTATCGATGCGATGGAACGGGAACGCCGGCGAATTGCTTACGAATTGCATGACTGCCTGGGACAATCCCTGACCTTAGTGATCTCCGGATTGCGGTCCCTTCCCGATGCGGTTGTTCAGGGCTCCATGGAGGATCGGATCTGCGAGTTGACGGTGCAGGCGCAACGCGCGCTGGCCGACGCAAAACAACTGGCGTTGGGACTCCGTCCGAGCCTGCTCGACGACCTGGGGTTGGCCCCCGCCATCGAACGGTTGTCCGAGGAGATCCGCAGGCATCATGGGATCAGCGTGCGCACCACGGTTAACTTACCGGTCCGCAAACGTCTTGGCGAGGCGGTTGAAACAGCGGTCTTCCGTATCTGCCAGGAATCCTTGAATAACGTGGTCAAGCATTCTGGGGCTACGGAAGCGCGGATCACTCTCTCGAACGACACCCGTAGCGTCACGCTCGAGGTCGGCGACAATGGCAGGGGAATGGATCGGTCACGAACTACAAGTTCTGCTGATCACCTCGGCTTGCTCGGTATGCGGGAACGGACCTCGCTGTTGGGGGGCGAGTTTCGTGTGGATTCTGCCCCCTGGCAGGGAACGCGTATTGCCGTCACGATTCCGCTGGAGGCGACGTGAGCACAATTCGCATCATGCTGATCGACGATCATACGCTGGTCCGTGCAGGGCTCCGCTTGCTCATCAACGGTCAGGAAGACATGACTGTTGTCTCGGAATCGGATCAGATCGATTCGGTGCTCGAAGCCGCCGCGCGCGATCAACCGGACGTCGTGCTTCTCGATCTGACCCTCTCGGGGGGACCGAGCCTGTCGATCATCGGCAAATTGACACAAGACACCTCCGCACGCATCCTGGTGTTGACCATGCACGACGATCAGGCCTATGTGCGGGCGGCATTGTCGGAAGGAGCGACCGGCTATGTCGTCAAAACGGTTCCGGAAGAAGTTCTGCTGGATGCCATTCGTGCCGTATCGAAAGGAAGGCTGTTCGTCGACCTCGACGACAGCGCACGCACGGCGGAACTGTTTCCATTATTTGCTCACCCGCCGCATGGTGTGAAAGGGGCATCTTTGTCCAAGTTGACCAGTCGTGAGATTGAAGTCCTGCGACTGTTGGGACATGGGCATACAAATCTTGAGATAGCGATCCAGTTGGAGCTCAGCCCCAAAACGGTTGCTACCTACCGGGCTCGCATCGTGGAAAAGGTCGGACTCAGGTCGACGGCCGATTTTGTCAAATTCGCCCTCGACACCGGATTGATTGCTCCCGGCCGCCCGCAGCACTTGTAGATCGTCGTCAGCGCCGCGCTGACAAAGGGTGCTTGTTTTGCCCTTCGCACCGATTGTCCATTAACACAAAAACGACCATCCTCACTCTATCGTCCTTTGTGTGGCACGTCTGTGTCACTTTTTCACCGAGCGGGCTTCCCTAAACGTCGAAGGAGAAAATAGATGCGAAAAGGCATGGCAGTTGGACTCGCGCTCGTCTGCTGTACGTTATTGATTTTACGGGAAGCTAGCGCAGGCACGCCCACAACGGAACTGCAAGCCAATCTCGTGGGAAGTACCGCGTATCCGAATGCGAATGGCAAAGCCAAATACAAGCAGCAGGGGACCAGCCGTGAATTGCAGGTCGAAATCGAAGATGCCAAACCCCTTGCCGGAAAGACGTTGAACGTCGTTGTCAACGGCACGAAAGTGGGAACCCTCACGGTGAGCACACTGGGCGCCGGCTCATTGAAGTTGAGAACACAGGCAGGTCAGGCTGTTCCGACAATTACCAAAGGGCTCCAGGTGAAAGTCACCACGAACACTCTGACGGTCGTGGTCTCCGGAACGTTTTGACCCTGTCGTCGGAGTCGTTTCGACATCCTTTTGTCACTGTGCCGTGTCTGCCGCCAGACGCGGCTTTTTTTGCATTCATGTGATTCATGCCCGTTGACGCATCTCGCAAAACGCGGTGGAATGGTCGCTGTGCCCGGTTCGCGGTCGGGTGGTCGACTGTGCGAAGAAGTTGTAGATTTTCGTGTGCCGCGGGCTCGGCCCGTGTTCTTTGTCGTCTAAACCATCGGCACTGGCATAGCCAGTGGCACACGGATCGGGTGCCACTGCTGGCTGGTTCAGCAGTGAGAGATGCCGGTGTGGAATTCTGTCCGAGAACAAGCCCCCGACCGCTTCTGATTTACTCAGCAATGCGGTCGCTTGCCTGTCGTGCCCACGGTTTTGCGTGAGCATGCGTTGTGAAGAAGTTGTAGATTTTCGTGTGCCACGGGCTCTGCCCGTGCTCTTTGCCGTTTGAACCATCGGCACTGGCGGAGCCAGTGGCACACAGATCGGGTGCCACTGCAGGGTGGTCCAGCAGTGAGGGACGGCACTCGGCGTAGGGCCCGTTCCACCGGCCAGTTCGAAGAACGGAAACGTATTTGCGGCCAGCTTGAGCAGAAGTTGAGTGCCATGCCCGCATCGCGCAGCAGTGCGGGCATGCATCGAACAGATTCGAACGATTCCACGCCCTTCGCAATGCCTCAGGGACGTGCCGCGCGCGCGGCGCACTGGCGGAGCCAGTGGCACACGAGCGGTTTCGATTGAATGCT
>CAZVJA010000142.1:0-13206 GCA_964626885.1 uncultured Planctomycetaceae bacterium | reverse complement strand
ACGGTGCCAGCAGTTTGTCGAACAGAAACTCGTTGGGATTCTTGTAGCGCGATTCGGCCCGCCCCTCGATCAGCAGATGGCATTCCTGGCCGACCTTGTCAGCTTTTTCCTTCATCTTCACGCCGTATACCGGATGATGGATGCCGTGGCCAGCATCTTTTGAAGGGAGCGTCATGTCGTTGCCGTAGGTCATCAACAGCGGCGGGTCATTCTTGTCGAGATGATTGTACGGCGAGAACTCGACATACAGCGCCTTGTGCTTGTCGTAATTCTTGAGCGCCTCGGCCATCGTCGGCTCGCCGACCGCCATCCAGATCATGCGATGGTCGAGAACTTTCGGACCGAGCCAGCCTTCAATCACATTGGGGTCAATCGACGTTTGCCCGGCGGCCACGGCGGCAGCGGTCACGCGGGTCGATTCGCGCGCGACCGGATCGGATGATTTCGCGTCGGCCAAATCGTCGTGCAGCAGAATCCACATCGACGTGCAGGCTCCGGCGCTGCCGCCGGTGAGCGCGATACGGTCCTTGCGGATGTTCCATTCCTTCGCCTTCGAGCGGATGAACTGAATCGCGCGGGCGGCGTCGTGCACGGGAGCCGGCAACGGCACCTCGCCGGTCAGACGGTAATTGATCGCAGCATAAGAGATCCCCTTGTCGAGAAACGGCTTGATTATGTCGGCATTTTGCTTCTTATCCCCCGCGACCCAGCCGCCACCGTGGATGTAAACCAGCAGCGGCCGTGGTCCGTCCCCTTTCGCCTCCCAGAAATCGAGGACATTCCGCGGATGCGGGCCGTAAGCCACGTTCTCGTGCGTCGGAGCCAAAGCATCCTTGCCTTCCTCTTTCTTATCTTTGTTATCGGCCGCGTAGACGTTGGCAACGGCAGCCAGCAGGACGAAGGTGGCAAGCAGACGTTTCATGGAGAGTTCCTTCCGCGGGAGTGACGGCGGTGATTGTGCCCTTCAGAGTCACGTTGTGTGCACATCAGGGTAACAAGACGTCGTCGCCGTTCTCAAGCACGTTTGTTGATCAAATTCGGCCATCGGTAATTTGACACGGTAAAGGAAGCGTAGGAACCGCGGGTCGAATCAGCGCTCGACGGGCAAAAACGGCCGTCGAAGTGCTGGCGGATCGCCATTGGCCGTGCCAGAATGGAGAGACCGCTTGCGAAGATGCGTGCGAGCACGAAGAATCAACGTCGCGATGAATTGGCAGGGCAGAACTGTAAAGAGAATACGATCCATAACGACGAGGGAACCAGATGCTTCAATCTCGACGGATCATGCTGGCAGTCGGTTTTGCCCTGATGGCAGTTTGGGGAACCGTGCAACCGGCCGAGGCCAAGCTGCTCGCCGGGGGGGCCAAGCGAAGCATCATCCCCCCCTTTCCCACCCAAATGGGGGGCTTTAATGATCGCCTGCAAAACTTTGAGGGAGCACATGACGAGATCTACGTCCGCGCCCTCGTGCTCGAAAATGATAAGACGACGGTGGTCCTCATCGGCTCCGACTTGATGGCGATTGATGCCGAACTGGTCGGCCTGGTGCGGGACGACATTTCACGAGAGACGCAAATCCCCGTATCGAACATTCTCATCAGCGCCGCACACAATCATTCGGCCCCGTCGTATTACCAGAAAAACAAGCCGGGCGAAGCGGACCAGGAGCCGTCGCTCAAGAAGTTTCTGCGGAAGCAATTCGCGGAGACGGCAGTCGAGGCGTGGCGGCAGCGAGCGCCGGCGCGAGCCGGGTTTGGAGCTGGTCGCCTTGTCGGGGCGACGACCAATCGTCAGCAGAAGAACAGCGAGGTCATCGACCCGCAGGTGGGAGTGTTGCGCGTTGAGGAGTTGGATGGACGCAAGACGATCGCGACGCTGTTCAACTTCACGGGGCATCCGGTGGTGCTCGGCTCAAAGAACTTACTTTTATCGGGCGAGTTCCCCGGCGCGGCGTCGCGATCGATTGAAGGCCTGCTCGGCGGTGTCGCAATCTTCACTCAAGGAGCCTGCGGCGACGTAACCGTCAACCGCAGCGGCGATCCGTTTCTGGAAATCGAACGAATCGGCCGTACCCTCGCGGGGGAAGCCATCAAGACCAGCGGCTTTATTACTTGTGCCGAGAACCTGCCGTTAAAGGCGGCGTCGCGAAAAGTCCGACTCACCGGCCGGGCCGTGCCGACCGTCGCGGAAGCGGAAGCAGCGTTCGAGCGGGGAAAGTCGTCTCTTCTTGCAGCGGAACTGAAGGGGGCAAGCGCGGCGGCCATCAAAGTGTTGGAAGCGAAAAACCAGATGCTGGCGGCAGCCGTAATGCGTGCGAAAGCGATTGCGGAAGACCCGTCGAAAAAGCAGGATCACGTCGACGCCGAGGTGCAGGTCGTGCAGGTGGGAGACGTCCTCTACGTCGCCATTCCAGGTGAGTTGTTCGTCGAGTACGCGCTAGAACTCCGCTCGCGAATTCTGCAGGATACCGGCAAATCGACCTGCCTTGTCGGATATGCCAATGGGTATATCGGTTACATTGTCACACCGCGAGCGATGGAAACGGGAGGATACGAAGCTTCGATCACGCGCGTCGATGCCTTGGCCGGCCGCGTGCTAACCGAAGCAGCGATGGATCTCGTACATGAACTCGGAACCAATTGACCCCATTGCCAGACCACCACTCAGAGTTCCCCCCTGCTTTCCCCACCACAAGATTTTGACCTGCCACGACGAATGACGGGAGAATCGGCATTGTCCAACACAAACTCGCGGCGTATCGCTCTCCTCCTCGCCATCTCGCTTCCGTACGCATCCTCGAGTACGTCCTTCGCCAACGCAGCGGAGCCGGCAGCATCCAAGCCCGCCGAAACGAAACCGGCATCGAGCGCGGTGGGCATTATGAAGCGGGTTCCCTGGACGACCTCGCGGATCACTGGCTCCCCCGAGCCGCCGCTGCCGTACGACGTCGAGCAGGTCTTTCCGAATTTGAAGTTCGACCAGCCGGTTGACATCGTGATGGCCCCGGGGACAAACCGCTTCTTCGTCGTCGAACAGGCGGGCAAGGTGTTTTCTTTTCCGAATGATCCGAACGTCAAGTCGGCCGATCTCATCCTCGACACCGCGAAGGAAATCGCGGGGGTCAAGCAGGTGTACGCCATCGCCTTCCATCCGAAGTTCGCCGAGAACCGCTACTGCTACCTCTGCTGCATTCGCGACGCCGAGCAAAAGGATGGCACGCGCATTCTGCGATTTCGTGTTTCGGAGAGCGATCCGCCACGCATCGATCCCAAGAGCGAACAGGTCGTCATCACCTGGCTTTCGGGGGGGCACAACGGCTGCTGTCTGAAATTCGGCCCGGACGGCTATCTTTACATCTCGACCGGGGACGGAGCGGGACCGAACCCTCCCGATACTCTCCAAACGGGGCAGGATGTGGGTGATCTGCTCTCATCGATGCTGCGGATCGACGTCGACGGGTCGGAAGATGGCCGAAACTATCGCATCCCCCCGGATAACCCGTTTGTCGGTCAGGAAGGGGCACGACCGGAGATTTGGGCGTACGGATTTCGCAATCCGTGGCGGATGAGCTTTGATCGAAAGTCGGGCGACCTATGGGTGGGGGACGTCGGCTGGGAACTGTGGGAACTGCTCATCCGGGTCGAGCGCGGCGGCAATTACGGCTGGGCGGTCATGGAAGGACGGCAGCCGACCAATCCTGAATGGCCGCGCGGACCGACCCCCATCCTCGCGCCAACCATCGATCATCCGCACTCGGAATCGTCTTCGATCACCGGCGGGCCGACTTACTACGGTTCACGATTGCCGGAACTTCATGGTCAACTCCTCTACGGCGATTACGATACCGGTAAGATCTGGGGATTGCGTTGGGAAAACGGCAAAGTTGCAGCTCACAAGGAACTGGCGGACACAACGCTGCGGATTGTCGGTTTCGGCGAGGACGAAGCGGGCGAAGTCGTCCTGCTGCATCATATCGGCGGCACCATACACCGGCTGATTCCCAATCCGGATCGTGAACGCCCTAGTACATTTCCCCGGCGGTTGAGTGAATCAGGATTGTTCACGTCGGTGGCCGATCAAACCCCCGCGCCGGGCGTGCTCCCCTACTCCATCAATGCGGAACAATGGGAGGACGGAGCGGTCGCGGAGCGGTTCGCTGCGATACCGGGCGAGGCGCACATCGACACAACTGAAGCCAATTGGAAATTCCCGAAAGACTCCGTGCTGGCGAAGACGTTGTCGGTTCCGGTCGAGTTGGGCCCACGGCAGCAACGTCGCATGGAGACGCAACTGCTCCATTACAACGGCATCGAATGGCGGGCGTACACCTACGCATGGAACAACCAACAGACCGATGCGGAACTGATCGACGCCTCTGGCGAGGATCGACCTTACTCGATGCTCGATACCGACGCACCCGGCGGAATGCGAAAGCGGACGTGGCATTTCGCCAGCCGTACGGAGTGTCTTCGTTGTCACAATCCGTGGTCCGGCTCGGCGCTGGCATTCCAGCTGCCGCAACTGAACCGGGATCACGATTACGGCGGCCAGAACGCATCGCAATTGGAAACGTTCTTCCACATCGGATTGTGCACGCCGTCGGTTCCTCAGGACAAGCGACCCGCGCTGGCGGACCCGCGCAATATCTCAGCCGATCTGGAGCAACGAGCCCGTGCCTATTTGCATGTGAACTGCGCGCACTGTCACCGCATGCATGCCGGGAGCGCCGTCCTGTCGAAGATGCAATACGACCTGCCGCTCGACCAGACCACGATGGTTGGCTATCGCCCCACACAAGGGGATTTCGGAATAGCCGGCGTACACGTGATCGCTCCCGGCGATCCGTACCGCTCGGCGCTGCTGTATCGTGTCTCCAAAATCGGCACGGGACGCATGCCGCACATCGGGTCGCAAATGGTCGATCCGGTGGGGGTCGCGCTCCTGGAAGACTGGATCGCCTCGTTACCGTCGAATGCCAAAACCGATGCACCGGTGAGCGGCGCCGTTCTGCAACGAGTCAAAGAAGAAGCTGTGTTACTCGATCGATTGAAAGAATCGAACAGCCCCACTCCCGATTCCAGCGCCGCCGTGGAACAGTTGTTGTCGACGACCAGCGGCGCCCTGCGCCTGCTGCGAGCCGTGGATCGTCAACTCCTCTCACAAGCCGTGAGCGCGCTCGCTGTCGAGAAAGGGGCGCAACACGCGTCTATTCCCGTCCGGGATCTGTTCGAGAAGCATCTCCCCGAAGAAAAGCGGATCATGCGTCTTGGAACGTCGGTCCGTCCGGAGCAGATTCTAAATTTGACCGGAGACGTTGAAAGCGGCCGCCGCCTGTTTTTCGAGACGGCCAGCGTGCAATGTAAGAACTGTCACCGCGTTCAAAATGCCGGAAAAGAGCTTGGACCCGACCTCACACAGATTGGCAAGAAGTACAGCCGTGAACAACTGCTCGAAAGCATTCTCGAACCGTCGAAGTTCATCGATCCAAAATTCGTGACCTACGTCGTCGAAACGAAAAGCGGCCGGCTGCACACCGGTCTGCTTGTCAAGAAGGACGGCAAAGAGGTCGTGCTCAAGGATGTGGAAGGAAAGCTTATCCCGATCGCGGCGGCCGAAGTGGAACGGATCGCCGGCCAGCGGGCCTCGTTGATGCCCGAACTGCAGGTGCGCGACCTGACCGCTCAACAGGCGGCGGATCTCATCTCGTACTTGAGTTCGCTGAAATAGCGTGAGGCTAACGTCTGGGTGGCCGAGCCGGCTTTGCGTACCCCGGGATTTTGTGCATTCCGTCGCGCTCGTCGTTTCAGAAAGGACGGGGCTTGACTGCTATGCCTGCACATCGAGGTTGGCCGGCGGCACGCCTGCGTTCTCGTGGGTACCGACGGAATATATTGAGGCACGAAAATCGAATCGCGAGGCGAGCAGCGTCGTCGAACTCTCGCCGCCATCGAGAATTTGAGTGAGACTTTGCAACGACGCGACGAAGCGCACGCGGAGTGCCAGCAACGCCTGGTTTACGACGTCTTTGGGGTCAGTCGGTTGGGTAGGCGCGGCGGCTTCGTCAGGTGCCTGAGATTCATTCACCGCGGGAACCTGTGTCGCCTCTTCTTCAACAACGGTGGGTGTCACCACCGGTTCGATATTTTCAATGAGTGAACTCTCGACCGGTGTGTCTGTTTCTTTGGTTTCGGAGTTCTCAACCGGCGGCGTGACACTCTCGACAATCACCGGCTTGCTGGAAGCGGATTCTTCGTTCGCCGGGACATCCTGCGTTGGAACAGGTTCCGGCAGGCCGGCTTGATCCGCGCCACCCTGATCGTCGGGAGTGCCCTCTGCCTGCGGAAGCGCCGGGGGGGTTGGCAAAACGACTCCCTGCAGGTCACCAGCCAGTTGATTGAATGCATCGACCAGCGACGTGACCAGCGCGTCCCCATCCGGCGACTCGGCATTCTGAAAAGCCGACGTCAAGCTGTCGCTCACCGTCTGGAAGAGTTGCGTCGCCGCCGCAATTGCGTCCTTGACTTCATCCGGAAGTTGCGATTCATCCAGAAGCGGGTTCAGTCCGTCCGACACATTCTGCTGCAGGACCGAGACACCGAACTTTACATTCAGTTTCAGTGACTCGGTATCAATGCTGCCGTCAGAGCGGTATGCGTACTGGAGCTTCGCTTTCGCCTGGACAGAAATCTTCGTTCCATCGGCCGATTCGAACTCGTAGCGGAACCGGAGCCGGGAGTCGGAGCGAACGCTCAGCTGTCCCTCTTCCCCAACCCGCACAATCGAACGGGACGACAGTTTCAACCCGGTTTGCTCATACGAACCGTCATCGGCGATCGACAGCCGAGATGAAGCAAGCGACAACACGTCGCGAACTTGCAGGAGAGACGTGCCGTCGTCACGAAGTGGATCGAAACCATCTCGGCGCTGCACTCCGTAGGGAGTGTCGCCGCAACGGCAACCGCGATGCGGGGCAAACGAAAGGGCGGAGACCATCAATGGTCCTCGCAGCATGAGGAACGTGGATGTCAGGGCCCGCTAGGAGCATCGGACATCGAGCTGCTGGATACACACCCACCAACAGCGAAATCTTTACCTCGCGACGCAGTTTCGGGCACTTCGCATGTGCATTACGAATGAGCGTCACGACGCGCAGCACCGGCTTCGTCGGCACGACCCGCCAGCTTTAAGTGGCATGTCACGATTGAGACCTACGTACGTCTCACCGCGATGATGCGTGTACCGTCGGCTGGGGCGATGAGAATGCCTCGGCGGACCATTCGCGTTCTGCTCCCCGCCGGGCGCGAAATTTCCAGCGACGAGAAGACCGTCGCCAGCACAATCTTCATCTCGCACATGGCAAATGTCATTCCGATGCAGAGCCGATTGCCGCCGGGAAAACTGTCGATGGTGGCCGACACGGCTGGCGGGTACCATGAAGTGTCTGAAATGCAACAAAACCGGAATCCGCTGTCAAAAGAATCTCTGCTCCAAATTCGATAGCACAAACGAATTGAGGTGCTCCATGATGAAACTCGGCATCGTAACCTACATGTGGGGGGCGGAGTGGGATTTGCCGACGCTCCTCAAAAACTGCTCCGAGACCGGCTTCCAAGGAGCCGAATTGCGCACGACGCACAAGCACGGCGTCGATATCCCGCTCAACCGTCAGCAGCGGGAAGAAGTTCGCATGCGTTTCGCCGACGCGAACGTGGAACTGATCGGCCTCGGCTCGGCTTGTGAATATCACAGCGACGATCCGGCCAAATTGAAGGAGCAGATCGAGCTGACGAAACAGTTCGTGGTGCTGTCGCACGATGTCGGTGGAACGGGCGTGAAGGTCCGACCAAACGGCCTTGTGAAGGGAAAGGACCGCAAAGGAACGGCGGCGCAGATCGGTGCGGCGCTCGTCCAGTGCGGAGAGTTCGCCTCGGGTTACGGACAGGAAATTCGTCTCGAAGTACACGGCAAGCCGACCTCGGAGCCGGCATTCATCAAAGAGATCATGACCGCGGCCGATCACCCGAACGTCGCCGTCTGCTGGAATTCGAATCCCGGCGAGGTGGTCGACGGCTCGATTAAAGCGAATTTCGATTTGTTGAAGAGCCGGCTTGGCCGGACGGTCCATATTCATGATCTCTTCGACGAATCGTATCCGTACCGCGAACTCTTCGCGCTGCTGCAAGAGATGAGCTACGACGGTTACTGCCTCTCGGAAAGCCCCGCGACGAGCGATCCGCTGCGCGTGATGCGATACTACCGGGCCATGTGGGGCGAATTGACCCGCCCCGTCGGTTCAAAGACGCGGTGATATGAAGGGGAACCTGTCAGAATCTGACGCGGCATCCCCTCATTTTTCCCTCGGTAGGATTACGGGATTGCGTATAATTAAGCAGTCGAAAATCTTTCCCGAACGGGGGAGTTTCAAAATGTGGGCCGGACGCTTCTGGATGCTTGCCTTGGCAGTCGGCGGCATGGCATCCGCCTGTTCTCTGGCGGACTCGACTTCCCCTGGCACCCCTGAAAAGCAGGTGGAGCGGCGGCAGGTAGTGGAAAAGATCGAGGCTGCCCACCTTCCCAATGCTTACCGCATTCATGAGAAAGTCCTCTCCGGCGGAATGCCCGAAGGGGACGCGGCGTTTCGCGAATTGCAACAGCTCGGCATCAAGACCATTATCAGCGTCGACGGAGCCAAGCCGGACGTCGCCACGGCACGCAAGTTCGGATTGCGTTATGTTCATCTCCCGCACGGATACGACGGCATCTCGCAGGAGAGGGCCGTCGAACTCGCAAAAGCGGTCCGCGATCTGGCGGGCCCGATCTACATCCATTGCCATCATGGAAAACACCGCAGTCCAACCGCTGCGACAGTCGCGTGCGTGGGAGCGGGCTTTCTTTCCCCGGAAAATGCACATTCCATTCTTCAGACTGCCGGCACCAGCGACCATTACCGTGGGCTGTATGACTCGGCCGAGCATGCGAGACAGTTCGAGGACCAGGTTCTCGACGCGCTCCGTGTCGAATTTCGCGAAGTCGCCCCGCTTCCTCCCTTGGCGGAAAGCATGGTCGAGATTGAAAAAACTTTTGACCGGATCAAGCAGATCGAAAAGTCAGGTTGGCTGTCGCCCGTGGATCATCCTGACCTGAATCCCCCCCACGAAGCGCTGCTGCTGCGGGAACATTTCACGGAACTGCAGCGGATGGATGACGTCAAACAGCGCCCGGAACGATTCCGCGAATTGCTGAACGATTCACTCGCTGCTGCCGAAGATCTCGAAGAGATCCTTCGCCAACCGAACGCCGCCGGGACAATTGTCGAACGGACAGCGTCCGCCGGCCTCGCCCTGGGGCGCATCTCAAAGAACTGCACGGCGTGTCACCAACAATACCGAGATGTGCCGCGGGAAAATGCCCAACGATCTCGACCGGCCGTCCGACCGTAAGAAATGCCTGGTCTTGAGGGCGGATTGTGATTGGAGCATCCTGCTCGCTCGTCACATCCTGTGCCTACCATGCCCCGTGCAGTGCTGGTCAGCGGGGTCTCAACTGCTGCAAATATTGCCGGGCCTGGCGATCTTGAGGGTTGAGTTCGAGCGCTCGGCGGAACAGCTGCGCGGCCTCATTGGAATTTCCACGCTTAACCGCCACGGTTCCCAAATAGGTGTAGGCATCCGAGACCTTTGAATTGAATTGGACGGCGGTTCGAAGTTCTCGTTCGGCCATGTCCAGTTCGCCCCGTGCCAGCAGGCGCTCACCCACTTTGAAGTGAGCCAGCCAGTTTTCCGGGTCCAGCTCGGCGGCACGGCGAAAATGCTCGAGCGCCTCGTCAAACTGCTTGCGCGTTTCCAGAGCATTCCCCATGTTGATCTGCGCGTTCACGTTTTCGGGATCCAATTTCACCGCGTGTTCAAGGTGCCTAAACCCTTCCTGAGAGAGTCCGACCTGAAACAGCGCGACCCCCATATTGACGTGCGCTTCCGAGGCTTTCGGATCAAGCTCCAGTGCGGTCTCGAAGTGCGTCACCGCCTCCTTGACGTGGCCTAACCCATACAGTGCCACCCCCATGTCGACATGAGCCTTCGCGAATCGAGGATCGATCGCAAGGCACTTCTGATATTCCGACATGGCATCCTGAGGACGGTCGCGAAGTTTGAGCGCGAGGCCGAGCATATAGTGTCCGTAGGCATTATCTTTGGTGACCGCGAGAGCACGATTGAAAAGGGTCAGACTATCGTGCCAGGTGTTGACCTGCTCTCGTGCCAAGACCATGTAACTGATCAGCAGGACGAGAACCCCTCCCCACGCCCACGCGCGGTGACGGGAGTGCTCAATTATCAGGGATGACGCATACCAGACCACGGCGACGAAAAAACCGATCAACGGGAAATAGGTGTATCGGTCCGCCATCTGCTGCATGCCGATCTGCACGATACCGATCACCGGGACGAGAGTGCCGAGATACCAAAACCAGCCTACCAGCAAATAGGGACGCCGCCGCCACTGGAGGACAACGAACACCGTCATTGCGATCAGGATCAGCGCCGCGACGGCCACCGCCCCCATCGAAATCGATTCCTGAGGATGCGGATAAAAAGCCCCCAGTCCTACCGGCCAAAGGGTCTTCCACAGATAAAGACCATACACAAGCACCGCGTTTGCAATGCGCGTCGGCAAGGAAATTTGCACGGTCGTGGCAACCGTCCCTCCTGACGATTGAGTCATGTAGGCAACCCCGGAAAATATGAGCGTGACGAGCAGATACGGAACCTTTTCGATCAGCAGTCGCTGCGGGGAAAGTGGGGCCGTTTCAGTCACGGCCGGCGGTTCGTCGGCCGCTGTCTCGGTCTTTTTCTTATTCCGCTTTTCGTGTTTTTGTCGGGGAGCGTCATTCGTTTGTGGTTCCGTTCTCGTTTCCATGTCGTCCGGCATTAGCCACCGCGTCCGCTTCAGCGGCCAATAATCGAGCAGGAGCATCAAAAATGGGAGCGTTACGAACATTTGCTTCGAGGCGAGGCTCAGGAAAAAACTCACCAACCCCGCCGCGTAGATCTTCCAGCTCCCTTCGCGCACGTATCGACAGTAAGCCAGCATCGTCAGCAGGCCGAAGAACAGACTGAGCACGTCTTTTCTTTCCGAGACCCAGGCCACCGACTCAACATGCAGCGGATGGATCGCGAACAACGCCGATACGACCGCCGAATTCCAGGCGGCGCCGGTCATCCGTTTCAACAGCACGTACAGCAAAAGTGTATTCACGGAATGAAACAGAATGCTTGTGAAATGAAATCCTCCGGCATTTTCGCCAAACAGGGTGGCGTCCAGCATCAACGAATACCACGTGAGTGGATGCCAGTTGGCTCCGGACCGGCTTGTCAATCCCCAGCGGAGACTTTCGAGCGACAGCCCCTGCTTCACGTGATAATTCTTGAAGACATAAGCGTTGTCGTCGAAATCCACAAACTCAAACTGGCATGCGGGAAGATAGACGCCCCACGTCACGACGACCAACGCCGCACAAATCAGCAGATCCCGACGGAGACCGCTTTTCTCGGAAGATTGATGAGCGGTGAGACGCCCCATTTCATTACTCAGCGTGGTGAATTGGTCGAGTCGATCGTCACCGATATGGTTCTGGTTGCACGATGCCCCAAGATAACTGCCTGCCAATGCTCATCAGCCACGATCGAGCCACAATTTCCATCATGGACAACTCGGCTGTGATCGAAAGCCCTCACATCGATGTTGGCGGTCCTCAACGGATGGGATGTCGACCACCAAAGCTGCCTTTGAGACTCGATCCGGAACCGACGAATAAAAAGTGAGCGGATCTCCCCGAGCTTTCTCGAAGATAACCGCCCATATTCCAATCACTCTATCCCAAACCCGGCCGAATTTCGATCGACTCTCGACAGTTATCGAATTGGCTCATTTGCGGGAGCAGTGCAAACAAAGGCGTCAGTCGTAGCCACCTTGGTTCCGCCGCTGTCTACAAACCGCTGGTCCCTGCCGCAGCGCTCGCATCCAGCCCTTCACTGCCTGCCAATTCTTCGCTTCGTTTGTCCTGCGGAGCTTCCTGGTGCAGGCCGAGAAACTTTGAATAGACGAGGTAAAACGTGGGCATCAGAATCAGCACCAGCAACGTTGACAATGCGAGTCCGAAAGCGAGGCTGGTTGCCATCGGAATCAGGATTTGCGCCTGCAGCGAGGTCTCGAACAGAATCGGGCAGAGTCCGCCAATGGTGGTCACGGACGTGAGGAACACTGGCCGAAACCGCCGGCAGCCGGCTTCCACCAGCGCCACGTTTAGAGGAAGACCTTCGCTGAGTTGCAGGTTGATAAAGTCGATCAGTACGATTGCGTCGTTGACCACGACGCCGCAGAGTGCGACCAAGCCGAAGATGCTGAACAGCGTCAGCGGCATGCCGAGAATCGCGTGCCCACCAACCGCGCCGACGACACCGAAAGGAATGATGAGCATGATCATGAACGGCTGCCAGTACGAGCGGAACTCGACTGCGAGCAACACGAACATTCCGAACAGCGCGACCAAAAAACCGATCGCGAGGCTGTTCATCGATTCCGCCGACTCCGCCTGCTGCCCTTCCCACCGGACTCGCACGTTGGGGTATTTCTGCAAAAGCTGCGGCATGAATCCTGCCTGCAGATCGGCCACCGCGTTGGCGGCGTTCCCGGTCGCTTCGTCGACATCGGCAGTGACGGTGATCGAACGCAGCTGGTCAACGCGGTTAATCTCTCCATAACCTCGTTCGACCGTAATGTCGGCCAGTTCGGTGAGCGGCCGCTCGATCCCGTCCCCCGTGCGAACATAGATGTCGTCAAAGTCGGCGAAGGTGCTTCGTTCCTCCGGCGGGTAACGGACCATCAGCTTGACCTCATGGCGTCCCCGCTGGAGGCGCATCACCTCGGCGCCGTAATACGCGGAGCGGACGGTTTTCGCCAGGTCCTCAAGCTGCACCCCCATCGACTGCGCTTTTTGCTTGATGCGAATCTGGAACTCCCACTTTCCGGGTCGAGTATCGTCGTTGATGTCGAAGCCTCCCGGGAACTCGGCGAGCCGGGCTTTGCACTCCTCGACAGCCGCCGCCCGTTGTGCGAAATGTGCGCGGTCCGAGAGGAGCTTGAATGCGATCGGCTTGCCCCCTGCCCTACTGTTCGGCTTCCGTAATGTCACTTTACCGATGCCGCGGA
>CAZVJA010000141.1:8399-13230 GCA_964626885.1 uncultured Planctomycetaceae bacterium | reverse complement strand
TTTCATTGTTTCGAGCTTCGTGCTTCCTTCGTCATTCGTGCTTCGTGCTTATTTATTTGGTATTCGCCGCGTCCAGCCCCTCGAAGACCGCCTTCATCAACAGCGGCCAGACGACGGTCGCGTCGGCGTAGACTTCGGCGAAGCGGCCCCCTTCCTCGGCGGGGACGAATTTCCCCCAGCTCACCCCCTCGGAGTACGTGCAGCCAGACAGTCCCCCCCAATGCACCGGCTCGGGGCAGATGCGGACGCCGTAGCGGAAGCGGGGAGTCTGAAGCGCCGCGCCGAGGCGGTCATTCGTGATGTCGTAATACGGAGCGACCTGCTGCGCCCAGTTGCGAGGGACGCCGCCGCCGATGGTGAAGATACCGATCTCTTTCGCGTCGCCGATCAGGCGGGCATATTCCTGCAAGTCGAGGAACGGGTTGAACGGCGGAACCGCCTGCAAGACTTCTCGATGGTTGAGCTTCGGGATGTCTTTTCCTTGTGCCTGCAGTGCGCGGTACATGGCCCAGGTGGAGAAGTCGAGCCCCATTTCGCTGTCGGTGAAGGCCGGCACGAAAACGGGGATGTTCTTCTCGTACGCACTGCGGAGGATCCCCGGCCCCTGCGCCATTTCGCTGAGCCGCTTGCCCAGGGCGCGGCAAATTCGGGCGGAGGACCAGACGCCCCCTTCGGGCTGCTCCTTATCGAGCACCGACGCGACGAGCTGGGCAACCTCGTTGAGGTTCGACTCCATCTCGAGCGTGTCGTAGATCCGGTTGTAACCCTGCTCGAAGAGCGTGGTGTCATCCTTCGAGGGATCGTAACGGTAGTGCACCAGGCCGATCGATTCGGTCAGCCCGTGCGCCATGAGCGCGCCGGTGGCGATGACCGCGTCGATAAGGCCGCGATCGATCATGTCGCAGATTATCCGTCCCTGCTTGGCGACGGTCATCGCTCCGGAGACCGTAAACACCACGCGGCAGGACGGGTCACCAAACATCTGCAACAGAATTTCAAACGCTTCCCCGAGTTGGCGACCGGAAAACGCCGTGCGAGACATCGAACGGAGCAGGTCGCGAAACGTCTTGACCTTGTCGAGCGATAAGCTCTCCAAGGGCAAAAGACCATCGTCCCGCCCGTCGTGGAGCGATCGTGATTCCATGGGCCTCAGCCTATCTCGAGGATGTCAAAAAGGGCCGAGGGTTATGCGGAAGCGGCGACTGGTTCTTCCAGCTGCCCCTCCACGTGGGAGTCGATCATAAACCGAGGTACGACTCGGATCGAGACGTCACCCAGATCGATCTCTTCACGGATGTAAGCCAGCACGTCCGCCGGGTCGGTATGACCGCAGGTGAAGACGTCCAGCGCGATAAGCCCCAGATCGGCATACGTGTGGGCGGAACAGTGGCTCTCATCCAGAACCACGACCGCCGTAAAGCCAGGGGGAGAATTGTGCCCGAACTGATAACGAACTTGGGAGATGACATTGGCGCCCGCGCGTTTTGCGGCTCGGGCCATGGCGCCCAGCATTGCTCCGTCATTCAGACAAACGTCACGTGAGACGTTCCGACAGTCCACTAGAAGATGTTTGCCTCTTTCCAATTCATAAACCCTCCCAGACTCACAAGGATCTTGGTTGACACCTCTCTCCAGGACAAGACCCGCAGGCGGCCTGGTCGGAGGCCGCGGCTTGGCACGCTCGCCAAAACCGCTGATTCGAAAGATCGAGTAATTTATGACCTAAGCTCCAATAGAATCAAGAGCTATTTGCCAAGTTGAGAAAAAAAATTGGAGTTCCGACCGACTGCACGCCGCAACTCGACTGCCGTGCGACGCGCGCCCGGACTCATCCACGCGGGCACAGCGACGCGAACAAGGGCAGTCGCGTTCAACAAACGACGCGCGCCAGCAGTCGACGAGATTGCGGACGTACCTCGACGACTGACGGATGACGCTTACTGCGGCGGAGCGCCGGCCTGCCTGACAAACTGCTTGATCAATTTCGCGATCCCCTGGAGCTGCTCCAGCGGAACATGCGTCTTCGCCCGCACTCCCTGCTTCTCGGTTGTGACGGAACAGCCGAGGTATGACGGCTCGATGCCGAGTCCCTTCAAGCCGGCGGCGTCGATCGGAATCGGCAACTGACCGAACTGGCTCGCCGTCCCCAGCGCATCGACCGCCAGCCCCGGCAAGTCGATCAGGAACACGAGATTGGCTTCCTTGGAAAGTTGCTGCCGAGCGGCGGCGCGCGGGTCGGCTGTGCTCACTGCGCTCCCGTCCAATGCCTTTAACAGCTCTTCCATCGCCGGCTTCCCTCCGCCGACAGTCTGGACCAGCATTTCCTTAAGAACCACGACCCGTGTGACCATTCCCTGCGGCCCGTACGCCAGGTTAAGAATTTGCTTCTGCATTCCGAGCGGATCGAGCTTCGGATCGGCTTCCTGCTTTATCGTGACGATGTCCCCCGAGCGATCGCCGTACTTCTCGGCATCCTTTTCGATTTTCAGCTCCTGCTTGAACGGCAGCCCCTCCAGCTTGGCGAACGTCTCCGGCATGACCCGGTAAAGATCCCGCATTTTCTCTGGTTGATCGACTTCGCTGACCGCTGTCATGCGGAACAAGCCATCCTTCAAATCTCCAACAGCAATCGAGCCGACGTACCCGCCGATCTTCAATTTCGCCAACTCGGCCGCCGCGGCCTCCATTGCTTTCTTGGCTTCTGAATTCCCCTCGAACATCACCCCCGACATCTTCATGCCCCATTGGGTAAGCGACTTGCCATCGCCATGCAGTCCGTAGTAGATCCGCTGCCCACCCGGCAGCTTGTCAAGAGTGGTCAACGCGGACGGAGGTTGCGACTGGAAGAACTTGTCCGCCTCCGATTCGGCTTTCACCCGGAACAGTTCCTCCAGCATCAGCCCCTTATCCCCCAAAGTGGCTGCAAAGGTGAACCCTTCGGAGTCTTCCAGCCCCTTCAGAACCGACTTCAAGAGCTCGCCGTACAGCGAGAACATTGCTCCGACGTTCATGCCGGGAGCGCCGGGATGTGCTTGTCCCAGCTGCTTCAGGCCTTGCTCTGCCTGGGTCTTGAAGTTGTCTAACTCGTTTTTGTAGGTGACAAGAAGCTGCTTGACGTTGACGAACACACCCACGTCCCCGTCGTCAAGCAGACGGCGCGATTCCCGATCGATCACCGGAACGATCGACTTTCCTTCTCCTTTTACCCGCTTCTCAACCGCATCGAAGCTCGCGTCGTGGTCGCTGTAGAGCAGCCAGTTCTGGTAGCTGGCGTATTGAAAGCTGTCGCCGGTCGCTTTTTTGGCGGCCGAAGCATCGCTGACCGGCACCGCGAACACGACACCTGGCTCTCCGTCCGGTCCGGGAAAGACCGCGACCCACCAGTCCCCTTTGACGTCGATCCCCTCCAGCTTCAAGTTGTAGATCAACTCGCCGATCCGCTCGGTCCCCCGATCGAACGGCGCCCGCCAGCTCTCGTCCACCTTGCCGACGAACTCCGCCGCTTTTTTGAGCGTCGTCTGCGGCGTCTTCAAATGCACCACGAGGCCGGTTGAATCTGGAAAAGCCTCGAGTGGGTGATCGGCTCCCCGAGCCACGACACACATCGCCAACAGGAGTGCCGCCGCGGACGCACGCAGCATCGACGAACGAGAAAAAAATGTTCGCATGGTGAAAATCCTCAATTTCTACGGTGAGTTTGTCGGGCCTGTCGGCAAGTACGAAATTTCGACGGGAGACTCCCCCGGCTCGCACGTGCCGGGCGAAGTCTCGGCGGATTCGCAGCTCGTCGCAGAGTATAACGGCAGCGGCGGAAAGAAGGATCTCCCGAACCGGCCGGAAAATCCCCATCACCACCAGATACCCGCCTACCGACGCCAGCGCGTCAGCTCTTGCCGTAATGCTGTCGAAACCACTCGACTGTTTGTCGGAGGCCGGTCGTCATGTCGGTCACCGGCTCGTATTTCAGATCGCGGCGGGCGGCGGAAATGTCGGCCCAGGAGTGAAGCACGTCGCCGGTTCGGGGAGGTGCGAAGTTCGGATCGAACGGCTTGCCAAGCATCTCGCAAATACTCTGCAACAGTTCCCGCACGCTCAGGGAATCCCCGCACGCCACGTTGTACACCCGGCCGGAGACTCCCGGCGCCTCGGCCGCGCGGACGTTCGCCTCGACGACGTTGTCGACGTGGGTGAAGTCGCGCGATTGGCTGCCGTCGCCGAAGATTGTCGGTCGGCGTCCGTCGAGCAAGGCGGAGACGAACAGCGGAATGACCGCCGAGTAGGGGCTGCCGGGATCCTGACGCGGCCCGAAGACATTGAAGTACCGCAGGCGAACCGTCTCCAGGCTGTAACTGGCGGCGAACGCCTCGCAGTACAACTCCCCGGCCAGTTTCGCGGCCGCGTAGGGGGAAAGTACCGTCAGCGGGCTGCTTTCTGTCTTCGGCATGTCGGGCTGGTTGCCGTAGCAACTGCTGGACGCGGCATACACGACCCGCCGCACTCCCGCATGTCGGCAGGCATCGAGCAGCAGCAGCGTGCCGGTGGCGTCGGCCGTGTGCGTCTCCAGCGGTCTCTCGACGCTCATCGGCACCGACGCGAGAGCCGCATGATGAAACGCGACCTCAATACCCGCCACCGCACCGGCGACCTGCTTCTCGTCGCAGAGATCCCCCTCGACGAACTCGTAGCGCCCTTCGATGTGCGCCAGGTTCTTCCGCGACCCGGTGCTCAGGTTGTCGAACACCCGCACCTGATGGCCGCGCTCGACCAAACCCGTGACCAAGTGCGACCCGATGAACCCCGCCCCGCCGGTAACCAGATATTTCGCCACGAA
>CAZVJA010000141.1:0-8299 GCA_964626885.1 uncultured Planctomycetaceae bacterium | reverse complement strand
ATGCCCCGATTGGCCCGTATCGCCATTTACCCCATCAAATCGCTCGACCCGCTGGTCTTTGAAACTGCCCGCGTGCTGCCATCGGGGGCGCTCGAGCATGACCGCCGGTTCGCAATGGCTGACATCGCCGGCCGCTTTGTGAATGGCAAGCGGACCGAGAAAGTCCACACGCTCCACTCAACGTGCGATCCCGCCGCACGAACCGTCACCCTCGGCCCGCGCACGGGCGACGAACGGCGGCTATTTCATCTCGACAACGACCGGGACTCCCTCGAAGAGTGGCTGTCGGGTTACTTCGATCAGAAAATCTCGCTGGTGGAGAACGAACTCACCGGACTTCCGGACGACGCCGACGCCCCGGGTCCGACGATCATCAGCACCGCCACGCTGGAGACGGTCGCCTCCTGGTTCGACGACATGACGCTCGACGAGGCCCGCCTGCGGTTCCGCGCGAACCTCGAAATCGACGGCGTCGAGCCCTTCTGGGAAGAACGGCTGTACGGACCCGCGGGAGAAGTCGTTCGATTCACCATCGGCAGCGTGGCATTCGAGGGGACGAACCCTTGCGCCCGCTGCATCGTTCCGATGCGCGAAGCTCACTCGGGAGTGCTGAACCCCGATCTTAAGAAAATCTTCATGGACCGACGCCCAGCCACTCTCCCCCCCTGGGCGGATCGCTCGCGGTTCGACCACTTTTACCGCCTTGCGGTCAACACCCGTCCTCCTGCCGGCTTCGCGGGGGGACAACTCCGCCTCGGCGACGAGGTTCGGATCGAGGGCCTACAACCGGCCTGACCGTACCGCCCCGATTCTATTGCTTGATGCGCAACGTCGGCGAGTCGTGCAGAACCGGACGACCGCCGCTCGACCGCCGGGGGTATGGGGGACTCTTCGAGCCTCGAAATCAGTCCTACCCCCCGTGCAGGCGTCACAACCCGCAGAAGGTCTCATCCAGAGTAGTTGAAATCGGCAGCCGCCCCACGTGCGAACCCGAATTATCGTCTAGACTTTCCACGTGTTTCAAACCATTCACGGGTCTTCGCACAGCTAGGGACTAGCGATGCTTGTTCTCAGTCGGAAAAAGGACGAGAAGATTATCATCGGGGATAAGATCACCATCATGGTGATCGAAATTCGCGGCGACAAGGTGCGGCTCGGTATCGACGCCCCCAAAGAAGTCACCGTCCATCGTCAGGAAGTTTACGAAGCGATCAAACGGGAACACGATCATCCCGGCGACGTTTCCGCCGTCGACGCGGAAAAATAACCGCGTGCTCGATCGTTGAACGTGGCAAGGCGGCCGGACCTTCCCCTCATCCGCGCCACCCCGCCCGTTGAACCCGCGCGCCCGGGCTCTTTTGTTCCAACTTCACGGAAACTCGCGAGCCGTGCGGCCCCCTTCCCCCGCTTCCCTGGTCATTGGCGGTTCTTGCTCCGCACGTAGACGTGCGTTGATGCCTCGTGATACCCTGGTAATATGACGCCGGCCGATGCACGGCCCGTACTCTCTGGGGGAAGACGATGGACGAGCCAACCAAGCTCACGCAAGTCCAAGTGTGCGTTCCAAGACGCCTGGCTGCCGCTCTGGTCCATTGGCTTTGCATTCTCGCCACGCTCTGCAGTTGCTCCGACTCCTTCGCCGATGAGCCGCCGAATGAGTTGTCCGCTTACGACGCCCGTATTACAGACGCCGATCGCGACTACTGGGCGTATCTGCCGTTGAAGGGGCTCCCCCAGCCGGTTGTCCGAAATGTCGATTGGACTCGGAATCCCATCGACAATTTCGTTCTGGTCCGTCTGGAAGAAAAAGGGTGGCAGCCCGCGCCGCCAGCGGAACCGCAGGCGTTACTGCGTCGCATCTACCTCGATCTGGTCGGACTTCCTCCCACACCAGAGGAGCAAGCCGCCTTTCTGAAGGACGACTCGCCGCTGGTCTATGAAGATGTCGTCGATAAGCTGCTGGCCGATCCCGGGCATGGCGAGCGCTGGGCTCGCCACTGGCTCGACGTCGTCCGCTACGCCGAGACAAATGGCTACGAGCGTGACGCGATCAAGCCATTTGCATGGCGGTACCGTGACTATGTGATCGACGCCTTGAACGCCGACAAGCCGTACGATCGATTCGTCATCGAGCAGATCGCCGGTGACGAACTTCCCGATGCGTCGGCGGAATCGATCCTCGCAACGGGATTCAACCGGCTCGGACCGTGGGACGACGAGCCCGCCGACCCGACACAAGACCGCTCCGACCAGCTCGACGACATCGTCCGCACGACTTCGGAAGCGTTTCTCGGAATGACAATCGGCTGCGCGCGATGCCACAATCACAAGTTCGACCCGATCACCATGCACGACTATTACCGCATGGTGGCGGTGTTCGATACGCTTCAACGGTCGCAGAACGGACGCACCGAACTGGACCTCCCTGTCGGCACTCGCGAGGAACTTGCCCGCGTGGCCCAGCGCGATGAGCAGATCGTGAAGCTTCAGAAGCGGATTGAGGAACTTCGGGCATCTTTCCGAACGGCTTTCCTTGGTGCGGGCCGGAGCAAGCTCTCCCCGGACGCCGTCACCGCGTTTTTGACCTCTCCCGACAAACGAACGCCGGCACAGAACGACGCGGTCAAACAACACCAATCGCAACTCGATGCGGAACTTGCGGCCGCACTTCCGGAAGACACGCGACGAGAAATTGACGCGGCGGAAGCGGAGATCGCACGACAGCGGCGCGAAACTCCCGACCTCCCACGCGGATATTTTCTCCGTGAACCCTCGCCCAACCCTCCACGAACGGCACTTCTGCTGCGCGGTCGGGCAACCTCTCCCGGACCGCTCGTCGAGCCGGGCGTGCCGGCTGCGCTCGTTACCTCACAACCGGAGTTTCTCAAGGCCGATGAGCACACGACCCGCCGCCGCCTGTCACTGGCGCGGTGGATGGTGAATAACGACAACCCGATCGCCACGCGGGTGATCGTCAATCGCGTCTGGCAGTTCCACTTCGGCGAGGGAATCGCCCGTTCGCCGAACGATTTTGGAATCATGGGGCAGTCTCCCACAAATTCGGTACTACTCGACTGGCTGGCTCACTGGTTCACCCACGAAGGGAACTGGTCGCTGAAGAAGCTGCATCGGCTGATTGTCACCAGCAGCACGTACCGCATGAGCAAACGCTGGAACGAAAAATACGGGGCGGACGATCCCGAGAATCTGCTCCTCTGGCGGTTCCCGTACCATCGCCTGGAAGTCGAAGCGATCCGCGACTCCATGCTTTCCGCCTCGGGTATGCTCAACCGGAAAATGCACGGAGAAAGCGTCTATCTCGCCGTTCCGAAGGCGGCACTCGAAGGGCACAGCGACCCAGGCCAGATTTGGAAGCCGTTCGACGAGCAGAAAGCATCGCGGCGGACGGTGTACGCCTTCATCAAGCGGTCACTCGTCGTGCCGATGCTGGAAGTGCTCGACCTTTGCGATTCGACGCGCAGCGCCGAAAAGCGCATCGTCACCAGCGTCCCGACGCAGGCGCTGACGCTCTTCAACGGCGACGAGGTCAACCGGCAGGCAGCCCATCTGGCTCGGCGTCTCCGCGCGGAAGTTGGGGACGATCCCGCGCGGCAGATCGACCGGGCTTATCAGCTGACACTGTGTCGCCTCCCGACAGATACCGAACGGTCCGCGTTGCAGACCTATCTGGTGGAGGAAGAGAAAAAGCTGCGCGACGAGACGACGAAAGATACCCAGCCGCGTCCCGCTAATTGGCATCGCGATGAAGCCCTGATCCGCCTTTGCCGCGTGATCTTCAATCTGAACGAGTTTGCATACGCCGACTAAAAAAGCTGATAACACGATCCGAAGCCACACCGGCGGAGGTCCGCACATGACGCATCAACCCACACGATACCGTCCAAACATCACCCCCTGCGGCAACACGCGCCGGGAGTTTCTGTGGCAGGTCGGCGGCGGGTTCACGAGCCTGGCGCTCGTCGATCTTCTGTCGCGCGACGGTTTCTTCGCAAACAAGCTGGGCGCGGCGGAAAACACATCTGCCGGCAACGTCCCGGCTCACCTGCTCGCCTCGAAGTCGCCGCATTTCCCCACGAAAGCGAAGCACTGCATCTTTCTGTTCATGAACGGCGCACCGAGCCAGGTCGATACGTTCGACCCCAAGCCGACGCTCGACAAGTTCGACGGCACCCCCTACACCGGAAAAGCCAAAGTCGGCTCGAACGGCCGCCCCATCGGCTACCTGATGAAATCCCCATTCCCGTTTAAGAATCGCGGCAAGAGTGGATTGCCGATCAGCAGCCTCTTTCCGCATACCGCAAAATTCGCTGACGATCTGTGCGTCCTGCGGGCGATGCATACCGACACCGCCGCCCACGCCTCCGGCTGTCTGCAAATGAACACCGGCAGCGTCCTCATCGGCCGGCCGAGCCTGGGGAGCTGGTTGAGCTACGGTCTGGGAACGCAAAATGAAAATCTCCCCGCGTACGTCGTGATGTGCGACCCGCGCGGCGGACCGATCGGCGGCGCATCGAATTGGACTTCCGGCTACATGCCGGCGGCGTACCAGGGGACGCTGTTTCGCAGTTCCGGCACGCCGCTGCTCGATCTCGCCACGCCGGAAGGAATCAGCCCGCGAGCCCAGCGCGCGTCGCTCGACCTGCTCGATCACCTCAACCGCGAGCATCTTGGAGCGCATCCGGGAAATTCCGAGCTGACCGCGCGGATCTTGTCGTACGAACTCGCCTACCAGATGCAGACGAGCGCCGCCGAGGTGGTCGACGTCGAGCAGGAAGATCCGCAGACGCGCGCCATGTACGGCCTCGACGACAAGCTCACCGCGGACTTCGGCCGCAAGTGTCTCATCGCACGCCGGCTGATTGAGAAAGGGGTCCGCTTCGTACAGTTGTATTCCGGCGGCGGGCATATCGAAGACACGTGGGACGGCCACAACGACTGTATCACCAACCACAAAACGCATGCGGGCGAAACCGATAAGCCGATCGCCGCGTTAATCGCCGATCTCAAACGTTCCGGGTTGTGGGACGAAACGCTGATCGTGTGGGGGGGCGAGTTCGGCCGCACTCCCACCAGCGAAGGGGTCGGCAAGCCGGGGCGCGATCACAACTGGCAGGGCTTTACCATGTGGCTGGCCGGGGCGGGTGTCAAAGGGGGGCAGGCGATTGGCGCGACCGACGAGCTCGGATTTCTTGGGGTCGAAGAGCGAACGCACGTCTCCGACCTGCACGCCACAATTCTGCATTTGATGGGACTAAAATACGACCAGCTGACCTATTTCTACCAGGGGCTCGACCAGACCATCACCGGCACCGAGCGGAAGATTCAGCTTATCACGAAGGCGATCGCGTAAGAGACGTTCTTACCCCGGGAGGGCGACGCTCCCGCGGAGCCGCCATCACCAGAGACTTTCGGACGTAGCGGCTCGGCGGGAGCCTCGCCCTCCCAAATATGAGGCTTTAAAACCACCTTTATCGCAGCGACTGAAACAATCCCCACGCCGTCCAGTTCTGGAACCATTCCCGCAGTCGCCCGGCCAGTTCCTCAAAGCTCACGGCATCCGTCACGCTGCTTTCAGCCATCGAGGCAATTGCGTCTCCCAGGGTCTCCCCCTGTTGCAGCGATTCCAGAAGCATCGACTCCGCCGCGGAGATGTCCCATCGCCGCACGATGTAATCGCGCCGACTGACCGCGAGAAATGTCTCTCGAGCCTCCGGAAGCGACGGCTGCTCTCCATGCTTCACCGTCGATGCATATTCGTGAGCCGGAAAGTCAAGCCGCAGCAGGCGGAGACAGGGAACGGTGACGATTCGGGTTTCCGCCCAAGCATCGGGCGCGACCTTCAACAGTTCGTCCGCGGTCAACAACGGCTCGTTCTCAACTCCCGGACCGTCAAACACCTCGCTATAAGTTCGCTCGAGCGTCGCCAGATCGATCAACAAGTCCGGCCAAGAGGGTCCGTCGCTCTGCGCTTCGTCCATCGGCCTCGTTTCGCGCAGGTAGAGGGGAAACCGGGCACCGAGCGCCGCGAGAGTGTAACTCTGCGACGGGTAAGCCTGCAGATAGCCGAACGCGAACGAGTCGAACGTTTCTTCCCCCACGGCATGCCGCAACGCGGGAAATTCCTCGCGCAAGCACTCCAGCAGCCGCGCGTAATACGCGTTGCCGTAAACCTCTAATCGCTCGATGCTTGTCAGATTCCGCGACCTGCTGACGACCTGTTCGACATCGGGAGCCGAGAGGTCGATTTCCGAGCGTGCCTGTTCGGATTCCAAGCCGGCGGCGATTCCTCCAGGGTGCGTGATCACCGCTTGCATCCAGCGTTGCACCTGGGCCAGGGCTCTTGGTTCGTTCATCGGCATGCGACTCGTCAATTCGTTCACTCGAATTCCGCGGTGATGATCGTCGCCGGCTGTGGAATCGCCATGCCGGCGTGTCTCTCGAAATCTTCCAACGAATCGGATTGGGACTCGTCGTGGCCAAGTTCCGCATCCATATGGGCGCGAGCTTTCAGCACTTCGTTGTGCACCACGGGAAACTCGGGAATGCTCGCGTCCCACTCCAAAAGTGTGGAGACCCCGCCGGTCAGCTCGTGCGCCAGCCGATACAACTCCCACACCGGATCGATCACCGGCCCGTCGTGCGTGTCGATCAGGTGCGTGCGGCAATTGGTATGCCCCGCGAGATGAAACTGCACGACCCGCTCGTGCGGCAGCGCCTTCAAGAATTCGACCGGGTCAAGGTCGTGATTGAAGCAGGAAACATAGACGTTGTTCACGTCCACCAGCAGTCCGCAGCCGGTCTGCTCCGTCATGCGCGTGAGAAACTCCCACTCCGACATCCGCGAATAGGCGAAGGTGATGTAGCTCGATGGGTTCTCCAGAATCAGCGGCCGCTCGAGCATGTCCTGCACGACTTCAATTCGCTCGACGACGTGCCGCAGCGTGGTCTCGTTGTACGGAATGGGGAGCAGGTCGTGCGCGTTGATCCCCGAGACGCCGGTCCAGCAAACGTGGTCCGACACCCACTTCGCGCCGATTCCGTCCGCCAATGAGCGCAACTTCCGCAGATAGTCGCGATCGAGCGGATCGGTACTGCCGATCGACAGCGAGACGCCGTGCATGACGACCGCGTAGCGCTCGGCGATCTGGTCGAGCACGTACCGCGGCCGGCCGCGCGAATCCATGTAGTTCTCGGAGATAATCTCGAACCAGTCGACGTTCGGTTGGTGTTCGAGGATGTACGGATAATGCCTGGCCCGTAAACCGACTCCGAGCCCCAGGTTGGGGAATCCCAACCGTTGCGCTGCCGTCATGTGCCTTGTTCTCTCGCTCGGAAGGAAAAACCACGCTTCGACTCACTGGCCGAAACGTGGTTTTGAAGTTCAAGCAACATAACGCCGATCAAATTACTTCTTCTTCTCGGGAGCATCCCCAATGGGGCGACCGGCCTGGGCCATGACACTCTCGAACTTGTCTCGGGCTTTCTTCCAGGCATCATCCATCAGCGGCACGGCACACTCTCCTTTGCCCGAGCACTCATTGAGCCCCGGCTTTTCTCCACAGCCTCCCTGGCCTTTGCATTCGTTCTTGCCATGGCAGGAATGCGCCTTGGCGACGGCACAATCCCCGCGCCCCGCACACTCATTGCTTCCCCCCTTGTGGTTCTTACACATGTTGAGTCCCCGACAAACATTCTTGTCGGTGATCATCACGAAGTCCCCTTCCTTCGCCTCGATTTTCTTTTTGAGTTCTTCCGCCGCTGCCCGATCATGGCCGTTCCGTTTGGGATTCACGTGCCCCTCCGGACGCTGCTTGACGGCCGAACTCGAGTCTGTTTTCGGCGGAGGCGCCGGCGTATTCTTCGCGGCGGGGGCTTCCTTCTTCCCCGATTCACCGCAACCACCGGCGGCGCCGGCAATCATGCCCCCAAATGCCGCAGCGGCGAGTTTTCCGAAATCCCGGCGGTTGTACTCTGGATTCTTCATGAGCTTGCTGACCCTTCTATTCCTGTAAAGGTATTCAGTCCGGCCTTATCTCACAAACAGGGACGCGCGGCGTCAAGGGCAAGAGAGGAACATGCGAAACCCCGCTGCCAATCTCACGAAGAGAACGCCATATCTTCGACGACTCGCACGCAGACTATTCTTGGGAGACCGGCACACTCCGAGCCCGCGCCGGCAGTTGGCGCAGAGTCACAGACAAATGGACCATAAGAATCGAGGAAGTTTCAAAACCGGGAGGGCGAGGGGGCACCGCCCGGAGGGTGGTCCGCCGAGCCG
>CAZVJA010000140.1:0-13274 GCA_964626885.1 uncultured Planctomycetaceae bacterium | reverse complement strand
CTTTTTCGTCGTCCGTCAGCAGTTTAAGTCGTTCAATAATGTCGAGTTGAATCCTCTGTTGTCGCCAGCGAACCATACTTGATTCCAACCCTTGCTTCACGGCCGCGACAAGCTCACCTGGCTGGTATGGTTTTTGCAGCAGAGTCACTGCACCATTTTTCATGATGTGAACCGTTGATGGTACGTCTGCGACTCCCGTGACGACGACCACCGACAGCGGACTTTTCTCCGACAACAGCTTCTCTTGAAGCTCAATTCCATCCATGCCCGGCATTCGCACATCGGTCACAAGGCATCCGGGTTGACTCAGGAGCTGCTCACCCAAAAAGCGATCGGCCGATTCATAGCATTGCACGTCGTACCCTTGACGTTGCAGCAGGGCCTTGACGGACAACAGCACGGCTTCATCATCATCGACCACGAACACGCTTGAGACATCCCGCATCACAACTCTCCAGAATAGATTGGCAGCCGAACCCGAAAGACCGTGCCCCCTTCAGCCAGTGGAGTTGCATCAATTTGACCGCGATGTTCTTCGATAATCGACTGGCTGATGCTCAGGCCGATTCCCATGCCGCTTTCCTTCGTCGAGAAGAACGGCTCGAACAGCCGCTTTTCGATTTCCGGTGTCAGACCGCAACCGCGGTCCTCGACTTCGAATTGCACAAACTCACCGTTTATGGATGAGCGAAACGTGATCCGTCGGCGCTCGTCCGGCAGTCCATGGAGGGCATCCCGTGCATTCGTCAGCAGATTGACAATCACTTGTTGGATCTGCACCGGATCGCAGGAGATCGGCAACGGACTCTTCGACAACTCGCAGTCGATCTCGATATTATGCCAGCTCAACTCATTCGCCAGCAGTTCCAAAGACTGACGCAAAATATCGTTCACATCAGAGACTGAGCGCTGCATCACGGCTCTGCGGCTGAAGTTGCGAAGCCGATGTAAAATTGCGCCACATCGTGTGGTTTGCGTGACGATTGCAGAAATGTATTCCTTGAGAGCAGTCTTCTCGTCCGTTCCTTCGGAATCAACTAAATCTGCGCATGTCGCCGCAAAATTCCCTATGGCATTAAGCGGCTGCGCAACCTCATGCGAGAGTGCTGCAACCATTTCTCCCACGACCGCCAGACGAGACGAGTGAAGTAACTCAGCCTGTCGGGCTCCCAGCTTTTCCGCCGCTTTCTTTCGGTCTGTGACGTCGACGTCGAAACAGAAGAACTCGGGATTCTTTCCCGGCTGCCGATGTAACACGCGGCTGGCCAATACCGTCATGCGAGTTCCATCCCGATGTTGAACATCGACTTCCTCCGCCGGCGGCAACCATCCGGTGGAGGTTGCTTCCTCCATGATCCGTTTTTCCTCGCGAGCCGAATCCTCCGAGTGAAGAAGCGAAAGCAGGTTCTGGCCGATTGCCTCTTCAGCACGATAGCCGTACAAGCGCTCACTGCCGCGGTTCCAGAATGTAATAGTTCCGGAGGGCTCATAAGCTTGAACAGCGACGTTATCCAGATTTTCGAGTAATGTTCGCAAACGTGCTTCGCTCGCCTTCAGAACGGACTCAGCGTTCTTGCGGTCTGTGATGTCGCGGACGATCGACAGCGTGCGGTCATCACCAAACGGGACGATTCGCGCCTCCAGCCATCTGTGTCCCTTCGGAGCCGGGGTCAGGGCTTCGACCACATTGAGCGATCCGGTCTTGAGCACCTCTGCTTGGATGTCTCGAAATCCAAGGGCCATGTTTTCAGGCAAGACATCTCGAATTCGCCGGTTGGAGTAGTAGGACGGCGGTTGCAGCACGTTACAGGCATCGTTGACCTGAACATCCAGGTATCGCCCATCTAGATCGTTGACGAACAACATGTCAGGGAGCGCATCAAGGATCGCGCGGTAACGAGACTCGCTGATTCTCAACGCTTCCGCAGCCAGCTTGCTCTCAGTGATATCTCGCACTGTGCCGACCATTCGCCTCAGGTTCCCGGCCGCGTCCCGTTCAAGGCGACTGCTGTTCGTCAGCCAGCGGATCTGGTTCTCCGCTCCAACAACACGGAACTCGCCACCGTAGTCTGTTTCTCCGTCAAGCGCGGCTTGAATTCTTGCGGCTACGCCCTCACGATCATCGGGATGAACTAGCTTTATGAATTCGTCGTAGGATCCTCCGTAGCTAGATACACCTATGATTTCGTAGCATTCCGGAGACCAGAAGACTCTGTCCGCGGCGATATCCCATTCCCAGACGCCGGTCCGTGATGCCGCAAGCGCCAACTGAAGCCGCTGCTCGCTTTCTTTCAAGGCATCCTCAGCCTGCTTCTGGTCCGTGATGTCGATCGAAATCGTCGCTAAGGTCCGCACCACTCCCGTTTCGTCGCGAATTCCGTTGACCCAGTTCTTGACCCAGATCGATGAACCATCCTTCCGTACGTACCGTTTCTCAATCTGATAATTCTGGCCTCCATCAACGAGAGCTTGACCGTCAGAGACGGTTTTCAGCACGTCGTCCGGATGAGTTATATCCTGCATCTGCAACTGCAAAATCTCGGGCCTGCTGAATCCAAGTCGTTCACAAAAATGGTCGTTGACACGAACAATCTTCCCGGACGTGTCACATTCAGCGATTCCGACAACCGTCTGATCGAAGAGAGCCCGCAACCGGTGCTCCCGGTCTCGCAGCGATTCCTCGGCCAGCTTTCGATCGGTGACATCCACCGTCGTCATGCTGAATTGCGGCCCCTGTTTACCCGGGCCGATGTGACTTATCGTTCCGTGATACCACCGTCGTTCACCGTTGTGTGTGAAGGGATATTCCGTGGTCAACGGAGCGCGGCTATTGACACACTGATGAAAGAGTTCAACCCACCGGGAAATATCGACTTGGGGAACCCCCAGCTCCCGGGCTGATTTCCCCGCGAGTTGTTCTGGAGTGCGACCAAAGAATTTCGCGAGAAGTGCATTCGACTCTACGTAGGTGTAGTCGTGCCCATTGAGTTCAACAACCGACATCAAAACAGCAGCCGCATCAAAGAAGCTGCGCAACCGCTGCTGGCTCGCCCGGTGTAAACGTTCCGCCTGGCCCCGTTGCAATTCAGCGGAGACGCGTGTCGCGAGAACTCGCAAAATCACTTCAGCGCGGGCGGAGTTGGCAAGTGGACCGGAATGCGCCAGAACCAGCAGTCCGCAGACTTTTCCAGCTGTGGAAAATAATGGAACGCCGAGGTAGCTGTCGACCCCCATCCGAGGGATCAAGGGATCGAGTGGGAATAGCTGCTGTACGCCGGTCGGATAATGGACCACACCGTTCTTCACAACATTTTCGCAGGGGGTGTTTCGCACGTCGTAGGGGACGTTCTCCATGATCCGTCCCTGATGCGACAATGCGACGGTCATGGCCAGATTCGGATCGTTCGAATCCAACTCGGCAATGAAGGCGTAGTCCGCTTCACAAACGCGGCTCAAATGGTTGACGAGATTCTGGAAAAAATCCTGTCCCGTTTCGGGAGAAACCACCTCGATGATCTTTGCAATGGTTTCATCGGCTTGCCTGCGATCGCTGATATCCTGCACCAAGCCAAGAACGGAGGGCTCGCCGTTCCCATCCTCGATCCGCATTGTTGAAATCGCGATGGTGCGCTTCGTGCCGTCACGACGGCAAATCTCCCGCTCTTCCAGCAGAAAGTTCTTGCCGGCGATCAGTTCCGGCATCAACTGGACCGCTCGTGCTTGGACGTTGGGATCAACATAAAGTGCCTTGTGCCATCCCAGCTCGTTGATCTCATCCATTCCATATCCGGTGATTTCCTCCATGCGGTCATTCCAGACCGAGAATCGGAGATATGGACGTTCGGGAAGTAGTGACCAGACGCCAATCCCCTCGGAAGCAAGGCTCAGAACCGCCCCGCTGAACGTATCCGAGTTGTAGATGCTCCGTTCCGCCTGCTGTTTTGCCCGCACAGCGTTTTGCAAATCCCGAATTGTCGCTTCAATTCGCGCCTTCTGCGCGACGGTGGTATCCTGAAGTTCGGTATTTGCCCGTTCGAGCGCGGCGATGAGCCTGCGGCGATCTCGCGTGATGAGTACAAGAAGCAAGCCGGTAATAAAACCGACGGTGCGCGTGAATACCGTGTTCTTGTTGGCATAAACGGTCGGATCAAAAACGAGGGGTACGAGAAAGATTGATGCCGCCACAGCGGACTGAATCACCCAGGAAATCCGTCCCGGTACGGTCCAACCCACGTAAAGCGCCGGCACGAGATAGAACAGGCTGAGCGATAAGCCCCAAGGCTTGGCTGCATCCAGGATGGTCGTCATCAACACCATCAGGGTGCCGACAAGCAGATGCCTCAACTCATCGCGGTCTCTTGCAAGAGAATAATGACGGACCCCATCCATCATTGGTATTTCACTATCAGTACTTCCAAGGAGATCTACTTAAGCCGACCGATATGGACCGGTAGGTGACACCGTTTATTGCCAAATACTGCCGAGAACCAGATCAGTTCTAAAATGATTTGAATCCGTGTCGACTAATTGAGACAGCCAGCTTCCATGGCAAGTCATGATGAATCAAAATCCTACTGCGTCCGTTTGCAGCGGTCAACAAGTTCAGAACCATGGATGGTGTGCGCCGAATGGCCGGTCCAGCTTTGGTAGAGATGGCAGGGATGGTCGAAAAGCAAGATTTCCCCGCCGCAATCGAGGAGACATTCCTCATGGCTCGTTGTACGAACCCGAAACCATGGAAGTTTCGTCGGCCCCACGGTTCACGACACCCGCTGTCCGGATAGACTCCCCATGCCGAGAGCAGCCACACGGCCAATAACCCGCGATGGTATAGAACCGTTCACTTCAGGACGAACGCGAAATTCGCGTAATAGCATTCATTCGAGTGTCGGCCACATGATTTGGCAGCCCACTTGATAGCCCTTATCGGATGGGTGGCAGTACACGACCCGTACGCTCACGCTCAGCGTCTCATGTACGTTGTACGGAACTTCCAAATACAGATAGGCAGCTTGAAGCGATTCAGCCATCAGTAGCCCGACGCCGTCGTCCGAGAGATCGCGGAGTTGTGCAGCACGCGGTTCTCCGATCACACGGCCGCTTTCATCGACGGGCGTGACACGGGCAGGGGCAGTACACGGTGCTCGACCCGACGCACGGTTTTCTTCCGACGCCGCAGCTTGCATCCAGCTTTCGCGTGCCGCCTTGAAAATCTGTGCCTGTGTCTCTGATGGAGTCGGTTCAGTCATATCCGAAGCTGACATACTTTATGGCTTTTGCAACATACGACTATCTAGAATCGACAAATGCCCGAGGCTGCTGGAAGCGACCCTATTCATCCATAACCTCGGATCTGGATTTGACGACGTCGAGCGTTTTTCCAGTATCTTTGCGACATATGGCAACTCGCCTGCATTCGCAGGGATTTTAGCTTCGACCAGGAATTCAACGACTCAAACTGGCGAGTTCACGCCATTGTTTTACACTTCTGCGCGCGTCGTGACTGAACAAATAAACCGGTCAACTTATTGCGCAGGTGAACTGACCATCCGGCTCCCAATGATTGCTATCGGTATTCTCACTGATGAACAGGCTGGCGGGATTTCGCCATTTCCTCTCCGATCTGCTCGTTCGCCATCCACCTCAAACTGCCGTCGGACTATCCTCTGCTCCACTTGTCCTCACTTGGTTCATTGCCGGGCAAACTCCATCCTGTCCGCGGGGATGAGGCGAACATTCGTGTCCTTGTCAACACGCTCGATTGATCCGTGACCGATTCGAGCATCGCATTCGTATTACCATTTCGTAGTTGCAAAGAAGACCCGAGAAACGCCCCGCTTCCTCAACCCGTCCCCATAGGAATACAAATAGCGGTGACCCAGAGTGGCGTTCAACAAATCCTGATCGTCGATGAACTCCGACTGCTAACAGACTCGTTGACGCGGCAGATCGAGCAAGAACCGGACCTGCAAGTGGTGGGAATTGCAGCGGATTCCGAAAGCGGCCTGTTAAAGGCCTTTGAGCTCAAACCCGACATTGTCGTAATCGACGTCAGCGTCACTGGGCGAGGATGTCTCGATTTCATCTCCCGGCTGGTCGCTGCACATTCCGAGATTCGAGTCTTGCTTCTGGCGGGAAACTTCTACTCCATCCTGCTCGATCAGGCGCTGCGCTTCGGTTCGGTACGTGGCTGCTTCGATAAACGAGATTCCGTCGAACAGCTCATCGAAGCTTTGCGACGGATTTCCGCCGGTGATTTCTACTACTCAGCGTCGTTTTCGCCGCGCCTGCAATTTGATGAAAAGGAGGAACGGTATCGAATTGTCGGCGAAATCTCGGGAAATTCGTTGACCACGGGGCAACTGGAGATCCTCAAGTACCTTGCCGCGGGCATGAGCGTCAAGGAAATCGCAACGGTCATGGGCCGAACGGAGAAAGCGATTGAGAGCCACAAGTACCGAATCATGAACCGGCTCAACATTCGCGATCGCGTGGTCCTGGCAAGATTCGCGATTCGCGAAGGACTCGTTCCTCCGTAGTACGATTGTATGACTCTCGTAACACGTCACTCGCCGGTGTTCGACGCAACTTTGCCGCCACATCACTTTTGCAATGTGATTTGTGCAATCTCCAGCCCTTCCTCTCCAATGGTAATCACGACCCGATCCCCGGCATGAGCCTCCCTGGGAACATATTCAAATTCCTGCAATCCGGTTCCTGGCTCGCTTGCGGCTCGTCCGTCATCTCCGCCCAACTCTGTCCGCTTTGCATCCGGTAGCCGCAACTCATAATAAGCCACGATCCGCTCAACGGGGTCGGACGATTGCAACAGCCACGTCAGATTGTCGAACGACTGCATATCGCCGCTTTCATCGGCCTTTTGGAACATCATCGATTTCTTAGAGATGACACGCGCTCCCGGATATACCGGAATCTCGAACTTCGCTCCGATGAGTACTTCATCGCTCGGTCCGGCCCGGGGAGGTCCGCAGCCTCCAACGCCGCAGCCCAGACCAAGAACGACGAGGATGCAAGCCGATTTGTGAATCATGCTTCTCCTCCACCCGGCATTCTCCGCGGAAGCGTGCTCCCGAATACGCTCTTCAGAATAACTCACTCCGCCACCTCAAGGCTAGAATCCCGTCGTTTCTCAGTTCAAAGCTCCCGGTTTTTGACGAAACCCCTTGCAGGAGTGGAGAGTATCTATCAGGATCAGGACATCATTCCCCATTCTCGATGACGTTGTTGGTTCAGCGCACGCGCGTCGAGCCATGAATCGAAGCATTGGATGACCACGGATCTTTCGTCCATTTTCAAAGGTACTTAGTCGTGAGCAGACGAACAATTACATCCTGTCTCCTGGCCCTTCTCCTGGTGGTCGATCCGTGCGGCAAGGTAAAGTATGGTCGGGCGTTCGGGGCTGACACGGATTCCGGGAAGGAGTCCTTTCAAGTCGGCTTCGGCAAGCGGGATATTACCCCGCCGGCCGGCATTCCCATGTGGGGTTACGGTGCGCGGCACGACATGCTCTCGCAAGGAGCGCTCGATCCGCTTTTCGCGAAAGCCGTCGTCATTCGCGCGGGAGAAGGAAAGGTAGCGCTCGTCGGGCTCGACATCGGCCGGGGACCGACACGCCCCATGATGGAACAGATCCGCAAAAACATCCTGGAAAAAGCAAAAATCCAACACGTCCTCATCAGCGGTAGCCACTCACATCACGGCCCGGTCATTGAACTGACCGATCGCGAAGGAATGGGAAAAGGGCGCTTCGACGCGGCGGTCGCCTACAGCCAAAAACTTCCGATCTTGATCACTGAAGCGATCCTGGAAGCTGACGCCAACTCCAAGCCTGCGAGGATCGGCGTTGCCTCACGTAGCGACTTGAAGCTGAACCGAAACCGGCAGAGCAAGCGCGAACCCAAGGCGACAGACCCGATGTTGGCCGCGATTCGCTTTGACGACACTGCGGGAAATCCGATTGCAGTGCTTGTCAACTTCGCGGCCCATCCGGTCATGACCGATGCGAAGATTTTGAAGTATTCCGCCGACTATCCCGGGTTTCTTCAGAACCGCGTGGAAGCAGCCCTGAAAACAAATTGCATGTTCATGCAGGGAGCCTCGGGAGATATGAGCCCCAATGCACCGCAGGAGCATCAGGGGCCGCAGAAGTTCGGGGAGCACCTTGGAGATCTCATCGTCGAATTGGCAAAGGGTATCACCACTGAGACGCCGAAGAGCCCCTCCGTGCAAGGGGAGGTAAACGATTACGTTTTCCGAACGCGGCTCGATTTTTCCAACCCGGTTCTGGCTGCGGGATATGAGCAGGCATTCTTCCCAGAACTCGTCCGAAATTTCGTGATCGAGCTGCAAGACGGATTGGCAGCTGAGTTGAATACGGTCGTGCTCAACCGGAAGATTGCCCTCGTCGGCGGCTCGGGGGAGTTCTTCTGCAATCATTCCAAACGGCTGAAAGAGCGGTCGTATCTGGAACACACGCTTTTCTTTGGATACTGCAACGGACATGGCATGTACTTTCCGACGATTGAGGCCGTCTCGGAGGGGGGATATGGAGCCGATCCTCCTGTATCGCCGGTGGAGATCGGTGCTGGCGAGAAAATGATGGATCAGGCACTCATCAACATTTACACCATGGTCGGAAAATTGCGGCAGGCTCCAGACAGTTGGCCCAACGCGGCCAAGAAAGCAGCCGAAGGCGCCGGGGCAAAGTAACCCGAAGCATCCGCGCCCGTGAGGTAAGAATCCCCGGGAATATGACCAGCTACAAATCGGACGGAACCGAGTTTTATGCGTGGTTTCCTCGCAATCCGGCACGAGCAATGCTGAGAATACGTTTGGAAAACAGCGATCACCGTGGGTATCTTGTGGGAATAGGATGACTGCGGAAGGCTTGGGGGCCAGGAATGTGGGCCGATGCCCTGCCATGGAATAACGGGGATAACGATTCGACGGAACCCATCCGTCGCCAAGTGGAGCGAGACTCATGCGGATCCCTTTCGTAACTCTCGGATTTGGTTACTCGCTATTTCTCTCTCCCATTCAAACACCCCCTCGCCTGCGGCGCCGTCGGCGGTCTTACTATCGAACTTTCGAGACGCTCGAAGACCGAAGCTTGTTGAGCGCAAACGTCTTGATGCTCGATACACCGGTCAGCATGACAACAAGCATGCTCGCCAACACACCGTTCGACATCATCGAACAGAATCGCCCAGAAGAACCTCTCGGCCACTCAACCAACCTCGGGGTTCCCAGCGTTGTGTTCGAGGCGATCGACCGCGTGCTTCCCGTGCCAGCCGAAATCGGTAAACCCGAGCCTGCAATCAACAGCTTGGTCTCCGATCATCCGATTTCTACGACGGTGCTTTCGTTATCATCGACGACGACATCTAGTTCGCCAGTGGCCGTTTCGGTAACAACGACTCCCGTGGCACACGGCTTGGCCCTGACAATTTCGGTCCGGCCGTATCATTCCTCGCTCTTCTTTACGCTGTCAAACTCGCTTAGCCGATCGACTTCCCGTCTAACTAGTTTGCTTTCATCGAACTGGAGACCAAGTTCGGCAAAATCACAATCTCTCGGTTTTGAGCAGACGACGTCGTTTTCTGACCGAACCGGCCAGTCGCATCTGAAACTTGCCACCGACGATCAGTTCCAAAGCAACGCTGTTTCAGTTAATTCCATTCAGAGCTCGACAAATTCTGTCGCAGTTTCCGCTTCAATGACTCAACCTCTGGCCAACTTGCAGACCGGTTCGACGGGGCAGCCCGCACTCGCCTCTCTCCTGGCGAGCGAACGCAACAGCCTGAAGACCGGTGTCGTCGACTCCGAGAACGTGACCCAAAAGTTTCCGCTATTCGATACCGACCCATTCAAGCTCTTCCACGGCGATCCGTTTGCCGTCGATACTGCTTCCGGGGCCTTAATGGGAGCCTTCGTCCCTATCATGCCAACGATCCCTCAGTCAGAGCGAATCGGCCTCCCGCCGACGAAGCAGCCCGGCTCGGCATCGTACACGGATGGTCGCGAATCGGACCTCATTCTAAGCGGTAAGCAGGCTCCGCGCGAGTTGGAGGAAGCTCTGTATTGGTCGCGCGGCGTGGATGCCTTCTTCATGCGTGACGGCAATGGAAAACTCTTCTCCAAGCCGAAGCCGGGCGGAAAAGCAACTCCGTCGGACGGCGTAACGCCAAATCTACCGGGCGTCGACGGAAATGCCGCTCCCGCAGCCTCACCCCAGAATCCAAACAATGATTCCGGGGCATCGATCGATCGCGCCGAAAACCCGAACGTCGAGGAAGCTGGCATGACCTGGGTTGGCCTGGCAGCGATCCTCTCGGGCGGCTTCCGCACCCTGCGGAACCGTAGGCGTAAAAAGACCGACGGCGAGTAAGGTTCGGCCTATGCGGTCTCTGAGAGTAGACAGCGAACCCGCTGTCACACCGCCTCGTTAAAACCTCGCCATGATTTTGATCGCTGGCAGAGCCCTGCTTGAATGCTGATATTTTGTGTCACGGCTTCGTCACTCGACACGGCGAACCGTGCAGCACTTTACAATCCCGCCCTTGAAGGTCACCATGGCCACTGCTCCTTCTGGCCGAGTGGCGGAATAGGCAGACGCACGGGACTTAAAATCCCGTATCTCGCAAGGGGTGTGCGGGTTCGAGTCCCGCCTCGGCCATTATCGCAACGCGATGCAGAGTTGCACGCACTGGCGCAAGAATGCGAGTTTTCTTCGGAGTTTGTGCGGGTTGTTGGAGCGGCGTCTCTCCTCGTATCGATAGCACCGTCGGTGCAGATTGGCGCCGCTTGCAATGCATCCGCGGCGAGCCGTTTGGCACCCATTTTGGCACCTCTTGGCACCACTGTTGGTACCTCGGATGCGGTCGAAACGGGGCCATCGGTGCCCGTTGCAGCCGCCTCCTGCGGGGGGGATTCGTCGGTCGCCTTCGGGATGGGCGGGAGCGACTCGACCGCGCTGGCATGATCATGAACGCTCAGCATCGTGTAGGCGTTCATTGTCAGGTTGATATCGCAATGCCGGGCGAGCGCCTGTGCCGTCTTGGGCGAGACGCCGGCCCGCGACAGATTCGTTATGAACGTTTTCCGCAGCGCATGGAAGTCCGCGAAGCCGCCGCTCTCGTCCACGTACTTCAAGAAAGATGATGCTTCGCGCCGGGCCTTCTCAACAGGCTCCTTCGCCTCTTTGATCCAGGTCGTTCTTGCCCGCTCCAAGTCTCCCTTCAGCATCTCAGCCGTCCGCTTGCCCCGGATCTGAAGCAATGGCTCGTCGCCGGTCACATCGGGCTTCTTTTCGATCCACTCGTGGATCATCGCGGCGAAATCGCCCCGCAGCGGTAAAACGTCGTCGCGGCGATGCTTCGTGTAGGCTGCCCGGACAGTTAATGTCGGCGGATCGGATTTGAAGTCGAACGATCGCCGCATTACCGCACCGATCTCGTTTCGCCGGAACCCGGTGTAGCATGCCACGATGTACAGGATCATTCGATCGGGGCCTGACACAAGCTGCACCGGTGGGCCTTTTCTCGCCGCGACCAGCAACCGTTCGAATTCTTCGGCAGACAGCGGCCGGCGGACGCGACGCCGGTCGGTATCGGCGTTCATCATTGAGAGGTGAGCGACCACGTCGTCCCGACTGCGCCGATCTTTCACCAGCCAGCGAGAGAACATCTTGAACGCACGGAGGTAGTGATTGCACGTCGTGATTCCGATGCCCTTCTTTCGCAGCTCGCCGATATACGCCTGCAAGCGGCTGGCAGAGATATCCCGAATGCCGACGAACTTGCATTCCTTGAATGCCGACTCAACGCGAGCGACAGTCCGCTGCACGTAGTCGTCAGTGTTGTCCTTGTTTCGGAGATACATCCCGAACTCTTTCAGGTGCTCTGATAGCGGCCGTTTGGCGTGGTCGTCGAACGCATCGGAGATTCCAGCCGCCTCGCGCTCCACCTTGATCACGAGACTGTTGAGCTTGGCTTGGGCGGCCGCCTTGTCCGCGGCCAGCGGCACGCGTCGATCGCGGCCGAGAGCGTCGCGGTAGCGGCCCCACCATTTTTTCGATTTCGACTTCACACGCTCGCCCGTTTTCGGGTCGGTGATTACGACGGGCTTCTTGTAAAGGCTGGCCATCCGAAGCGTTCTCCTGGGGTCTCTATTTCGATCGGAATTTGACCGCCAAATCCCGGGTGTCACATCAGGACAAGAACCGCGCACAAACTCAAGTTCATTGGCGGGTCTCCCATTCGGCCCGGCGCGGACAACTCGCCGCAATCCACCTCTTCAGCTCGTCGAGCCGCCAAAGTGTCGAACGCCCGATCCGCACTGGCCGCGGAATCAGGCCGGCCGAGTCCCATGTCCGCCAAGTCCGCAACGACTTGCCACAGATTTCTGCGGCCTGCCGCGCGGTGAGCAACAGTGGATCAGCACAGATATGATCGATCGTATCGCACTGGTTTCGCATTCTGCTCCTGTCTCGATTTCCCTTGATTGCACCACCACGTCGCCGAGATTACGGAACTTGGCGATGTGCTGTTTCAGGCTGTGGCCAGTTCGAAATCTCCCGAGGATTCGGGCACATCGCCCAGATCGCCAGGTTCTTGCTGCTTAGGATCAGGTTCGCAGCCTGTAGCGGAGTGCCCGGGGAGCCGCAGCCACCACGGTCCGGGATTGGCTGGTCGATAAGGTTCGACCATCAGCGCCTCTCGCGCACGCTCCAATGTCCGCTTGCTAATGCCGTACCCCTCGCGCGCTTCCTCCATGACCTCTTTCGTGAGGCGTGGCCCAGCAGCCAGTGTGTTCCGTAGAAAATCGATGGCATAGTCAAGCTTGTCCGCGTCCGGTCCCGGCTTGCGGTTTTGGCATTCGGCAGCCACTATTTCATCTGCCGAGAGATTGACCGCCTCGGCTTCCCACGCGATTCGCGGCGCACTCAAGCCACCGATCGCGAAAGCCAAGCCCGAGCCTTCCGGCGCCAGGTTCATTTTTCCGGGCAACAGCAGCCGGCGGTTCTTGTCGTTCGGGTCGCGCGTCAAGTGCCAGACCGCTCGTGCGATCCCGGTGAAAGCACGGCTTCCGAGCGCCAGATCATCCGCCACGGCGCCGGCACTTTTCCGCCGGTGGGCGACGACGAGTACTGCCGGACCGTACTTTTCCGCCAGCTTTGCCAGCGGAGCCTGGAGCGAGCGTGACCTGCCCCCCTCAACCGACTCCACCGCTAAGATGGTGGGGTCCAAGAAAAA
>CAZVJA010000139.1:3863-13279 GCA_964626885.1 uncultured Planctomycetaceae bacterium | reverse complement strand
CTGGAATAAGGTCCAACTCTTATGCGCGTCGGTGGAGGAGTTGAACGAGTACTGGTCAAAACGCATTTATGATGCTTCGACGTATGCCCCGGAAGGTTGCTACGGGACCGTCACGGCAGCCTATTTTGAGGGGAATGGGGCCGATCAGGTGGCGGTCGTCGAGATTTCTACGTCAGAGAATCGTGCGACGGTCGCGAATCACAACGCTGGTCCTCCTGCTTGACAGAGTTGTTTTGCCGTTGTCTGATGGCGAAGTTGTGGTGGAACGCATGTCCTCACAAACGCGAGGCGTTTCGCGGGGTGGCCCAGGTTGGCCGCTTCGGCCTACCTGGGTGGCTACGCCACACGAGGTTGCCATTGTGGAAGGGAAGGCTTAAAGCTTCCAGGTCATTCGCCGTTTTAGCGAGACCTCTTGTCAGCAAGGCTGACCCACCTTGAAGCAAGGTGGGCCACCCACTCGATTGTTCATCGACAACGTCATTGTGTCTTGCTCTCCTTGACACGCTCGCACCGCCGCTGTCTGATGGCGAAGTCGTGGTGGAACGCATGTCCTCACAAACGCGAGGCGTTTTGCTCGTCGAAAGGCGCAGTCGAAGAAACCGGCGGTTGACACCCCCGGCGCGCCTGAAAAGTCAGCCATGTTCAACTTTGCGGCTCGGCGGGAGCCTCGCCCTCCCGGAAGAAAGTAACGGAACGTACTCAAAAGTAAATCACCCGGCAGAGGTTCATGTCCCAGGCACATAGCGGTAGGGATTCGCTCCCGTTGATCGCTGATGAGCGGTCGACCCGGCTCGCGTCACTTGATGCGCTCCGCGGGTTCGACATGTTCTGGATCATCGGCGGCGAGGAACTGGTGCCGCCGCTGGCCAAGCTCACCGGCTGGGGGCCGCTCGTCTGGCTGGCCGGGCAGTTGGAACATCCCGAGTGGCATGGCTTCAAGTTCTACGACCTCATCTTTCCGCTGTTCATGTTCGTGGCCGGGGTGGCCATGCCGTACTCGCTCTCGGCCCGCATCGAGCGCGGCGACGGAAAGTCGAAGCTGTACTGGCGGGTCTTTCGCCGGGGGATCGCCCTGGTGCTGCTCGGGTTGGTGATCAACGGCGGCCTGCATTTCGATTTCGCGAACCTGCGTTACCCGAGCGTGTTGGGGAGGATCGGCCTGGGGTATCTGTTCGCGGCGCTGATCGTGATGAACACATCGGTCTGCGGGCAGGCGGTCTGGACGGCCGGAATTCTGGCGGGGTACTGGGCGGCGATGCGGTTCATCCCCGTGCCGGGGTACGAACTTGGCGACTGGTACCCCGGTCATACGCTGGTCGATTACATCGACCGCAATCTGCTCCCCGGTCGGCTCTACAAAGTGATCCGCGATCCGGAAGGACTCTTTTCGACCGCCCCCGCGATCGCAACGGTCCTGTTGGGAGCGCTCGCCGGGGCGTGGCTGCGACGTCCTAAGCCGAGCGGGTCGGCAAAAACGGTCGGCCTGATTGCGGCGGGGCTCGTCTGCCTGGCGCTTGGTGCGCTGTGGAACCAGACGTTTCCGATCAACAAGAATCTCTGGACGAGTTCGTTCGTGCTGTGGGTCGGCGGCTGGAGCTTTCTGTTCCTGGCGTTGTTCTACTACGTGATTGACGTGCGCGGCTGGTCGCGGTGGGCGTTCTTCTTTGTCGTCATCGGCATGAACTCGATCACGATCTACGTGGGGCAGGGGATCATCGATTTCGATCATCTGGCGGAGATTGTGTTTCGCGAGCGGGGCATGCACGAGTTGCTCTTCAAGAGCGGCAGTTTGGTGCTGAAGTGGGTGTTTCTATATGTGCTGTATCGTCAGCGGATCTTTTTAAGAGTGTGACGCGATGAGTACCGCGAGCGAACAACCGAGTCTTGGGCGATCCGTGATCGGAGCGATCGTGCTGTTTCCGGCGATCGTCGCTGGGATTATGGGACTTGGCTGGGGTCTTGAGCGGATTGCGGAGAGCAAGGCTCCCACCGCGCCGGCCCCCGAAGCGGATGGACGGGTCACGCTCAACATCTACGAAGCATTGATCCGCGGCGACAGCATTCTCGCGCAGTCGCGCGAAGCACCGGCGCCGTATATCGACCGCTGGAAGAACATCGAAGATACCGTCGAGTGGCGGTTCGAGATGCCGCAGGGGGGACGTTACAAGCTGGAAGTCACCTACTGCTGCAAAGAAGACCTGGCCGGCGGCGAATATGAGGTGACGGTCGGTGCCCAGACTATACAAGGCAAAGTGGCCGACAGCGGCGGCGAGAATAAGTTGCGCACCGACGCGCTGGGGGAAGTGACGTTCGAATCCCCCGGTTGGAAGCTCATCACGTTTAAGCCGCGGCAAGTGCCGGGGGACAACCTGATGCGGCTTTCTGGCGTGTCGTTTGTGCCGGTGCGGTAAGCCGTCGTGAGTTCTTTTTTCTGACGTTTGTGTGCCACTGGCTATGCCAGTGCCGACGTGTCAACGAACTCAGAACACTGGCAGAGCCAGTGGCACACGAAAGAAGGCTTAACAGAGTAGAGTAATCCCCTCGCAGGTTTTTTGTCAGTACGATTTCGCTATTGTCGCGGCCGGCTGGTATGATGGCGGCGAGTCGACGAGGATTTGTACCGAGCGGTGGTCTCAAAACTGGGAGGGCGACGCTCCGTCGGAGCCGCCATAACCAGAGACTTTCGGACGCAGCGGCTCGGCGGACCACCCTTCGGGCGGTGCCCCCTCGCCCTCCCGAAAACTGCATCTTGAATCCGTACCAATCAAATTTCCATATGCCTGGAGAAGACACCATGAGCCGTCGTTGCTGCTTTGCGTTGTTGCTGCTGGCTGTCGCCGTTCGATCAACATTCGCGGGTGAACCGTCCGCGTCCGACTGGTCGGAGCAGCAACTCGGCAAGCTGCCGTCGAGCGAGAAGCCGATCCATCTCTTCAACGGCAAGGATCTCGCAGGCTGGGAGGGGCAGACGGCGAAGTACTGGTCGGTCCAGAAAGGGATCATCGTCGGCAAGAATAGCGCCGAGAACGCCCCGAAGGCGAGTACGTATCTCGTGACAAAGGAGAAGTACCGCAACTTCCGGCTCATCTTCGAAGCGAAGCTCGTTGAGAGCGAGATGCACTCCGGCATTGCCTTGTGGGGGAAGACGGTCGAGAAGGAGAGCGACCCGTTCAGCTACATGGGGCATCTGGTGATGTTTCCCTCGGGCTACGGCTACTACGACCTGTACCGCCGCAACAGCATCTACCAGGACAAAGACGGCGTCGCCAAGAAGGCGGGGCATCAGCACGACTGGAACCGCATGGAGATTCTCGCAATCGGAAATCGCATCCGGCACGTGATCAATGGTGTCGCGGCGGCCGACTGGAGCGACCCCAAGCCGGAGTTGTGCGAAAGCGGACCGATCGGCCTGCAGCTTCACTCGAACAAAGTTCCGCAGGAGATGCAGTTCCGCGGGCTGATCCTCACCGTTGATCCCGAAGACCGGCTGGTGACGGTGGGGGACAAGAAATAATCGCAGCCGTGATTATTTCTTGTCGGCTTTCTTCTCGCCGGCCGCTTCGAGTTCGATGCCGATGGCGTTGATGTCGATTTCCGCCGGGAGAAAGCCGGTGTCGGTGTAGTTGATCACCAGATGCAGCTTGTCCTTCGCGAGCGAGACCACGCCCGCCATGTCTTCCACGGTTGCGGAGTCTTCCTTCCAGCCCTCCTTGGCGAACTGCTTCCGCCAGGCTTCGACCACGCCGCGCGCCTTGCCGTTGGGAACCACGAACTCGATGCTGTCTTTCTCCTTTTTGACGTTCTTGGCGTCGGAGGGAATCGCGATGGCGAGCTTCGTACCCGGCTTATCCCGCTTCATCTTTTCTGCTTCAGTCCGTTTCTTCGCCTTGTCGACCGCTTCTTTGGCCCGGCGGTCTTCATCCTCTACCTCCGCCGCTGTCTGGAAACGGACGAGCAGACGCGTAAGGCCGTCGACGGAGTTCGCTTCGAGTGTGATCATTTCCTTTTGCGGGTTCCGGAAGATCAGCACGTCCTTAAAGTCGATGCGGATGGCTTTGTCGGTCGTCGCTTTCCAGCCGTTCTTTGTGAGCGTTTCGCGATAGAATTTGACGACGTCGTCGAGAGACGCTTTGGTGTCGAGCGAGACCTGCGTCGGGTTGTCGGAATATTGAACGCGAACGGCATCGGCAGGTGCGGGGATGTCGGCCGAGATCAGTTCCGTACTGTAAGTGATGACCGTTTTGTTCATTTGAGCCGGCGCGGTCTGCACGTTGGCAGAGAGAAGAATCGCGTTCTGCTTGAAGAACTGCACGTCGCCGGCGTCGCCGTAGGGCTGCCATCCTTTTTCCATCAGCAGTTTGCGGCACTCTTTTTTCATGGCGTCGAGCGGAGCATCCGTAACGTAGGCGGTGCTGACCGGCGCGCTATAAAACGGTTTGACGCCGGCGGGAATCGGCAGCTTGTTGAGATCGACGTTGCCGTGCTGGTTGATCACGATGCTGGTTTTGCCCGGCTCGCCGGAGGAATAAACCATCAACGACACGAGATAGCCGTCGCGAGAGAAGGTGGCATTCGCGGACTCGGCACTGTTGTAGCTTCCGGGGAGTTCCTGCCACTTCTTGTCGAGGAACTGCGCACGGTGAAACTTTGCGGCCTGTTCGACGGTGGCTGCGGCCGAATACGACAATTCGGCCACGCGCCGCTGCTGAGGCTCCTCCGCCTTATCGATCAGCGGGAGCTTCGACAGGTCGAGTACCTTTGTCGCTTCGGCCACGGTCGTGGGTTTTTCCGACGCGGCGCCGAAAGTCGAATTCGCGACAACTCCGAAAATGCAACAGGTTGCAACGATTGCCGTCAGAACCCGTGTAAGTTTTGATTTGGTATATTCGCTCGGGGTCGATTTGCGCATGGATTTGCCTTATGGAAGGATCGTCGTAATTCTCTCGCCGAGCATCCTACTGTGCGTTCGGCCGGTGCGGCAACCTTTCGCGAAGGTTCCCTTGAACGCTCCGAAGGAGATCACCCCCCAAATGCTCCGTACCGCCGTACACCACGGGCGAACGCCGCACGTGTGAGAATGAACAGCACGGCAACCCAGGCAAGTTCAATTCCCAGCTCGACGGCGAGTTCCTCGTGCGAATAGCGACCGAGCATCACCGCGGCCGGGAAATAGGCTAGATATTTCAGCGGCAGGTACTGCACCCAGTCGCTCAACGGGTGCGGCAGCCAGTCGAGCGGAATCATGTGCCCCGAGAGGAAATAGTTGAACATCATGAAGATGAACACCAGCGAGCTGATCTCCAGGAACCAGAAGCCGAGCAGTCCCAGCAGAGCTTCGGTGAAGAACCCCACCAGAAACGACAGCAGCAGCGACGCAATAAAGGCCGCGATGGTGATCACGTCGCGCGGGCCGTCGAAATAGCTTCGGCAGAGGTAAAACACCAGGACGAACGGTCCGGTCGCCACGATGTAATACACCAGCTTGTGCGCGATGCGATGCCAGAAGAGATAGCCGAGCATGTCGATCGGCTGCGTCAGGTATTTTTTGATCGTGCCGTTGCGGATGTCGTTTGCGATGCCGTCCGCCAGGCCGGGCATGCTGGAGAAAGCCCGCCCGACCATCGCCAGCAGGTAATAGGCCACCATGTTCTGGTAGGAGTAGCCGTTGAGCGTCTCCTTGGGGGAATTGGTATGCACGGCATAGATCGCCCCCCAGAGAAATATCTGCGTGACGATCGGCAGGAAGCGGAACAGCGTCGAGAAGGCGAAATCAGCCCGGTAGACTAACCGCTCTTCAAGGCAGGTCTTGAGGATCACCCAATGGACGCGGGGATGGGAGAGCATGATTCTGGGGATACGGGTCCGGGGACGGGATTCAGGGAGCCGGCGATAAAGCTGCCCGCGGTTTATCGACTTTCTCAGCCTTATGGTTCATGAATAGCTCGGCGATGACTTCCTCGAGCGGGCGTTCCTGCACGCCGACGTCTTCGATGTTGTAGTTTGCCAGGAGTGCCTGCAAGATTTCCGGAATGCGCTGGCGGGGGACTTCCAGCCGCACGCGCGGCGGCCGAACTTCGACAACGGTCCCAAAACGGCCGAGGTCGCTCGGAACTTCCGTCCCCGCGAATTGAAGATCCATGATCTTATGTCGGCCGAAGCGATCCAGAATATCGGCCAGGGGGCCGTCGTGTTTGATGTGCCCCTCGTTGATGATGATCGCCCGCCGGCAGAGGGCCTCGACGTCTTTCATATAGTGGCTGGTCAGCAGGACGGTGATCTTCCGTTCGGCCTGATAATGCTTGAGAAACTCCTGGACACGGCGCTGCGAGACGACGTCGAGCCCGATCGTCGGCTCGTCGAGCAGCAATACGTCGGGAGCGTGGAGCAGGGCGGCGATCAGTTCCATCCGCATCCGCTCTCCCAGCGAGAGTTCGCGGACCGGCTGGCCGACGAGGTGACGTACTTCGAGCAGGCCCGTGAGTTCGTCGAGGCGGCGGGTGAATTCGTCGGGCGGGATGCCGTAGATCTCTTTGTGCAGCCGGAACGATTCTTGTGCGGGGAGATCCCACCAGAGCTGATTCTTCTGTCCCATCACCAGCGAGAAACGGCGTCGGTAGGTGTTCTCGCGCTTCCAGGGAATGTGACCCAGCACACGAGCGTCCCCGGCGGTGGGGTAGATCAACCCCGAGAGAAGTTTCAGCGTCGTCGTTTTTCCGGCGCCATTGGGGCCGAGAAACGCGACCATCTCTCCCGGCTCGATCTGAAAGCTGACACCGTCCACCGCCGCGACTGACTGATACTCGCGATGAAACAGGCTCCGCACCGACGCCAGCAGGCCCTCCCGCTTGCGAAACACGCGGTAGACCTTCGACAGGTTGCGGACCTCGATGACGGGCATGGGGCGAGCTTACGAATGACAAAGCACGAATGTCTAAGGAAGCAACTAAGCTCGAAGCACGATGAAAGCTGCCACAACCATTGCCGGTTAAACTGACAGAGAACTTTCAGGCTTTGGGCTTCTGATTTCCTTCGTCATTCGTGCTTCGTGCTTAACCTGTCGTCGTTTATTTGCCGGCGGTCTTCATCGATTGCAACAGGGATGTGTAATCGAGACCGATCCGCAGCACTTCGTTGTTGTAGAAGTTTTCAGGGAAGATCGGCCCTTCGGCGGGATCTTCACTAGTGAGCTTGTCTTCCTTGTTCTTCAGGTCGGAGTCCTCAAGCCGTTCCTTGCGACGCTTTTCCAGATTCAGCGAGATCTGCTTCCGCTGCTTCCGGACAATGTACTGGTCGATCTCGCGACCCAGCTTCTGGAACTCGGGATCTTTTGTCACTCTCGCCTGGCTGTTCTGAACCAGGGTTGAGATCACTTCGGGCGTCACCTTGTACTCTTGCAGGGGCTTGAAATCGTCGGCCTGCGCAATGCGGTCTGCTTTCAACGCGTTGTCGAGAAACTGCTCGCCGAAATCCATGTGATCGATCAGCGACGGGAGAACCACGTCGGACTCGACCCCCAGATTTTGGGTGCTCACGCCGTTGACGCGGTAGAACTGGCTGATGGTCAGCTTCAGTGCGCCGCGGTCTTCCCCATTCCCGAAAATCGCCGAGACCCCTTGTCTTCCGACAGGAGTGACGTTTTGCACCGTCCCTTTGCCGTGCGTGGTGGTGTCGCCGAGGATGATGCCGCGACGATAGTCCTTGATGACCCCCGCGAAAATCTCCGAAGCGGAGGCGGAGAGGCGATTGCACAACACAACGAGCGGACCGGAATAGGCGACATCGGGGATGGGATCTTCGTGAACTTCCTTCTTCCCTCCCGGTTCCTTGACCTGCACGATCGGTCCCTGGTTAACAAACAGCCCGGAAACTTCGATGGCTTCACTGAGTGCTCCGCCGCCGTTCATCCGCAAATCGATGACGATCAGGTCGACGCCTCCCTTGGCATGAAAATCCTCGAGAACCTTGAGGACGTCGCGGGAGGTGCTCTTGAAATCGTCTCCCTGCTGGGCCCCCTGGAAGTCACGGTAGAACGACGGGATATTGACGACGCCGATGCGTGAATGAGTTCCCTTCAGCCGATCTCCGGTCTGGATTATTTCGCCGCGGACTTCGGAAGTGGTCAACTCGATCGTCTGCCGGGTTAACTCATAAACCAGGGTATCTCCTTTGACGACTTTCGTGGAATCCTTTTCGTCGGGATGGTCAGGCCGTTTGACCTTCAGCCGCACCTGCGTGCCTTGTTTGCCGCGGATCATCCGGACGACTTTGTTGAGTTTCATCTCGACGACGTCGACCATCTCGCCGTCACCCTTGTCGACGCCAATGATTTTGTCTTCTTTCTTCAACCGCCCGTCCTTATCGGCTGCTCCTCCGGGGACGATGCTCGCAACGATGGTATATCCATCCTCAGATCGAAGCGCTGCTCCGATCCCCTGGAGTTTCAACTCCATGCTGATGCGGAAGTCTTCCCGCGACATGGGAGACATGTAACTGGAGTGCGGATCGAAGCAGTGAGCCAGCGATGAGAGGTACCATTCGAGCTTTTCGCTGTCTTCCGTTTGCGGACCGGAGACGCCGATGGTGTGGTACCGCTGATGCAGCCGTTCCTTGATCTTGTCTTCCGGGGTATCATCGAGAATTAGCGTCAATTTCTCGAATTTGATCCATTTCCGCCAGCGGTCGTTGATTTCCTCTTCGCTCTTGGCCCAATCGATCTTATCCGCTTCGACATCCAGGCCTTCATCGACCGTGAAATCCTGCTTTGCGTCGATCAGCTCATGGGCCAGCTTGACGCGCTGCGCCAGCCGCTCCAGGTAGAGATCGAACGCAACATTCGCGAAGGAGACATCTCCCGCTTTCAATTGATCGTCCAGGTTCTCACGGTAGCCTCCCAGCCGTTGAATATCCGCGTCCGTGAAGTACAGCTTGCGGGGGTCGAGCTGTTCGAGATACCGCTTGAAGAGCTGCGCGGAAATGGCATCATCCACCGGCTTCTGGCTGATGTGGTACCGGGAGATGTATTCGGTAACGAGCTTTGCCGTGGTTCCATCGCTCGACCGCTGTTCGGAGAGTTGCTGGGCGAAAATGGTGGTGGCGACGAGCAGGACCATAATGAGGGCCAACGTGCTCGCGGCACGCGAAGGAGCGGTAAGCTTCATGGAGTGTTCCGTTCAACGGTCCAAGGGACGAGCGCAGGTTGTTAAGACAGGCGGACTATGCCGACAGCCCTTCGCCACAGTCTGACCGATCCTATCGGATCTTCAAAAATGAGACAAGAGGCGTCGAGAGGGGCATAATCCCTATGGCCCCGTGACTAAGGAAGTTACGTTGACGTCCGCATCATTCGCTTCGACGCTCGGCACCTGTGCTCCGGCTGCGGAGTTGGACACTTTGTTAACGACCCGCGGGGATCTGGC
>CAZVJA010000139.1:0-3763 GCA_964626885.1 uncultured Planctomycetaceae bacterium | reverse complement strand
CTTTGTCGATTCGCACGAAGAGCAGGCCCGCGTCCGCTTCCATTTCGATGGCGCGGTCCAGCAAGATGGCGAGGTTGGCGTCGAATGCCGCTTTCGCCGGCAGCCCGGTGGTAATGTCTTCCGGCGCGCGGACCCACGTGACGGCGGGGGATTCTTCCAGCTTCTTCTTCGCGGCGGCCGCGCGCTCTTTTTTCTTGACGATGATCTCACGCTGAGTGTCGACGATATTGCCGATCGTCTGGAGCAACCCTTTGCGACGGGTATCGAGCGTTTCGGTCTGGTCTTCGGTCAGCACCAGCTTGGGAAACGCTTCCAGCACGCCGCACGCGCTGTGGGCCTTCTCCAACTGAGTGACGACCATGGAGTACAACGAGGTGAGCTGCTTTTGGGCTTTCTTGGCGGCCCATTCGATGGAGACCCGCGCGTAGGAAACGCCCGCCACGAAACCGAGCCCGGCTGAAAGCAATAGCGTGGCGCCCCCCCAGATCCAGAACTCGATCGGGACGGTCGTGAAGTCAGCTTCGCTGGCCGCGAATAGATTCACCGGTGTTGTTCCTTCGGGAATTGCCGCGGGCGAACTCCGCCCGCTCCGTGATGCCGAATCTGTCGCACGCGAAATTGCCGGCGGAGGGAAATACCTCTGGAGGCAATTCGCGCGCACCCTCCGGCTATCGACCGGTACGGTTCACCTCAAACTTAGCTCACTTCGTGGCGAAATCTCGACAACGGTCCGGTACCCAGTGATGGACGTGGTCCGTTTGTAACGGTGACAGCGGTTGATGGGGACAAAGGTCTCAGGTTCGGAAAGTTGGAGAACCCAACATCACGCCGAATTTTCGGTGAGAATTTTCTTGACTTTCCGGAACACGCTGGGCAGGCTGTCCGTTGACGGTCGTTCACCATCTCCGATCGCCCCAGAGACGCGCGAAGACGTCTGGAACTGGTTCCCTTTTCCAGTTGGGGTTTCACTTCTTGATCGAACGGAGTCCCGATGGTTGCCACCCAGCGGCCGGTGTTGCGCCCCGCAGTTGCGTCGTCGCCAGTTCGAGCGACGGAATCGCCACCCAACCCCGCGCCGCCGTCGCGAGAACACGCGACCCCAACGCCGCTCGTCCCCACGCTCGATGAAATCCTGACGGCCGATCCCGACGAGTTCGTCGCGAAGTACGATGACATCGCGGCCAACAATCTCGCCTGCGCCGTCGGGCTGCCGGGAACCGAGGCTTTGGATGTCAACCAGTGTCTGGCGACACTCGCTGAATGGACGGCGCGCATCGCCTTGTTGACCAACACGCATCTACGCCTCTTCCGGCAACGGCGCGGGGAATTCGAGAACTCCGAACCACTTTGGCGGGTTTGCTGCATCGCGCGCGTTCTCGAACAGGATTGCGGCATCCACTACTGCCCGGAAGAAATGGACAAGAGCAGCCCGGCCGACTGGAAGCAATCCGATCGCCACTTGATCCACGGTCTGCTCGGCCCGCGACGGCATGGCACGTGTGCTTCGCTGCCGGTGCTGTTGGTGGCCATCGGTCGCCGCCTGGGCTATCCGATGAAATTGGTCCATTCGCCGGGGCACGTCTTTACTCGTTGGGACGGGTTGGATCATCCCCATCCGGCTTGGCGGGAGAGGCGGAACTTCGAGTTCTCGGGCGGACTGGACAGCCGCCCCGACAAACACTACCACCACAGCCCGGTGGAATGGACGCCGGGGTTGCATGCGGCGGAGAAGACTCGTTCCATGCCGCTGTATTTGCGCTCGCTCACGCCGGCCGAGGAAGTCGCCGCGTTCCTGGTGCAACGGGGGCACGCGCTGGAGGAGCACCATTCGTTTCCGGAAGCGTGGGCGGTTTATGTCACCGCTTGCAGTTTCGCGCCTCACGACGACGCGTATCAGTTTCATGCGAAGCAATGCCATCAACGGCACCTCGACCACGTCTTGAAACGGTGGGGGCTGACCGGCGCGCTCTTTTGCCGACTGGTCGAGATGCGGCTACGGGGCGGTCCCAGGGCAACTTTTCCGTGGGAGAGGGCGGACGGAGAGCCGATTCCCGGCATCCATCCATACTGTGATCCGCGCACGGCCGCGCCGCTGATCGCCGCCGAGCGCGCGGTGGCTCAACGGATCGGACATCCGAAGGCGATGACCATTCCACCGCATTTCGTGGCACCGCATTTCGCGGCCTCAGCGCCGGGTGCCACGGGCGGCTTGTCCGCCCGTGTGAATTCGCCCTGTGATCCCACTGGCTGCAAGCTGCCAGTGACACCCACCGCTCCGGCCGCAGTACCGTCTTACGTGACCACGGTGATTGTCTCGCCAAACAGGTCGGCTCAATTTCCATCGTTGAAGTGACTATCCGCCCAACACACGAGGCAAGCGATGTACGAACCAACCACGGGCCGTTTCAGCACGCTCGACCCATTCTTCGGGAACCTCAACAACCCGCAATCGTTCCACAAGTACGCCTACGTCCACGGCGACCCGGTCAACAACATCGACCCAACGGGGATGTATACAACAACGGAATTGGCTGTCGCTGGGTCCATAGTAGGCGGTTTGACTGCAGCAGTTCTGTATTACTACTTTGCGCCAGACTGGAACTCATCCACTACCACTACCGATGGCCAGAACGTCGCCACAATTTATTATCAAGGAATGAAGGACTACATTCAGAAGCTCAGAACGGAGAATCCTGCCCTTTACGATGCGGCGGGATTAGAGCCAATTGTCTCAAAAATCGAGGGTTTTCTTAATCGCAACCCAAACTTAGAAATACGGATGAAGCCCGGTGCTGGGGGCTCCGGGAGAGCACGTTGGGATCTGGCCGCGAACAAAATGTATTTAGGTGAATTCGAGGTAATGCAGGCCCACGAGTCTGCCTCCCGGCGTGCTTTCTTCCACGAAACGGTCCACGCCTATCTTGATTTCCAACATTTTTGGTCGGATTACGGACCGCGAGAGGACGAAGGAATAGCGTATGTTATTGAGATATATCATTTAAAAGAATATGACACTGTGTTGATGGAAGCATGGCGGGCGAAGCAGCGAGGCGAGGCATGGCGCACTGGGCTGAATCAATACTTCACGGACCGCGCAAATTTCCAAGACATGGATGTCTATGTGCAAGGAGTAGCGTCTCCAATGACACAACAGGACATTGACCGTGCTCGGAGTGAATTTGGTTTTGGGGACGCCGATGAGCCTGCAATCAGGAGAATCTTTGGTGATCAATGAGATTTGAGACATCGCTATTTGTGGACATCGAAGCAACCGGCGCGCTGCGAGTGGTGCAATGAATATGTCGAAGTCGGCCGTCCATCAGATGCCGAGTAAGCCGCGCCCCAAAGAAGTGGTTGTCCATGCTCAATCCCAAAACGACATTGCACGTGAGTTTTTTCTCGGCAAGCGGTCTCTGACGTGGCCCCCAATCGTTGTGGCACCCTCAGGCGGAGAGAGGGCAAATGAAAAGGCTGATACCTGACCGCTTTCTAAATTTTTGTTTCAGGCCGGTTCCCCTGATCTGCTTGACCGCGTCATTGCTCTTCCTGGGATATGTATTTAGACATCTCACAGGGATATTTCTGTATGATCCAGTTGAACTATTCGTCGCAATTCTGTTGATAAGCGGCTTGACAGTCTGGCAGCTCATGACGCAAAAACACTCAAAATCGACCAAAGATAATCAGTAAAAGCAGGGTGGGCAGAGTCTTCGAGGCCCACCAGGATTTCCCGTGAATGGTGTGCCTCGCCAAACCTCGGCAC
>CAZVJA010000138.1:0-13855 GCA_964626885.1 uncultured Planctomycetaceae bacterium | reverse complement strand
GTGGAGCACGGCGATCAGGGCTTCGGTGAGGCGATCGGTCGTGCTCTTCACTTCGCCGAAGCGCGGCGGGCGGTAATCGTTGTCCTCGGGGAGTTTGCCGCGAACCAGGCGCGCCTTGCCCGCTTTCACCGCCGCCTTGATCCAGTGAAGCCATTCCTTGGGGTTGATGTTCGTGAACGACTGCACGTCGGCCGGGAGTGATTCGCCACGCGATTCGATCCGCTTCTTGATCTCCTTGCGGCTGTGGAGCGGGTCGAGAATCGCTCCTTCGTTCTTTTCGACGTCGAGGAAGATCGTCTGGCCGGGGAGCGGTTCTTCCCCCCAGCGGTCGCGCAATTCGGGAGCATGTTTGTCGGCCACGCGCCGCCAGTCGAACCGTCCGCGGAGCGTGCGGTCGAGCGGGACGAAATAGAAGTTGCGGTTCCGTGCGACGTCAATTTCCACTTCGATGACACTGGAGGTCATGAGAGTTCCTTTTGTGTAAGAAGCATGTCGTGGGAAGATGTCGAATGACTAATGCCGAATGAACGACGAAGCCCGAATGACGAAGGAAATCCGAAGTCCCGAAGCACGAAGAAATTCAGGCCAGCAACAGGGCAAACCTTTGGAGCTTCGTGCTTGGTGCTTCTTTAGACATTCGTCATTCGTGCTTCGTCATTTGGAATTCCCCAATCAAGCCGGGGCGCCGTCGATGAGGGCGAAGGCGTTGGCGTCCATCACCCGTCCGCCGAAGCGCGCCCGGACGTACAGCAGCGACGTATTCTTCAGCGTCAGCGTCTGCCCTTCGCGAGTGAACCGCGATTCGACGCCGTGCCGGCGATAGAGCCGATACTGCTTGAGCGCTCCGAAGAGGATCTGGTTGTTGTCGAGGCCGGTCTGCTCGATGCGGACCGGGTATTCGATCAGCTCATACGACTTCACGTTCATGCCGAACAGGGGCCGCTTGTCGCCGGTGACGCCGGTGGCGATCGCCAGGAACCGCTTGTAGCTGGTATCGGTCATGATGAATCCGGGGCGGTATGCCGGGGTGCGATACTGCTTGGCGATGCCGAACGACAGGTTGAGCGCGTCATCGTAAGTGAGCGGCCCGGTCGTCGGGTTGGCGGCGGTGATATCGACAATGCCCGAGGCATTGACGATCCCCTGCGGCTCGCTGGTGCCGTTGCCGGCGACGATCACGCGGTCGAGCTCCTGGAGCATTCGCTGGCCGATGTTCGTCAGCAGCATGTCACCGACATTCACTGCCGCATCGCTCAGGAAGTCGTTGCCGACCTCGATCGCCACCGCCACCGGATGAATGGCGGTGTTCAACTCCGAAACGATGTTCGCCGTGTTGAACAGCGAGAGGGCGGTCCCTTCGGCGGTTCCCCAGGTGACGCTGGGATTGCCGACGGCGGCCCCTTCGACGCTATTGGAGCGTGGAACGTCGCGGAGATCGACCTCCGGAAGAATCTCGGAGTGCAGCAGCGGATAGGTGATGAGGGCGTTGTCGAACCACTCGGGCGAGATTTCGCGTCCGCCGGAGGTGGCATCGTCGAGCAGCGCCTTGACGCGGTCGCCGCGGATGCCAGTCTGCCAGTCGGTGCCGATCTTTCCGCACCAGTGATCTTTTTGGATCGTCTCTTCAAGGAGTGCCCGCTCATGTTCGCTCAGGCTGACGTTGATGCCGGAGCGGGAGCCGAGGTACTTGAAAAAGACACCCGCTTTGGCGGTTTCGAGCTGCGACGGGAGTTCGGCGTCGCGGCCGAGATAGCGGACGGTTTGCCCCGTGCGGGCGTGCTTGCCGACGCTCTTGGTGGTGGAATATCGCTCCGACGGGTTCTTGACGCGGATGTCGTTTTCCCCCGCGAGCTTGAGGACGTCGTTGGCGGTGATGGTATTGGTCATCGATTTTTTTCCTTTCGCGGAAGTGAGAGGATGTGCGTTTGTCGCCTGTGAGCCGTCTTCGCTCTCGATCTCCACGGCTGCGTCCAGGCCGGTGTTTGTGAGGGGACTGAGATCGCCGGAAGCTTTCGACCTGCTGGATTTCGCGACGATGCGCTGCAGAGCGTCACGGAGGCGATCGTCAATACTCTGCGGCAGCGGTCCGTCGACCATTTCGATCAGAATTTCACGGACAGCTTCGATCGTCTGGTCTGCTGATTTCACCAATTCCTTGCGAGATTCGTCCGACGCCGTTTTGAGCAAGGCGGAGATTTCGTCGATGTTGAGTGAGCCGGCCGCAATGCGCTCGGCGATCTCTTGTTCGAGCTCGTCGTCGGCGAGTCCGGTGGCAAAGCCATGCTTGGCTTGCAGATGTTGCCTGAGGGTTGAGTCGATCATGTCGTCGTCATGGCCTCCAAAGGAATGAGTGGGTTCAAGTCAGGACCGCGGGGACTCCCTGCCGCAGCTCTTTGAGAAGCTCCAGTTGCTTTTGCAGAACTTCGAGCTGTTTTCGCTGCAGCTCGAGTTGCTGCTTCCAGAATGTCGTATCGCCCGTTGCGCTGCTCCCGCCTTCGCGCGGTGAGAGTGTGGAAAGTGAAGTTGGCTGAAATCGAGCAGCGGATGCCACGTTGCGTTCCGCCGAATCGGGCCTTTCGTCCCGCGGAATCGAGCCGGTGTCATTCAAAGTTCGTCCGATATTCCTGGCGGACTCCGCCGCCAGAGTTTGCGCCTCGCGCAGTTGTCGCCGGAACGACTCGGTGCGTGCGGAGATTTCGATGTAAGCGGTGGCGAGTTTCACGTGCAGACCTCGCAAGTTGTGTCAGCAGGATTTGAACTGTCGCAAACGTCTCCCTGCCGTCCCGTGGCGAAAAACCTCGCGAGCAACTCGAGCTGGTACACGGTGAGAGATTCGTAAACATTACGAGCGTCCTCTTCGCGACAACTCCCGCGGAACTTTCGAAGTGCGTGCCAGAGGATGAAGACCGTTCCCGCTGGAGTTTCCAGCCAGTTCGCGATTTCGCGGTCGGTCACAATCGCCTGGTGCCTCTCGAACGCGATCGACAGCGCCGCGTACAGCGATTCCCCCTGAAGAGTTGCACAGCCGGCGATTTCTTCCTCGAATCGTTGATTGCGAAGTTCGTGCAGCCGTTCGGCTGCCAGAAGTTGCAACTCCATGCTCGGCCGGCCGAAGCGAACCAGATTACCTTCGACGGAAAGCTCAATGAAATCAACCGGCATTGTGCGTCCTTAGTTCTTGAGAGTCCCAGCGCAAGCCCCGGCGGAGGTTGTCGATCGCTGTCGAGACCATCGCCTCGCGACGTAAACGCCAACTTTGCATGTCGGCGGCGGACGGAAAATCAATCCGTTCCGCGAGCTCGTCCGTGCCGACGAGAAGCACTAGCAACTGACGCAGCGTCAGATGGCCGATCTCCTCCGCCGACATGTGGAACGGATGTTCCGCCAGCCGGCGATAGATTGCGCCCCACGGAATCGGCGCGTCATGCCGGGCGTCCGTGGCAGCCAGCAGGTCAATTGTTCCTCGTTCGTCCTCGCCGTTGGCGATGGCCATGGCCTCCAGCGCCCGGGGCCAATCGATGGTGTCCGCCTGCTCGACAAGGAATTCGAGCGAGCAACGCCCCGGATAGTTCTTTCTCACAGCCAGCCAGAGAGCGAAGAGACGCCCCGGCCAGGTATCGAGCCAAGCGAAAACTTCCGCACGGTTCACGCGGCACCAACGGGCAGAAATATCGTTGAACAGGCGTGCCAATCCGTCCCGTTCAGCAGAGCTGTCTTCCTTCACCATGCGAGCAACGAAGCGCATCCGATCAAACGGATTCCCGCGCCGGCAAATAATTTCCGCCTCGATGATTCCGTAATCTCGCAAGCTTCGTCCACGAGCGATCAGGGTTTGTCCCTCGAGTGTGATCGTCGGGCCGCAACCCGTGATCCATGTCAGGCCGTCCATCGCGTCCTTCGTTCTACTTGAACACCGCGCCGGCTCAACATCTCGCTACGGCGCGATTGTGTTTGGGAATGTCCATGCACCATGGCATGTAAACGGAACCGTCACGCGCTGCAGTGTGCCGTCTCGATTGGCTGAAAAGCTGAACCGTCCCAATCTCGCCTCCCCTTCGGCCTGAATCGATCCGGTCGTGGTGTGCCGGCAAATCAGGTTTACCAGATCACCAGACGCAGTGATGGCGGTGATCGGTTCGTCGGGATCGTACAGCAGCTCGATCATCCCGCGCCCTCCGGCCAATCCCGCGACCGTCTCTTCCGCGCCGCCGCCGGAACGCGCGGCGTAGACATGCGTCTCCATGCCGTATTCCAGTTCCCAGCGAGTCAATTGCAGCAGGTTGTTCGTGCCGAGCACAAGTTCGCCGGATTTGCCACTCAACGGGAGTCCCATGATGATGGTTCCTGAATCTGTAAAGATTGTTGCGTATCAAACTCGATGACGATTTACCGCGTGCGATCGATTCAGATCGTCGAGAAGGTTCGGCACCATTGAATTTGCAGGTCAAGCACTCCTTGAAACAGTGCCCGGTTCTCCTGCACGATCGCCTGCGAAACATAATCGACGGAAAGAATTCTCCCGTCGTCCGGTGGTAGCGAGAAAGGATTCTCATCCGCGAGTTCGGCATCGACAAAGGCTGCTTCGACCCGGTCGAGATGCTGCTGCACTGTCGCGTCATCGCTCCCCCAGATCAGAAACCGGACGTTTTGCAACAGCTCCTGCGCGCCGCGCGAGCGCGTGCGCTGCGTATCAACCGACAGGTTGTATTGCGCTCTGGGGAGCGGCGTCTGTTCCGGAGCAGCATCGCGCTCGCCTGCGTAAAGGGGCGCAACGGAACTTGTCAGTCCGGTGTTCTCCCAACGGGTATAAATCGCTTCGCGCAGCGCAAGTGTCATGGTGTTGTCATTTCCATCGTCAGTTGAGTCGCCAGGCGCTGCCCTTCGTCACGTAGGGATTGTGTCAGAAACGGACGAGGCCTCATGCGGCGAGTCCCAAGTTCTAACACCGGGCCGTAATCGAGATCCGTGAAGACACGGCGCGTCAGGCGATCGGGGGAGTCATTGAAAATATGCTCGCGCAGCCGTCCACTCTCGCTGCGCGGATATTCGGCTGGGCTGCTGGAACGATGACGTCCGCTTCCATCGGGCGGTCCCAGTCGATCGACGACCGTGGCGCGTAACTGCTCCGCCGCGACGTCGAGCCGGCGAGCGAGTTCTGTTTCGATGGCTACGATCACGTCATTTCCATGCCAATCGATGGTGTTGTCGTTCGTCATTGTTCGTTTCCAATTTTCTCGACCACAGCGCGGTACAGGCGGTTTTGCATGTCGAGGTTCCGCGAGGGCTCCAGCACGCGCGCGGTGTGCGACTGGCCGTCACTGTCGGTAAACAGCAGCCGATCCTCGACGGTGATTTGCGGGTCACTGGAAAAAAGCAGCTTCCAGAGGATCTGCTCGCTCCGCACGCCGAGCTGAATCCGTTCTTCCGCACCGAGGGCTTGAAGGCGGCAGCGGACCGAAGTCGGCCGGCTTCCCCGGTTAGCCGCACTATAGGTACGTACCTGTCCTCCGGTAGATGATTGCGTTACCGCAAGGCGTTCGATGGCAACCAGATCACGGGACGTCTGCGATTGAATACTCATGGGGCCATACTCACATAGGGAGCGAGCCGCTCGCGGGTTTCCGGCAGGAGATTTCCACCGACCGACTCCTGATGGTCATACGTGACGCTGTATTCGCCGCCAATCGATTCGGAGCGGATGCGACCGACGCCGCTGCCGTCACTTCCCTGCCGGGATTTCGCGAGGCGAAACCGTTGCGCGACGTCATCGATGACGGCCAGCTTGATCTCGGAATACTCACCGTCGAGTTCCCCCGCCGTAAATCCAGCCAGGTACGTGACGCGAATCGATCGCGGGCGCGCGGGCCAGACGCCGCAAATGCGAATCAACTGTCCGCTTCGACTCAAGCCGGTCTGGTCGGCATCAAGGTAATAATCGACGCCGAGAGTGAGTAGAGCCTCATCGCCGAAATCTCCGCTCCCCTGTCCACCGGCCGCTCCCGAATCGACGCGCACTTCGAGCCCCGAGGTGCGCGTGAAGACTTGTGGAAGCTGCAGAATCTCGGCTCCCTCTCGAATCGTGAAGCTTCGTGATCCGGCGGTGAGCAGCGGATCGGGCGCGGGGATGCGATGGCGGGCTGGCAGGTAATGAACATACAGCTCCGTCGGTTGGGTGATGTTGTGCCCGCAATATCGGCGGACCTCGTTCTCAACCATCCCTTTGAGCAATTCGATCAATCCAGCGTCGGCCTCGGTCAAGTTGCTTCCCAAGCCAAGGGAAGCGACGATTTCGCCGCGCGATACGATTTCGGGCTGTGCCATGGAGATCACCTCAACGCAGTTTTACGGGACGGTTCCTCGTCGAGACTGGAACACTTATGAAAGCCCAGCCTCTCCAGCGCCGCTTCCGAGCAGCATGACGATGCCGCTTTCGGCTTGTTTGATCGCATTCGCGGGAGACGATTCGCTGTCGTCGACGACACAAATCTCAGCGTCGTAGACTCCGGGATCGAGTCCGGACGTATCCTCTTGGGCGATGCGCAGCGTCACCACTGCGGGATCAAGACTGTCGATCTGGATTCCGGATCCGTTGGGAGTGGCGGTGGCGGAATCGAGATCGAGAAGCGGCGTCGTCTGGTCCCGACGATACACCTTGAATCGCACGACATCCTCCGCGGCGAGCACAATCGGCGTAATGCCGTCGCGCTCGTAAATGCGGATCGATGTGTCCGCAGTCCGGTTCTTGGGAACGGCAATCTCGAAACTCATCTGGTCACATACCTTTCACGAAGGTAGAGGCAATCTCGACATACTCGTCCAAAGTTCCAAAGGACGAATATCCAGCCGCGCCTGTCGCAAATTCGTCAGGAAGCGCGCGGACGATGACCGCACGGAAACAATTTCGAGAACATCGCCGTTCCAATCAAACCGGACCGCCGGTTATCCCGGCGAAACGCCGACGGAAAGCGCGGCCGCTAGGGGCCGAGTTGGCGCAGCAATTCCTGCGTCTGCGCGAGCTGCTGTTCCGTTTCCAGCCGCGCGATGATCTGTCCCACCGCGCCGTGAAGTTTCCTCAAAGCAGGGAGATCGTGCTGTTGTGAGCGGATCGCCCGGGCGAGCCATTTGGCACCTGCGGAGGACAGAGCATCCTTCTCGGCGATGCGGCTAGCCCCGGAGTTCGCGCACCGGCATTCACACGGATGTTTTTGCTCGCTTTCCGTATTGCGCTGGAAACTTGTACCGACTCCCTGCACGGATCGCGCGTGATGGAAGGCCGATGCCCACTGTTTCAGCAAGGGGGAGCGAAGTTTATCGCGGCTGAAGGCAGTGATGACGGCGTCCCGGTTCGAGGGAACGCTGACGAGTGAAATCTCGTAAATCTCAAATCGTTTGATGTGCCAGCCCCGATCCGGGAGTGGTTCAAATTCGACTGGTTCGAAACCGTGGCTGATTTTTAATGCGCCGAACTCGGCGAGGGTCGCCGCGTCTCGTCCGAGTTCCGTGTCGGCGATCGAAAGCCGCGCCTTGATCCGGGAATCGCTTTGTTCGGTGACCGCGAGGAGTCTGCCGATCGGCAGCATGGGAATGTGCTGCCAGAGCAGAACCGCGTTGGGGTCCACCGTGGCGCCGCTCGATTCAAGGATGTCGCTGTCGCGATCGCGGCGCGTGGAGGTGATGACCGCATCGAAATCCATCACGCTTCCCGGCGTTCGACGTGTCGAATCGTCAGTTCGGTTGCGGGCTCCCGGCACAAGCAGGTTTACTTCGGTCCAGACCAGACGCGACTCAGCTTCTTTCAGGGATTGTTGCCACTCCGCCGGTGACGTGGCAGCGAATAACCGCGCTGGACAGTGCTCCCCCGCAAAACAGGTCTCCATCGACCGCATGTATCGGTCCGCGGTCATCAAGGATGAGCGTCTCGTCCGTTGCCGGGCGCTGCTGAGGAGTTCGTCGCGAATGATTGGCATGGCAAGTTCCACCAGGTCGTGCTGCGAAGATTGAGTCCCATGCTACGCACCTTCGGAGATGTGTCAACGTGCGCTTTTCGAAAAATATTTTGCAGCGCGCAATGGACCGATGTTGAGAGACTTCATTCCGCTCGGCAACACACCAAAAACGAAACCGGCGATCACGAGTTCGCGTCCGCGCGATTGGAAGTCGCCGCGCGGCGCGTCTGCGCGAGTTTCTTTTTGCGGTCGCCATGCGCGGAGTTATGCTGAGGGGGGCGCACTGCCGAGTGCCGCGCACTGGGTGCTGAGTCTGCCTCGCGAGTGTACTCCGCGGGGAACTTTTGCTTACGGGATGGGAAGAGCGATTTCACCCAGTTGCTGGCCGAATTCACGAATTTTCGCCACGAAAAACCGCTCCGCTTTCGCGACAAGTAAGCAGCGAACGAGGAATCGTTGAGATTCAGTGAAGACTGGCTGGTCGGCTCGTCTTGCGAAAGCTGGTCGAGAAACGTGACCAGGCTTTTGTCGAGACCGGTTTCGGTCGATTCGAGCTGCACTTCCGACTCTTCATCGGTTGAAAGGCTGAGGCTGAGATTGGGTGATCCCGATTCTTCGGATTCTTCTCTCGCGATCCGGCTGTGAGGTTCCCGAATCGCATTGTCGAGAATAACCGCCAGTTCTTCCGCCACTTCGTTGGGAGTCTGGCAGCGCTTTTCGTGGTCTCGCTCGAGCATGCGGGCGACAAGCCCGTCGAGGGTTGCCGGGATGCCAGAGCGGAATTGGCCGACGGGTGGTGCGTGTTCCGTCATCCTGGCCATGTAGGTCTGCATCAAAGTTTTGCCCGCGAGCGGGGGATTCCCGGTGAGAAGCTGAAACAGCGTCGCTCCCAAGCTGTAGATGTCGGCGCGAATGTCTGCTGCACGCGCGTCTTTAATCTGCTCGGGCGCCATGTAGTCCATCGTGCCGAGGATCTGTCCTGCTTTGGTCAAGCCGTCATCTTCGTCGGATTCGCTGACGAACCGAGAGAGTCCAACATCAAGGATTTTGATCTTCGGAGTTTTCGACAGGGAATCCTGCACGACCAGCAGGTTCGACGGTTTGATATCGCGATGTACCAGTCCCCGTTCGTGAACATGCGCCAACCCGAGCGCCGCCTGGCGGATACATTCACAAGACCACCCGATCGGCATGCGGCCATGCTTCTGAATGTAGTATTTCAAACTCTTGCCGGCGACATATTCCATGACGAGATAGTGATTGTCGCGCACCTGGTCGGCGTCGTACGCCACGACCAGATTTGGATGATTAAGCGAGCCTGCCAAGCGCATTTCGCGTTGAAATCGCGACACAGCTCTCGGCTTCGAAAGCAGGGAACGGTGCAAAACTTTGATGGCAACCGGGCGATCGATGCCTGGCTGCTCGGCTTTGAAGACCATGCCCATGCCGCCGCGGCCGCAGACCTTCAGCAGTTTGTATTTTCCAAGAAAGAACTTCGTCTTACCGCCCAGGAGCTGTGACGCTTGCCATCGAGTCAACTGGTTTGAATCAACCAGCCGCCGGGCGATCGCTGCGGGTTCGCTAATCCCTTGGGCGGCCTCTTTGGCGGCGACGCGCTCATCCGGGGTCAGCAGCCGGCTTTTTTTAAGGACTTGGAAAAAGTCCTTCTTGGTTTGAATCTTCATGAAAGATGACTCGATAAATTTCGGGCATGACGTACCCTCAATGAGTTAAGGCGAAAAAACGATTCCCTTAGCGGGGGATAAGTTCACTAGGCAATGAAGAATTTTGATCCCATAAGTAAATCATCGTTGACACAGCTTAACAATATGGAAGGTCGGGATTTTCCTCACTCGCAGGTGTCCATCAGTGGAAACACCGAGGCGCTCGCCCAATGGGGAATAGCGAGAGATGGTCGAGAGCTTCGACGAGAGAATTTTGGCAGTTCTTGAGTATTTAACTTCGGGGCCGATGTCGAATCAGAGGATGCCGAACTCACGCGCCTCTTGTTGGCGCGGCTGACCGACGAACTCAAACCCCGCCGTGATTCGCGTCGGAAAGGCTTGATCACCATGCTGATACAAAAGTTGGTGGCCGGTGCCGCTGCGTGAGGGAGGACGAATCATCTTCCAGACGGAAGATCGTGCCCGGTGTCGGATAAGGCCGGGATGGGATGTCGTGCTCCGATACGGCTTGCCGGTGGCAAGGAACAGCGCAGCCACGAATTCACTTAGCGCGTTCCCAATGCCGACTCCCTGAAAGTCCGGAAGACAGACGATCCGGTGTTCGCGCCAACCAGAACGCCGGGGGTGCGGGAAATGAATCACGGCCGCATAAGCCGCGGGACGATCACCGACGCTGGCCGCGAAGCATCGTGCCGCTGGGTGAAGGGCGCCGCTCAAATAGTGATGGCGACGGAATACCTTCCAGGCGTCGCGGTGTACTCGTTGAATCCGCAGGAGAATGAGGGGGCGGGGCAGCCTTTCCCTCCTCCAGCGGAGCCTATCCGTCGTGGGATCGTAGACCCAATCGGGATCGAGCCAATCAATGATGTCGTAATGGCAACTCACGGCGACGAACCGCGGCGAGGTTTCGCCAAGGCCGATTGGTTTCTCATCACTTCCAGTGGCCGATGAGGAGTTGCGTGCGATTTGCCGCCGGCGTCGTATGGTTCGCGCGACTGCGGCACTGCCGATGCGGGCAACCGTTCGGTCGACGACCGATGAGAACTCATCGATGACGACCGTCCCCTTCGATTCCGTCAACGCGCGCGCAAGCGTCACGCGAAACTGCTCACCATTGGAAAGCACGCGAAAGGGTCGAAGCCAGGCCGGCGGACTTGAGAACCCCACACTCGAAAGGAGTGCCGCGATCTCACGCACTCCGAGTTCTTGCGGAAAGGCATCAACAATGCTCAGGTCGTGCGGCCATTCGTAGCCGTCGATGATATCTTGGCCGAACAACTGCCTCGCGATGGTGGACTTGCCACATCCTGATGGGCCGACGATCAGCCCGATGTCCCAATCGGCATCTTCCAGCGGAAGATGAACCGTCCAACAAATTTCGCTTTGCGCGGAGGGAGCGACATCGAACAGCCCCTCCAACTGCATCACCCGCGGCGAGCGTTGTATGGGAACGGACCGATGACAACGGATAGTCGGCATGGAATTCACACGTCGCGAGTCGCATGTCGAGAATCGGAGGATTCGCTTTGAGCCGAGGATCGTCAATTTGACATTGATGCTACGAATTCAAGTGATCAACGCACGGCAACGATACCCCTCGTTGTTCAGCCGAGCCAGCAAGGTTGACTGTTCCGTCTCATCGCGGCAGTCGATCAGCACCTGAAATCGTTCGCGGAGGCGATGTGATTCGTCGCCGGCCTCAGTGGGCTGTACGTCAACGAACAACCCATGATCGCGGGCGAGCCCGGCGAGCATCTCTTGCAGGTCGAGGTTATCTGTTTCGAGATCTCGCAAGAGATGCTCCAATTGTTCGACATTCGCGGTCGCGAGCGAGGCAAGCGGATCATGCGTCGCGAGAATCTTGCCGGCTTCGGCTTCGGTGACGTCGAGAATCAACACCGGGACAAGATCCCGCGGAGTCGTTTCGGCGCGAAGATGTCCGTCGATCAATTGCAGGGAGCCATCCGGCAATTCGCGCGCCAGCAGGGCGTCGGCATACCCCACCTCGGCGAGCACTCCTTCCAGCGCGCGGCGTTGTTTTTCCGGGTGAACACGCCAGTTGGCGGGATGGGGGCGCAGTTCCGATGCTGGTACGCGACGCAGTTCCTTAATTCGATCACGTATGGGCAACTTCGGCTTCCTTCGTCCTGACGGGCGGGTTAAACATCGCTTCGATTGCGCGGTCATCAAGCTTTGTGCGGACAATGTCGCGGATGGCTTCGGCGTCGGCACCGGTGACGTCGCAGATGCACCGAAACCGCGTGATGAATTCCTGGTCTTCGCTCATCAGAAATCGATAGGCCAGCCGCGCGTTCCGACTGAGCGCGGCGAATTCGTACGAACGTCCGTGAAAGCTGTCGTATCGGCGACCCCACTCTTCGAGCGTATTCACGGCGTTTTTCACGACTGCCAGAAGCAGCACCTTGGGACCACCGCGGCGGTCGATGCGGGACGCTTCATCTTCCACGATGAGATCACGACGGAGGTTCTCATCATGAATTTCCACGGCCAATCGAGCGATCTTTTCGGGATCGGGGATATAGGTCTTCCTTCGCGCAATCGTGATCATGTTGGTTCCTAAGAAGAGAGCTCAGTCGTTACTCCCTTTCGGGGTTACTGAAACATTTCCGGGACCGAGGGATTCCTTTGCCGCCGACCCTGGTCCGGCCGAAGCGAATGCCGCGTCCGAGGGGCCAAGGGAAACGAAATCGGCATCACCCGGCAGAACATTTCCAAGGATGCGCCGCCGAAGGACGTCATCGAAAATATCAGCGAGTTCTAGCAGCATTCGACGCACGTCACTTTTGCGGAAGACGCTGTCGGTTGACCCGAAACTATCCGCCAGTTCTCGCAGCAGATTACCCGCGTGCTGATGCAGGTCGGCGAGATTGAGCGAATCGTTGACCATCAAGTGTCGCAGAACGCTAATCGCAAAAGTGTCGCCGGCCACCGCGAGGTCAATGACAATTCGGGCGATGAGTGCTTGCAGAAAGGATTTCTCCGCGAATGACAACTGCTCCCCAATCGCTCTGTACGCTTCGGTCAGGACCAACTGCCGCTCGTCGAGCTTGAGCAGTTCGTGAACATCACGCCGAGTTTCGGTCGCCCGGCGAAGCGTTTCGGTCGTTACAAGAAGATCGGCGACCAGGCGCATCCGAACTTGTTGTACGGCCGGCGTGACGAGGTCAGAAAATCCGAACGTGTGAGAAAGTGCGCGGCGAAACAGGATCGCGAGCAGGATTGTCTGCCCGACGCCGGCCCCTCCCTGGCTGTCGGCCGAGCCCAGATTATTTGTCAACGTTCGGCTGTGAGTGCTCCCTCCGCCAGCCGGGGTGTAGGTGATCTCCAGGTACGCCGCGTAGACTGTGAGCTGGTCCCCCTTGCCGATCGCGCCGGGGGTGATGTTGATCTTGCAGGGGTAGAACGACCCGGCGGCGATGCTCAGGCTGCTGTAGGTGGTGGTGTACCACGTCGCGGAAGTGGGGGTGTGACTGCTCGCCGTACGGTTCGAGCCGCCGAAATACGCCCCGACATCCACGCTGATTGACGGCCCGCCGGTCGTCATGAACACCTTGACTTTAACCTGCGTGACCGTGCCGCTGATGCTCGGCTCGGTACACCCGAACGTGGCGATTTCGGAATCGTCGGCATCCCCCGCGACGCATTGCTGCCCGTCGCCGGAGGTGCTCGCGTCGGTCGGGTCACGGACGCCGTCGTCTACCCGCGTGTAATCGGTCGCGGCATTGTCCGCCCAGGTATAGGCCACGTCACTGTTCGGATCGGCATAGGCGGTACTCATTGCGAGACCTCCCAGCGGGTGAATCCCTGTGGCGTGGTCGTGGCAATGTGGAGCGACGGCCAGTCGCTGGCCACCTGTGCGGCCAGACCGGACATGACGGCCTTGTCTATGCTCGCCGGATCGTCATCCTTGACCAGCCAATAGACGGAGTCGATCGCCCCCTGGAATGCGTCCTTCACCGCCTTGGAGAGCATCTTCAGGCAGTCGGCATTGCTCTCGGACCCATCAGGGGCGAAGTAGATCAACCGGAGCGATGCCGAGCCCTTGTTGATGAATGATGCGTGCAATCCCTTCCCCGCGTCAGGCCCGGTTCCGTGATACTGCGCGAAATAGCCCTTATCGAGCACCTGGAGGCAGGCCGTGGAACTCACGTTGCAGCGCGGCTCGACGTTCACGCGCCGCGCAAGGAGAGTGTCCGCCCAGTC
>CAZVJA010000137.1:0-13856 GCA_964626885.1 uncultured Planctomycetaceae bacterium | reverse complement strand
CGACGATTGCCTGCCAGGCGGCGAACACCGGGCACATGGTGTTTTCCACCGTGCACGCGAACGACACGATTACCGCGCTGTACCGATTGTTGGAGCTTGGGGTCGAGCCGTTCATGATCGCCAACTCGGTTTCGGCAATTCTCGGCCAGCGGCTGGTGCGACGTCTTTGTCCGGAGTGCCGCGAGAGTTATAAACCAAAGCGCGAGTTTCTGGAGAGCATCGGCATCCCGGCGGACCGCATCGACCAATTCTTCCGCCCTCCCACGGAGCAAATGGAAGAACCGTGCGCGACCTGCGGCGGGCTCGGCTACATGGGACGGATCGGCGTGTTCGAACTGCTGGTGGTCACGGACGAACTTCGCGATTTGATCCGCGACAAAGCGCCCGCGTCGAAGGTCAAAGCCGCCGCCCGTAAGAACGGCATGCTTTACATGAAGGAAGAAGGGCTGCGGCTGCTGGCGAAGGGGGTCACATCGATCGATGAACTCGAGCGCGTGGTAAAGTGAGACTCGAATGGGTGGATTAATTGATCTCCTCTTGGTTGCAGTCGTCGGCGCTGTCACGTGGTGCGTCGCCGCGGAGGGGGCATGGGGCGCCGGGATGATGCTGCTGGCGGTGGTTTTTTCCGGCTTGCTGGCGATGAACTTCTTCGAACCCTTCGCTGAGTTCATGCAGGCGAATATTTTGCCCTCGTGGCATCATCGTTGGGACATGATCTGCCTGGTGGGATTGTTCGCCTTGTTCGTATTCGGTTTTCGCAAAGCGTCGGAATACCTGGTTCCGACGTTCATCGCCGTGCATCCGCGCGTGTTTGACCCCGCCCGCTGGATTTGCGCCGCACTAACCGGTTACGTCACGATGGCTTTTTTGCTCACGGCATTGCACACCGCTCCGCTCCCGCGCGAATTCTTCGGGTTTCGTCCGGAGCGAAACAATTTTTTCGGTATTGTCGCTCCCGACAGACAATGGCTGGCATTTACGCAGTATGTGTCGGAAAAATCGCTCAGGAGCGGGTCGGGGCATGTGTTTGACCGAGCCGTCGTCCAACTGAACAACCCGGGCCGGACACAATTGATGTTATCGACGTTCCCGATTCGTTATGCCACGCGCCGGGCGCAGCTCTCGGCCGGGCTGATCGGTCCGAGCAGCAGTACCGAGTCCTCCTCTGGTCTGCAACTCCGCTCGTCATCGCCGGCACCTGCGGGGAAATCCAGAGACAAGTCCGGTTTCTAGGGGAGCTTTTCCTTTTCTGACGGCCGTGACGCGAACATTCAGCACGTACAAAAGTTGAAGTCACAATTGTGACGCGCCGAAATGACTTTTGGATTTCTTCGGCGGCTCGAACGTTGCCGCAAAACTCATCCTTAATCAGCGTGGCAAAGAAGTACAGAGATGCGTGTCCGATTGCGGCTCAAGCAGATTCTCGACGAGCACAATGACACCGGCCGGGGTGTCATCAAACGAATCTGCGATCACACGGCCCTCGAGAGACATCAAGTCGCGGCCATGCTTAACGACCGGGTGCAATATCTGTCTCTCGACGCGCTGTCGGCCCTCTGCAGCTATCTGATGGAGCATCACGGTATTCCCCCTTCGCAACTCCCCGGTCGGCTGTTTGCATTGGAGCGCGAGGACTTCTGGTCGTTGATGGCTCGGCGGCGTTCGCTCGAAATCTGCTTCGGGGTTCGCAGTGATCTCCCGCAGTCGACCGTCAGTTGGGTGACGACGGTCGACTCGGACCTCTACGGAGTGTTAGTGCATGAATTGTACGGCGCGGGTGCGACCGATGCCGGGGAACAGCCGCAAACGCTTCGTCAAGTGCACGTGTCGGCCTTCCAGACCGACATGAACCCCGCTCACGCGGAACGTGAGGCGGAAGCCGCCCGGACCGAAGCAGTCGCGGTACGCGAACGGTTTCATACGATTCGCGGAGACCGCGGTCTGCTTTGCCTGGGAAGCGTGAAGAGCAATGTTGCCATCGAAGCGGTGGTCGCGGCCGCCTTCGGCGCGAAGCCGTTTGTGTCGCAAGACGACGTCACCCGTCCGGCGGACCGCTCCTGTCCGTTTTTCCTACGGTATCGGGACGAGGACGTGAAACCGAATTCGTGTCACGGCGGAATGCGTCTGTCGCGCTCCGATGATCGCTCGAAGCTAAAGTCCGACGTTCCGGGCATTTATTTCGAGGGGAAAGGGGGACGCTGGCAATGCTGCCCGTGTAACGACCGAGAAGACGCGGCCTTCGTATTCTACGTCTATCGTCCGCCCGACGGTGTCCTCGAAGCGGTGTTAGGGGGATACTCCAGCCGGGCCACATTCGCGTTGGCCCGCGCGCTGGCGGATCGTGATCTCGCCTCGAAGCTTTGGCCCCCTTCGTATGACCGCGAGCATTTGCAGGTGGGAGCGTTCGTCATCCGCTTCGCATTTCGAGCCCCGCGGCGCGGCCAGCTTGCCGGAGCGGATTTTCTTTCCACGCGCGAAAAGGCGGCCGAGACGGAAGTCTTTTCGATTCCCGCGGAAGCGCTGGAATCCCGGCTGCGATAGTTCTCCCCAGCCTGTCCGTCACACCACACTTTTCATCCGTCTGTTCGCACCGCTGCCGAACGGAAATTTGCACACTTCGCGTGGCGAAATCGGATTTCGAAATGGGTTTTGACATCTTGCGCCCGGTCGAATAAGGTGGAGGGTGTCGGCTGACGCTCGCGATACACCAATTCTTCGATGTCACATCTCATCAGCCGGCCGATTGCTCTTGGGCGACTTTCCGCAAGTGGAGCGTCTGAGCTGCGCTTGCGGTTGACGAATACGCTGGAATCACGCGTTGTTCGCAAAACCGTCGCGAAAGCGTTGACGGGGAAGTTGTTGTCCGAACAGGAGCCTCGGTATGCAGTCCGACTCGCGCAATGTCGGCCGTTCCGCCGAATCGAGCGGTGCGAATGGCGTTCCGTTTCCCGGTCTTCCCGCCACGTGCGACGGCGCCGAAGCAGTCGTCCACGTTGAAATCCACGTGACGCAGGGAGCCGGCGCGTTTCCCATCACCAGTTCCACAACGATGGGAGGCGGCTACAACGCGGCCGTGATGAACGGCAAAAAAAACCTCTGGGGAGACACGATCATCTTCGTCGAGCCCGAGAGCGAGCACTCCGCCGCGTCGTTCTGCGAGGGGTTCGCCGCGGCAGGGGGGCGGGTCACGAACTTCACCTCCGGCCAGGGGCTGGTGCTGATGAAGGAGGTGCTCTACACGATCTCCGGAAAACGGCTCCCCGTGGTGATGAACATCGGCGCGCGGGCTCTCACCAGTCATTCGCTGAATGTGCATGCCGGTCACGACGACGTGATGAGCGTGGCCGACTGCGGTTGGGGAATGCTCTTCGGACGAAATGCCCAAGAGGCGGGAGATCTGTGTTTGATTGCCCGTCGAGCGGCGGAATCGTCGCATACACCGTTCTTCAACGTCCAGGATGGATTCCTGACAACGCACACGGTCGAGAAGGTCTTGCTTCCCGAGCCGGAGTTCATGCAGGAGTTCGTCGGCAAACCAGAAGACAAAATCTTCAACCTGATTGATACGGCCAACCCCCTGATGTCGGGGGTGGTGCAGAATCAGGATTCGTACATGAAGGGAAAGATCGCACAGCGGTGGTATTACGACCGTGTGGCCCCCGCGCTGGTCGACGCTTTCACCGAATTTCAGCGGGCAACGGGGCGGAAATACGATTTCATCGATCCCTACCGCTGCGATGATGCGGAGTACATTCTCGTCGGCATGGGGTGTTACATGGAGACAGCCCGCGCCACCGTCGACCACTTGCGGGAGCGCGGCATCCCGGCCGGATGTTTGAACATTTGCTGCTTCCGACCGTTCCCCGCAAGGCAGATTGTCGACGCGCTCCGGAGTTGCGTCGCGTTCGCGGTGCTCGAGCGGATGGACGATCCGCTCTCGACGACCGGCAATCATCTGACGCGGGAAATCAAGGCGGCGTTTTGCGACGCCATCACGGGGCAGAACGGTCAGGAGGAAATCGGCCGCGTGCCGAAAATCTACTCCGGTTCGGCCGGACTCGGCAGCCGGGATGTGCGGGCCGGCGATCTGATTGCCGTCGTCGAGAACATGATGCACGACGGTCCCGACTATTTCTGCGTCGGTATCGATCACCCGCTGGCGCTCAAGGTTGAGGATGATCCCGATCTCCGCGAACCGGGAACCTTCTCGATGCGCGGGCATTCCGTCGGTGGATTCGGTTCGGTGACGACGAACAAAGTCATCGCGACAATTGCCGGCGACGTATTCGGCAAGGACGTCCAGGCCTATCCCAAATACGGATCGGAAAAAAAGGGACTGCCGACGACGTACTACCTCACGATCGCCGAGCGGCACATTCAACTCCACAGTGAACTGGAGTATGTCGACCTCGTGGTGTTGAACGATACGACGGCGCTCTTCAGCGGTAATCCGCTGGCTGGGCTGGTCGACGGCGGAGCGATTGTGATGCAGTCCTCCTTCACGGACCCGGCCGATGTTTGGCGGCGCATTCCCCGCCGCCATCAAGAGTTCATCCGGAAGAAGCGGCTGCGGGTGTTCTTCGCCGACATGGTGCACATCGCCCGCGAGGTCGCCTCGGTGGCGGACTTGCAAATGCGCATGCAGGGGATCGTGCTGCTCGGCGCGTTCCTCAAGCTGACGCCGTACGTCCGCAACAGCGGCATGACCGACGACGACCTTTACACCGGCGTCGAGAAGGCTCTTCGCAAATACTTCGGCAAGCGGGGAGACCGCGTTGTGGCCGACAACCTGCTGTGTGTCCGTCGCGGGTACAGCGAACTCGGCGAGATTCCCCAGTCCTTGATGCAGGCGACGTCCGAGGAATTGGCGTCGCAGGAGGCGAAATAGCGTGGCAACCAACACCGCCAACTTTTCCTCGAACGCCGGCAGCGAACGCGATCCGTACAACAACAGCAGCTACGGGACGCTGGTCGACTCCGATTACAAACTCGTCAGCCTGCCAATTCTCGACGTGCGCGATTTCAACGATCACGTCATTCGGAGCTACGAAGACGGAACGGCCGAAAAAGGGCTGCCGGCCGATCTCGCCGTCGCGCGGTCGCTCGTACCGGCCGGAACGGCGACGCTCCGCGATTTCAGCTACATTGCGCCCGACATCCCGGAGTACAAGGCGAATAACTGTACCGGCTGCATGGATTGCGTCACCCTCTGTCCCGATACGGCGATCCTGGGAAAGGTTTTGAGTGAGAGCGAGTTCGAGAAGAAGCTCGCGCAAATCCCCCAGGAGTCTGACCGGCAGATGTTCCGCCTGCAATGGTCGAAGACCCGCAAATTCTATGAGGGGCCGGCGAAAAAGGTCGGAGAGGGAGGAGTCTTCTCGATCATCATCGACCCCAGCAAGTGCAAGGGCTGCGCGGAATGCGTGACCGTCTGCGACGACGACGCGCTGGAGATGATTCCCAAGACCGAGCAGGTGATGACCAGCGTCCGCAAGTCGCACCGCTTCTTCAAGGAATTCGGCCCCTCCGATAATCGCTACATCAATGACAATCTCCTCATCGACATGATGCTCAAGGAGCAGACGCACATTTACGTCGGCGGCGCGGGTAGCTGCGCCGGCTGTGGCGAAGGGACCGCACTGCGGATGATGTGTTCCGCAACCGGCGCGAAGTACGGTGACCAGTGGGCGATCGTCGCGGCCACCGGCTGCAACACGGTTTACACCTCGACCTATCCGTACAATCCCTATCTCGTGCCGTGGACGAATTCGCTGTTCGAGAATGCTCCCGCAATGGCGATGGGCATTCGCAGCCGGCTCGATCAGAAGGGCTGGCAGGACAAGCCGATCTGGTGCATCGGCGGGGACGGCGCGATGTTCGATATCGGCTTCCAGTCTCTCTCCCGCATGCTTGCTTCCGGCATGCACATCAAGGTGTTTGTGCTCGATACGCAGGTTTATTCCAACACCGGCGGGCAGGCCTCAACATCGACCTATACCGGGCAGAACACCAAGATGAGCGTGCACGGCAAGGCGATCGCGGGGAAGCAGGAGCGCCGCAAGGAAATCGCGCAGATCGCCATGATGCATCCTTACACGTTTGTCGCGCAGACGACCTGCGCCCATACGAACCATTTCTACCGGGCTGTCATCGACGCCCTCGAATTTCCCGGACCGGCGATTATCTGCTGCTATACCACCTGCCAGCCGGAACATGGCGTGGCCGACAACATGGCCACCGACCAGGCACGGCTGGCGGTCGATACACGGGCGTTTCCGCTGCTGGTGTATGATCCGCGGAAAGGGGAATCGATTCGCGAACGACTCTCTTTGCAGGGGAATCCCGCTACGAACGATGACTGGTGGACGAATCCCAAGACCGGCGAAGTCGTCGATTTCATCGAGTTCGCGCGGAGCGAAGGTCGATTCGGGAAGCATTTCGACAAGGACGGAAATCCAAGCAAGACGTTGCTCCGCGCACGCCAGGATCGCCTGGAGAACTGGCGGCAGCTGCAGGAACTCGCCGGTGTCGGCAAGTTCGCCAAGGGCCCTGCCACCCCCAAGACGGCTGCACCGCAGGCGCAGGGGACCAAGCCCGCCATAAAACCGGTTTCGAAACCAGCGCGAGAGGCGGTTGCCGGAGGAAATGGCAATGGTGATGCCGCGAAGCATGCTCTCGACGGCGTTCACGCCGGCACGCGGATCAGATATCTCGACGGAGCCAACTGGATTCGCGGCACCATCGATTCCCTCGAGCCTGCTGTTCTGAAACTGGAAGATAATACGGTGATCCGCACAACGCGAGATGTGCTGGCGGCGGGAATCGCGGAAGGATTAATCAGCAGGGAGTGATTTTCGGTACCGATGCCGTCGTTGTATCATGGAACGTGTCGTTGAAGGAGTAAGCATCATGCACGAGTTTTCCGGTGACTTGCTGATCGGCGGTGCGAGGCTTAAGGCTCTGCATGGGGAACTGGAGGACGAGCTGCACTCCGCCGGTTCACAGGACTGGCAGTTAGGCGGTCATTTGCGGCTTAGTCCGCACGAGTGGGAAACAATGCAGTTGAACCGCCAATACCGGCTCGAACTGAATGACGGCAGAGCCGGACAGGTGATCATCACTGATGTCGTTTCGCGGAACGTCGACGAGGTGATCGTCGAGTTTCACTATGTTCCCCGGCAGGTCCGGAAGGCGAAGTAAGTGGTCAGCCCGGCCCGTGGCCGTAGAGATGCTGAATCGGCGTCGCATGACCCCAGGTGATTTCGTCTGATGATACGCCGAGTTGCTCGGCGAGGCGTCGCCGTTCGTCGGGTGAGGGGGTCCAGCGACAGAGTAGAATCGCCTCGACCCGCCCGCGATCCAAGCCGGAGCGCTCGACTAGCTGGTCCATGGTCACTCCCCGTTCCACACACAGCTCGGCGAGCGATTTGGGCATCGGAACGTCTCCATTGCCGGCTGCTCTACAAGACGTTACCGGCAGTGCCGTGGTCAAAAATCTTCTTTCAGGCCGAATCGCCGATAACGAACGTTGCGGGGATTCATGGAGTGTCCCCAACTGACGTCTTCGACATTCACGCCGAAGGCCTGCGCGATGAGTGTCCGTTCTTGCGGGCTGGGAGTCCATCGCCCCTCCGCGATGGCCCGGACCCGCTCGGCTGACAATCCTGACCGCTGCGCGATCTCATCGAGCGGAACTCCCGTCGTTTCGATGAGTCGCTCAATCGTCATCATAGGGATGCGTAGCAGCGTGCAAAAATACTGATAACGTACTCAGACGGTTTTCATCTCGCTGAAAGGCTTCGCTTCGTACGCTTTGCCCGCGAACTCCGCCAGCAGGCGGCGGTCGTCATTGGTGAGTGTTAAATCGCCGGACAAAACAGCGATGTTGTCGTCGATGTCCTTCGGAATCGAGATGCCGATGTTCAACATCGAGACCCGCTGGTCGTTGAGCACCCAGCGAATGGCGGCTCCCGGCAGGCGCTTGAGCCCTTCGGGATCGAAGCCCGGAACGAGGTTGCCGGAATTGTGACTGAAGACGCCGGCCCCCATCACCTTCATCGAGACGATTCCCATTCCCAGGTCGTGCGCCTTCGCGAGGCACATATCGCGATGTTGCAGGTTGCGGTGCGACAGCATCGTATCGAGGCCGCGGTTGAAATACGCATAAGCCAGCAGCACCTGGTCGAAGCCTCCCGTGGCGATCATCTTGTAGACGGTCTCGAACACCACGTGCGTCGTCAGGCCGATGAACTTCACCATCCCCTCATCCTTGAGCTTCAACAGCTGCTCATGAACTTTCATCGCTCCTTCAAAGCCGCCGCGCTCGATGGCCGGGCTGTGAATCTGCGCGCAGTCGACGTAGTCGGTTTGCAGTTCTTTCAGCGATCGCTCGATGCTGGCGCGGGTTTGTTCGGGACGAGGGTCTGCCACCTTGGTCGCCAGGTAAACGTTTTTGCGGATCCCCTGCAATCCCTTCCCCATGATCGATTCGCTCTCGGCGTAAACTCGCGCGGTGTCGAAATACCGGACGCCGCGGTCGTAGGCGTGGCGGACCATTGCGACCCGTTCTTCAAGAGGGAGGACGCCGACTCCGTACTCCTTCTTCCACTGCTGAATCATCGCGGAGCCTCCCATGCCGAGCACGGGGAGCTTATGGCCTGTCTTGCCGAACGGCTTGACCGGGATCTTCGCCGCCTCAGCCGCGGAGTTCGGCGCAGCACTCTTCGATGTTTCGTCGCCGCGCGCGGCGAGCGGTGCGAAACCAGCCGCCATTCCCGTGGCTCCGGTGCCGATCACCACGCCGGCTTTGAGAAAATCGCGTCGCTTCCAACCGAGTTCGCGCGAGTTCATATCCATCGGCTCCCTTCAGAAACGGGCTTAAATCCATAGATGGAAATCGACCTATGCTGACCGTGATTGCGGCCGAAGTTCAGACGTGCCGCTACGGTATCAGCGTACAGAAAAAACGGCGAGAACGCGACAAGTTTTTCAGAATCGGTGATCGCGCGGAACATCCGAGTCGATTGTCGCAATGCGTCAGGCCGGGACCGCCTCCAGCACGCAGAACTGCGATTTCGTCGGCACAATCCGATTCAGCTTGAGTCCGGCGGACGCAAACAATTCCGCGAACTCCGGCTCGGTTCGTTCCCGTCCGCCGTGGGTGGCGTGCAGCATTTCGAGGTCGATCAATACCGCCATCGTCCCTTTGTTGTCGGGCGTAACCACCATTTCGACCAACAGCACGCGACCGTTCCCCGTCATCGCTTTGCGCATGTTTTGAAGGATGGTACGCGAATGCTCGTCGTCCCAGTCGTGAATGATGTGCTTGGCAATGTACGCATCACCCGGTGGGACTGAATCGAAAAAGCTCCCGCCGACAACTTCACATCGGTCCAGCAGCGCGGCGGTGGCGAACGACGACCGGGCTCCTTCCACAACGTGCGGCAGGTCGATCAGGCCGCCGGTCAGGCGGGGGTACCGCTTGAGAATTCGCGAGATCAGGTATCCATGACCTCCTCCGACATCCACGAGCTTGCGAACGCCGGTGAAGTCGTACGCTTCGAGCACGGCGTCAGCCGCGACGGCCGACATCGCGGTCATGGCACCGTTGAACGCCGCGGAGAATTCCTCATCATCTCCGCAGTAATCGAAAAACCCCTTGCCATGCACATGCTCGAAAGCGGGGAGCCCGGTCCGCACGCTGTGCAAAAACGTACCCCATCCCTGCCAGTGGGGCGGTGCCCCCTGGAAGAGTGCCATCGAACGCATCGATCCGGGATGATCGGCCCGCAGAAATTGGCCCAATTCGGTCAATTGGAAAACTTGCGGTTGAGTCTCCTCGAAGACTCCCAAACTGGCCAGCGCCCGCATCAGCCGGTACACCGACGGAGCGTGCGCGTGTGTCGCTGTCGCGAGTTCCTCGCTGGATCGAGGGCCGTCCGCCAATTGATCGGCGAGCCCCAGCTTCGCGGCGCAATAAACGGCAGCTGCAACCCAATGCCCCGTGATGTATTGCATCATCCGCATCGGAGGCGGAACTTCCTGCAGTGATGTCTCCGTCATGGTCGGTCTCCTCCTGATGGTGTTGAAATAACTGGCTGTTTCGCCGCGCCGGGGCCCCCGACGCTCGATTGCCGTGTTCCATCTGATGGAGATCATCCAAATGCCGGCGCGAATTGACAAGCCTGGTTAATTCGATCGAGGCATCACCCGGTTGGAATCGGCGATTTCCAGAATAGGAATGCACCCGCGTGGAAGAACAGGTTCCGTTTGCGGGAATACTCCGACTGTCGCGAGGTTGCAAAGCTCGTCATCGAAACCGTTAGAATTCCTGCTCAGCAAAAATTTTCGACACCGCAAGCTGGAAACCGGGCAGGACTGTTCCCCCTTCCAGGGACTGCCACGCGGCAAGTTGTTTGCCCGGCCGATCGGCTTGAAAGACGTGGAGCAGCTTCTCGATCGGGTCCGCCATCCAGACCAACGGCACTCCCCACTTGAGGTAGCTCTCGATGCGCGCGGTTGCATGTCGCCGACGGTCGGCGGTGGAAGCGATTTCGACGACCAGCGCCGGTCGAGTCTCCGTGACGAGCCGCTCAAGCTCCGCGAACCTCGGTCCATCAGTAAAATAGCTGATGGCGGGACAGCGGACCGTGTCGGGATCGCGGGCGACGATCAGCCCCAGTTCAAAGCATGCGTATCCGTCATTCGCTTCGCCGCGCTGATGCGCGTAGCTGGCGATCGCTTTCGAGAAGTTGAGCACAATTCGGCCGTGCATCGGGTCCGGAGGTTCCAGCCGAACGATCTTTCCCAAGACCAGTTCGGTCCAGCGACGTTCTTCGGGGTCATCCCACGCTGCGAACTGCTCGGCGGTAAGAGGGGCCACGTCAATCATGCTTGCATTATAGGCATTCGAGAATCACAAGGTACCCAATTTGTGATCACCGGATGCGGCCGAGAGCGAGTTGCGTTCCCGTTCGCGGGGCCGTCGGTATAGAATGGTCGCATGCGAATTGCCATCATCGGATCGACCGGCCAATTGGGGACCGAGCTGCGCACCCGTTTGGGTGACGCCGTGGTGCCACTGGGCCATGCGGAAATTGAGTTAACGGACGCGGGCTCCGTGAACGGGGCGCTCGAACAGATCGGGCCGACGGCGGTCGTCAACGCGGCGGCGTACAATCTTGTCGACCGGGCGGAGGACGAGCCGGCCAGCGCGTTCGCCGTGAATGCGCTCGGCCCCAGGCATCTCGCGCAATACTGCGCGCGAGTCGATATTCCACTCGTGCATGTGAGCACCGATTTCGTCTTCGGTGCCGATCGTAAGCGGCAGACCCCCTACTTGGAAACGGACGCACCCGGCCCGCAGAGTGCGTACGCAATCTCGAAGCTGGCGGGGGAGTATTTTGTACAGGCACATTGCCGTCGGCATTTTGTATTGCGGACGTGCGGGCTGTTCGGCCCGACGCGGGAACCGGGGCGCGGGAATTTTGTCGAGACGATGCTGCGATTGGCCACGGAAAAAGGAGAGCTGCGGGTCGTCAACGATCAGCGCTGTACGCCGACCGCCACGCGGGATCTGGCGACCGCGATTGTGCGGTTGCTCGAGACCGACAACTTCGGCCTGTACCACGCGACGAATCGAGGCAGCACCACATGGCACGAGTTCGCGACGGAAATCGTCCGGCTGGCGGGACTGAACATTCTGGTGCGGGCGATTTCGACGGCCGAATTCGCCGCAAAGGCACAACGACCCGCCTTCAGCGTGCTCGACGGCCGCAAGCTGGCGCGGGCGATCGGTTGGGAATTTCCGGAGTGGCGGGAATCGTTGGAAGCGTATCTGGCTGCGCGCCCCAGGCACGGAGGTCGGCCGTGACGATCGATGACCTTCGGCGGGCTCTCGCGGAAACTGTCGAACGGGGAACGATGGGGGTTCCGGTCGCTCTGCGGGTCTGCATGCAGCTTCCTGCTCTGAACGGGACTCTTCGCGATGTCTGGAGCCTCGCGCTCGAGATCGCCGGCAGTGCGCTTCCCAACCATCGACCGCGACGATTGCATGCTCAAGAAACTCGACACGGAGCCAACGGGCGGCAGCTCAGCACGCTTGTGTCGTGCGATCGGGGAGAGACGCTCTCCATCACCATCGGCTGCGGAAGCGCTGCCAAACCGTCGCTCGATCTGGTGCTGGTCGGGAATCGCGGAGTTGTACGTCTGGAAGGGGGCGAGGAGCTGATCGCCGACCCGAACGCAACAGAGGGTGGAACGAGAATTGATCCCCAATTGTGGGATGCCGTCGAGCGGAGCGTGAAGGAACGCAGGGCATTGGACGTTTCCAAATGACGTGAGGAAACTTCATCCGGGCGGATTTTCGTCACGGGATGAAGTTGACCCACCGGAACAATATGATTTTCGCATGGCAGCACCCCAGCAACCTTACGAGCAAGTCTCCTCCCGGTCTGCATCCGTCGGGATGACCACGCGCCGGATCTCCCCGCTCAAGCGGGTTCTATTCGCGCTGCTGCCGGTCATCGTGATCTTGGGAGGAGCGGAACTCTTGCTGCGTGCCCTGGGGATTCCCGAAGCGAAGTACACCATCGGTGAATTTGGTTTTCCGCCGCCGATTCTTTACGAGACCGCATTTCGGCACGATCCGGTTCGATTTTGGCGGCTGACCCCCGAATACAGCGGTCCTTGGGAGATGTACAAATCGAAATACACATTCGAACGAAACATTTCGCCGAATGTCATTCGCGACCGCGTTCGAGATTTTCCGGATGCGAGTTACTATCGGACCGTGACCTGGGGGGTGAACGCGGATGGATTTCGCGGGCCGGACGCGGAGCGCGGGAAGCAGGTCGTGCTGTTCCTCGGAAGTTCGGTCACATTCGGCTGGGGAGTTCGCGCCGCCGATAGTTTCCCGGCGTTAATCGGGCAACAACTCGCTCTAGCCGGGAACGCGGATTGGACGGTGATCAACGCGGGAGTCCCCGGATACAGCTCGTATCAGTGTCTCAAGTATCTGGAGGAAATCACCGCGCGGATTCAACCCCGAATCATTTTCGTCGAGGTGGGAATCAATGAAGGAGTCTGGTCCCCTGGCTTTCCCGACAAACTGACCGCCGCCGTGCTGGAAGACACCTTTGCGGCCCGCTGCGTACGAACGTCGAATCTCCTCTTCGCCATCAATCAGCAGTTGCGCGGCGCTGCGCGAGGCGCGGAGCCCAGCGAATTGCCCGCGCCGACGAAGCGTTTTTTTTACACGAGCATGTACGTGCCGGGTCATGTACGCGTGCCAGAAGAAGATTTTCTGGAAAATCTCGCCAGCTTCGAGGCGCTGGCTCACGAGGCTGGGGCAGAGATCTATTTTCTGTTCCCTGGGCTGTATAACGAATACGGAGAAAAGCAGCTTGTGAAGTCGGTCAAGTATTCGCACCCGCGCGAAATTGACCTGGTGGAAACACTCTCGTCCGCCGCGAGAACTTCCGGGACGAATCTCGACGCGTACTTCCTTCCCTACGATGAGGCGCATCTCTCGATCAAAGGGCATCGCATCGTTGCGGAACGCATATGGGCTCGACTGACAAGCGATGCGGTCGTCAAGAACAAAGAGAGCGCCTCGCCACGTTGAAATGCTTTCCGATACGCATCGCGAGACCACCGCTACTTAGATCTCGCATCAGTTGCCCTGTGTTTCACGCGGGTCGGGAACCAGCACCTGGATCTCGTCTCCCTGAACGCGAACCGGGTAACAGTCGTTTTTCAGGGCCGAACGCGGATTGTCGAGCCAGGTGCCGTCCTTCACGCTGAACCGCCAGGCATGCCACGGGCACATGACTGCCTCCCCCTCAACGTAGCCGGCG
>CAZVJA010000136.1:0-14083 GCA_964626885.1 uncultured Planctomycetaceae bacterium | reverse complement strand
CAGACTTACCGAATTTGAAGGGATTTGGCTCGACCGGAGTCATCTTGGGACGAGAGGCGTCGAGGTCGTCGGAGAGCCGGAGCAGCTGGCGGGCGAAAGTTTGCATCGAAGCCGAGAAGGCGTCGGCATCGGCCCGATCGTACGCGACGCGGGTGGCATCGAGCGCCGGCTTGATCTCCCGTAGTTGCGCGACGATCGGATCGCGGAATTTGAAAATCCGTGTCACCTGCGGAATGATTTCCACGGCCTGCATGCGTGCCAGCAGCAGTTCGTTCTGATCGGCTGCCATCAGCCCTGCGATCGTCAAGTCCCCGGCGCTAGCGGGATCTTCCTCTCGCCATTTCTCGGGATAGAGCAGCGACGACAGCGGCATCCAGGCGGCGAGTTCGCCGTCCGGGTCGGTCTGCTTGGTCAGCACGCGGGGATCGAGCCCGGGGACGACGTACATGTTGCGGCCGTCGCGCGTATTCAAGAACTCCCGGAGATGCTGGAACAGATCTCCCACCTTGCCGTTGAGACGCTGGTCTTCGGAGGTCGCACCGATGGCATCCGGCGATTTTCCCGTGCCGACACCGGCGGCTATCTCCCGGAGGCGAGTTTCGATCTCTGATGAGCGAAACGCCAAACGTTTTTCCGAGTGAAACTTTCCCCAATCGAGAATGTCGTCCAATGCGACATACGTTCCCTCGACCGGAACACTTTCTTTTGCGTCGTGCAGCAGTTTCCGCAGCGGACGGTATTCGCACCGAATGACGCGCTCGTAGGACCACGCCTCAGGATCGGTCAGCCATGCGTGGAGCAATTCCGGCGCGCGATAAGTGACTTTTGGCGGCGCGTTCTTGCTCTGTTGTTCCTCTGGAGTGGCTGCATCGAACGGGTTCCATTTTGCGCGCCCGGTCACAAGCGTCACCGTTTCCTCGGCGAAACTGTCGAGAGGCTTGATGCGCCCGCCATGAAAGACGGGGATCCTCTTCCACTCCAGCCAATCCAGCGATTTGCGATCGGCATGCTTCACGCGTGCAACTGGCGGCATGGCGGGGGTAGATTCCGATTCTTTCCTGCCAGACGTGCCGGGAGAATCGGATTTCGCGGCGGGCTCCTCTTTCCCGGGTTCAGCCGCAAACGCACCGACACCGCAAAGAAGAACCGTGCCGAGACTCACGTACACGATGAGGACTGCGGAACGCATATTCTTTCCCAAACACTGATCTCGCATCACGATGTTCCCCCTGGAGTGGGCTTCTTGAAGAAATAGGCCCGCATGTAAAACATCAGGAAGATTCCGAACACAATGAGACCTGAGCCGAGATATTTCACCGGACGACCCGGGTCGTAATTCACGCGAAAGATCGAAGCGAGCGGTTCGCCGCGTTCTTCAACAGGCTTGACATAATTCTCTTGAAAGAAACGCAACTGCCGGCCGTTCAGGTCAGGATAGTCGAGCGGGGCGTTCATCGTCACGACGTGCGTATCGAGCGCGTCGGTCGAATCGATGAGCGATTGCCGCTGGTCCGGCGAAAGTCCCTTCAGCTTGCGCGCGTAGTCGCCAATCAACCTCTGACTCGCGGACGCGATTTCGTCTCGCAACTTTTGCTTGTCTTCCGCTGTCGTTGCTTTGTTCAGTTTTTCACGCAGTTCGCGGACCTCCGGTTCGTCCCGCACGTCGATCTGCACAAGATGGCTGGTGTAGTTCGCTGCGATCTTGGTGCCGGGATCGACTTCCAGGTCAAAATCAAACAACAGAAACGCGAACCCGACGTCAGCCTGCTTGACATTGTACGAGACCTGGACCGGTTTCTCGCGGCCGATTTCTGTCGAATAAACCTGTGCCCGCTGCGCGGATTCCCAAGGCTCGGGAAGGTTCTGCTTCAACCAGAATTCGTCTGACTGCCATTCGGCCGAGCCCGGCTGCTTCCATGAAAGTCGCAGCTTGACCCGCTTCTGAGGCGCGGGATCGCTCTTGGCAAACGGAAGGGCTTGAACGACGAAGTTACGGCCGTCCTCTCCCTTCTCAATGTACTGTTTAAGGGTCATTTTCATCACGCTCTCGCCTCCACCCATCGACCAGGTGTCGACGGTTTCTCCGAGTGCGATGCTTCCCGCTGCGACGACCCGTTTCGGCTTCTCCTGCCAGGCACGATAGGCAAAGGTGTTGTCAGGAGCGATGAGAATATCGATTCGCCCGGACATGCCCGGGTGATAATAATCGGCCCGAAAATCGGCCGGCAAGGTTTTGGTCGGCAGGAAGGGCATGTGCGCGAAGCAGATCACCTGATGCTTGACCTCTTTCTCTCCTTGTTTCTCGCGGACGAGCAATTCCACGGCCGGTCCGAATCCCTGTTGGGATGGGTCCGTCATGGAATTCAACCCCTTTCCTTCGGTCAATTGCTGGATGTCGGCGCGATCGGCAAATGAAACAAGTTCCACCGAGAGACGATCGTTGAGTTCGTATGCCTTTTTCTCGGATCGCAACTTTTGCAACGAATCGATGGCCAAAGTGTGGATTTCACCGCTCACCCACAGAGCGACCGCGCCGTCCCCTTCCACGGTTTGTCCCGGAATACATTCTTGAAACGGCTTAAGATCGCCCGGTTTCTTCGCATGCCAAGCCATTACTTCGGCTGCGGGGAACTTCGAAAACTCAGCGTAGAACATGTTCAGATCCGGTCGGAACTCGAGTTCCAGCGGCCGGTCGATCCCGGCGATCGGCTGTCGCATCCAGACCTCGAGATACGGAGTCTGATGAACTTCGCTGCGCGCGTAAAAATCGACGATCTCGAGCTTGGCATCCTCGTTCTCGTAGAGGACTTGAGGGGGGTGTTGCCATGTTTGTGAAGGATCATCGAGCCCGACGAATGACTTGATGCGTCGAGTGATGGGATAAGGTGCTAGATCCGACCAGTTGAACGGTCCCGGTGCGAAGCGAACCGTCAACGGCTCCACGCGCCCCGGCAGATTGCTGACCGTGATGGCGGCCTGGTCATTGTCGATCGCAACTTTCCCGATATCGTCGAGATAGACCAGCAGTTGCGAGTTGAGGCTTCCCCGCGCGGTAATCGCGGAGCCGGCGAGCAACGTCAACAGGCCGATGTGCGTGACGACGAACCCCGTTTGATGCCGTTTCCAGGGGTAACGAATTGCAGCCGCACAGAAGACGTTGACCCCTAATAAGGCCAACAACCCGCCGAACCAAGCGGTGTGATATATCAAGAACCCCACTGCGGCCGTTCCATAATACGATTCGACGAACGTCGCGATGGCCAGCACCACCGCCAAGGCCAGAATCAGGATCACCGCCAACTTGAGGGACGCGAAGAACTCGTAAGCCGCCAGAATCCAGCGGATCATTGCAGACTGGCCGGGGCGGGAAAGCTTTGGGCGGGCCATAACAACTTCTCGGCAGGCGAAACGGCTCTTGCTGGGGGTGGCCGGCAAATCGCCGCGTGACTTGGAGTTACCGCAATAACGGGGGACTCAATAGCACTACCGACTTGCGACGACCATAACTATTCAGGTGGGTCTCACATTATACCGGTGCCGCAGTCCCAAAGTACACCATTGCGAGTATCTGCTGGACCACCGTCAAATTGGTCGAACCCTCGCCTTCAAGGTTTACCTAGAACCACGGAATCTCGCGGGATCGGAAAGAAACCGGCAGATTCTGCCAGTTTGGAACGACGTCTGCGGTACTGCTGGAGGTGAAAGAAACAGCAAGAACCAGGGGAGGCCGTAAAGTGGTGCCGGCGAGCTAAAGCATTCTCTGATAAACGACTTAGGGAGAAGAGGCGGCTGAAAGTGCAAGGATCGCCCTCAGCCGTGCCTTGTAAGTTTCGACGCCAGAATTGGCAAAATTACAAATTCAGGCAAGGAGGCCTGGCCTACATATGTCGACAACCGCCCTGCTTCTCCTCTCGGTTGTATCGTTCAACGCCACTCCTGAAGCCACCCCTCGAGGTGTGCTCTATGACTTCTCGGCCACATGGTGCGGCCCCTGCCAGCAAATGAGCCCGATTGTGGCCCGTCTGGAGCGGGAAGGGTTCCCGGTTCGGAAGATTGACGTCGATCAACAGCCCGAAATGGCCCAGCGATATGGGGTCCGACCAATTCCTGCTTTTGTTTTGGTCATCGACGGAAAGGTTGTCGATCGAGAAGTTGGAGTGACTTCAGAAGCCCGGTTGCGGCAGATGTTGGCGATGATCCCGCCCGCCGAAAAACCACCGGAAAAACAAAGGGAGATTCGCGTCCAAGGGGCCACAACCGTCGCGGATGGCAAATCTTCGAAATCCGCGACCAAGTCGATTTTCCAACTCCCCTCTCTCCCGCCGTTGTTCCGGAAAAAAAAGGAGGTCTCAATCGATGATCCGCTCGTGTCGGCGGGCACCGAATCGGAAACTGTGATCCGAGCCAACAGCGACGACCGTGAAGTTAAGCCGGCGGCTCAGCGCCCGTCTGGTCCCCTTCCGGCAAGCACACGGATCAGGGTGAAGGACAAAGAGGGAATCAATTTCGGTTCGGGGACGGTTATCGAAAGCCGAGCGGGGCGGACAATTATTCTCACTTGCGGACACATTTTTCGTCAGCTCAAAAAGGATTCGACCATTGAAGTCGACTTGTTCGACGGCGAACGTGCGGAACCGTACGTCGCGACACTCATTGATTTCGATTCGGAATCCGACGTCGGGCTGATCGCCATTCCGACGGCGTCGGAAGTCCCCGCCGTGAAAATCGCCCCTGTTGGCGGAAGCGTTCGCAAAGCGGATCAAGTCACTTGCATCGGCTGCGGAGGGGGCGATCCTCCGACCGAACAAAAGCAGAAGGTGACGGCTCTCAACCGCTATCTCGGCCCGAGTAACATCGAATGCACCGGCGTGCCGATTCAAGGACGATCGGGAGGGGGGCTGTTCAACACCGCCGGCGAAATCATTGGTGTCTGCATCGCCGCCGATCAAAAAGATCAGCGCGGCATCTATGCCGGCTTGCCATGCGTGCATGCTCTCTTGAAGCGAGCGGAGTTGTCGCACCTGATCGAAGGGGCCGAAAACGGCGGCGAAGAACTCGCGGAGCAACGTTCGGAATCGCAACCGGCCGATCGCGCCGATCTGGTGGCGGTCTCTGACGCGGCAAAGAACCGAGAACGGGGCGCGGCCGACTCTGACATCAACGACCAGAGACGTCCGATCGAATCAGAACTCGAGGAACTGCACGCTCGTCGCTCCGCGGAAGGTAGTGGAACTGGTGTGGACTCTGAAGAACCGGCCGGCAGTGAGCGGCGTGCGAGCGACGTCGGCGAGGCGGAGGTCATTTGTATCATCCGACCGCTCGACAAGCCGAACGCCGCCAGTCGTGTTGTCGTCATCAATCGGGCGAGCTCAAAATTCGTGGGCTACTTGACCGGGGAAATCCGTCGTCAGCCGAAACCGACGATGCACTCGATTTCGTTTGATCCCTGTGCGGAGAACAAGCCCAATTCGCAACGTCGAGGTCTGGTTAAAACAGATGCCGCGACGAGCGACTCGCCCGAGGAACTTCTCGAAGCCCGAATCGCGCGACGGCCGGATACAAACAATCCCGGTCAGGCACCTGCTCGTCGTGCAGGAAACGCAGCCGGCACGATGGCGGCGGACGGGAAAGTCGCCAGTGAGTCCGATGCCCGCAACATGACGCCGCGTCGGTACCGCCGATCGCCGGAGTCTCGCTGAGATCCGCGGGTGCGTGGGCTGCTGCCAGGTCTCAAGGGAACTAATGAGTTTCCCCCCCACCGGTCGCGAAGGCTTGCGTGGTTTCCCTCATGAATTCAACTCATCTCTGCATTGTGTGGCATTGCGGTCGGCGGGGCGATCTTTAATAATACGCGCTCCCGACCTAGTGAACCGACCTCCACCTTCACTGCAGATGAGGGAACGTCACGATGCCAATTTTCAAAGACAATTCCGAAACCATTGGGCGCACTCCATTGGTGCGCATCAACCGTTTGACCAAAGGATTGAAGGCCACGGTCCTCGCCAAGATTGAGGGGCGCAATCCCGCGTACAGCGTGAAATGCCGCATTGGTGCCGCGATGATCTGGGATGCTGAACGGCGCGGCGCCCTGAAGCCGGGCATGCATGTCGTCGAGCCGACCAGCGGGAATACCGGCATTGCGTTGGCATATGTCTGCGCCGCGCGTGGCTACCCTCTGACCCTCACGATGCCGGAGACGATGTCGATGGAGCGTCGAATGATGCTCAAAGCCTTCGGAGCGGAGTTGGTCCTCACTCCGGGCGCCGACGGCATGAAAGGGGCCATTGCCAAGGCGGAAGAACTCTCGAAGCAAGAAAACTTTTTCATGCCGCAGCAGTTCAAGAATCCAGCCAACCCGGAGATCCACCAGAAAACCACTGGACCGGAGATCTGGGACGACACCAACGGGAAGATCGACATCTTCGTCGCCGGCGTGGGAACTGGAGGCACCATCACCGGGGTGTCACGGTGCATCAAGAACGATAAGAAGCATCCTCTCTGGTCAGTCGCCGTCGAACCGGTCAACAGCCCGGTCCTCTCGGGAGGCTCTCCCGGCAAGCACAAGATCCAGGGGATCGGCGCCGGCTTCAAGCCTGACATCCTCGACATGTCGGTGGTTGACGAAGTCGTCCAAGTGACGGATGAAGAAGCATTCGAACTGGCACCGCGGATTGCCAAAGAGGAAGGAATCATCTGCGGCATCAGTTGCGGGGCGGCCATGGCTGCGGCACTGAAAATCGCGGCCCGCCCGCAGAGCGAGGGAAAAACCATCGTGGTCGTCCTCCCGGACTCCGGCGAAAGGTACCTGACGACGCCGCTGTTCGATTACGCCCGGGCCTGACCGACCCGGCATACGATTGAAGTCATTCCCCCATGCCCGTTGACGACCGTCGGCGGGCATTTTTCATGTGCCGTGTGAACCGCATTCCGACGCGTTGTGTCGGACAAAGCGGTTGCTTACACTTGAAATCTTCCGCCGCGAACCGGTTCGCACTGTTCGCTTGTGCGGGACTTCGTCGCGACTTTCACGTTCTGCTATTTCGGAATGATCCCATGCGATTCGAGACTCGTTGCGTCCATGTCGGTGTCGATAAAGATACCGCGTTCAACAGTGCCACCACCCCGATTTACCCCACTTCCACCTTCCGCTGGGATGATCTCAAAACCCACAAGGGTTACGACTACACACGCAGCGGCAACCCCACGCGCCGGGCGCTGGAAGAAAACATCGCGTCGCTCGAAGGGGGAATCGATTGCCGAGCGACGTCGACCGGAATGTCGGCCATTACCACGGTGATGCATTTGTTTCAGCCGGGAGATCACATCATCGCCGGGCACGACATCTACGGCGGTACGTACCGTCTGTTCGCCGATGTCTTTACGAAAATGGGAATCAAGTTCTCGTTCGTCCGCATGGGAGATCCCGCGAACGTCCGCCAGGCGATCACTCCCGCGACGAAATGCATCTGGATCGAAACGCCGAGCAATCCGCTGCTGAATCTCGTCGATATTGCGGCCATGTCGAAGATCGCCCGCGAAGCGGGTGTGATTACCATTGCCGACAATACTTTTCTCTCCCCCTGTCTACAACGACCCTTTGAGCATGGCGTCGATATCGTCATTCATTCGACAACCAAGTATCTCAACGGGCACTCCGACGTGGTGGGGGGCTGCGTCGTCACGCGCGATAAGGAGAATTCGGAACGGGTCGGTTATATCGTGAACGCGCTCGGCCTTGCCTGTTCTCCCTTCGATGCCTGGCTGGTCTTGCGAGGCGTGAAGACGCTCGGCCCGCGCATGGAAGCGCATCAGCGGGGCGCGATGGCGCTCGCAAAAATGCTGGAGAAGCACCCCGAGGTCGAACGGGTCTATTTCCCGGGACTGCCAAGCCACCCTCACCACGAACTGGCGAAGCGGCAACAGTATGGCTTTGGCGGCATGCTTAGCTTCGACGTGAAGAAGGGACGTCCCGTGGCAGAGCGCGTGCTGAACAGCACGAAGCTGTTCCAACTCGCCGAGTCGCTCGGCGGCGTCGAATCGCTGATCGAGTATCCGGAGACGATGAGCCACGCGTCGATGACCCTCGAAGCCCGTCGCGAAGCAGGCATCACGGAAAAGACGCTGCGTGTCTCCATTGGCATCGAGCATCCGGACGATCTCGTGGCCGATATGCAGAGGGCGCTGGAAGGGAAATAACGCCCACCGTTTCGTGGACCGCCCCGATTTCCTGCAAAACCGAGTCTTCGTGCATGCCTGTCGATGCTCCCGATCCTGATCTGATCGCCCTGGGAATCCGACAGCCGTGGCTGGAGCTGATACTGCGGGGCATCAAGACGGTGGAAGTTCGCTCCCTCGGCACGGCCCGCCGCGGAACGATTTATCTGTATTCATCGAAGAAAGTGTCAGATCATCCCGCTGCACGTGAAGCAGCGAAAACGCACGGTATTGAGATCGAAACACTTCCGCTGGGCGTTCTCGTGGGGACCGTCGAAATTCTCGATTCGCGTCCCTGCACTTCCAGCGACGCAGCCGACGCTTGCCTGCCGCGTGCATTGGTGGCGGGAAAACATGGCTGGCGTCTGCGCAATCCGTGCCGCTTGAGCAAACCGCTGCCGGTCCGCTTTCTCCCCTACGGCGTCTGGTTCTACCCCTTCAAACGGCGCAACGGGAGCGCGAAATAATGTCCTGCGAGCGAATTAACACACAGCCAGTCAGTTCTTAGCGAGTCACGATTTTCGCGCGACTGCGACGAGCCGGTCGGCTTCCGAACCATAAGGGCTTCCGCCGAGATTGCCCATGAGCTGAATTTCCGCAAATCCCGCACCGCGGAGCATTTCCTTCATCTCCCGGCCAGAATACAGCCAGTGCCGGAAGCCATGGGATGAAGTTCCCTCCTCGCCGACGAGCAGCACCTCGACGAAGATTCGGTTCCAGTCGTCGATGATGGCCGCTTTCTGAATCATCCAACCGGAGCCTGGCACTTCCTGCACCCGCATCGGTTCGAAGATCCGCGCAAGCGGTTCCTTGCCCAGCGTGTCAATGACGAACGTGCCGCCCGGCTTCAGGCTGTCGTACACATTGCGGAGCACCGCGAGATTTTCCGCGTCGTCCTCGAAGTAACCGAACGATGTGAACAGGTTGATCGCCAGATCGAAGCTTTCCGGCCTGCGGAAATCTCGCATGTCCTGCTCGATCCACTCGATGTCGAGCTGTTCTTCGGTCGCCGCTTTGTGTGCCTTGCTGAGCAGGTACGGACTTCGGTCGACCCCCGTCACGTCCAGCCCCCGCCGGGCAAATTCGATGCTATGCCGCCCAGGTCCGCAGCAAAGATCGAGCAGCGATTCCGGCTCAGTCCCCGCAAGTTTCAGCACATTGTCAACCTGCGTGATTGCGTGGGCGAAGCGCGCTTCGGGAAACAGGAATGGAAAGGCAGCTTCCCAGAAGGATTCGTCGGTGAACCAATCGTGGGGGATTTCGGGCATGTACCGGCTCAGTTCTCAACGGTGACACAGGTGGTTTCACGGACCGCGTGTTTTCAAGAATTCCTGGGCTTTCAGAGCGTTCTGCAACCAGATTCGCGAGCCTCGGGACGAGGGCAGCCGCTGATTCTCCCGCAAGATAGACCTCCTCGACAGGCTGATGTTCGCGGATTTTCGCGATTTACCTGGAATTCGCGGGGCGGGCGATCGGTCTTGACCGGAATTGGGAAATCTGCGAGAAGGCCGACCTCTCACCGACTCTCTCTCCTCTCCCTCAAATAAATTCCGTTGGTTCGCACTTTTCGGCCGGTCTTTTCGGTCCGGGAGGGTGACGATGTTTCGTGTTGCGCGGGCCCTGTGCGCGGCCCTCTGTTTGTCGTTACTGGGGCAGGGTTGCGCCCATTTCGTCGAGTCGCAGGCCATCGCGCATTTCACGAAGGCGATGCAAAAGGAAGATCTCGCGGCACTCAAAGCGGCGACTTCCACTCCCTTCGAGGAGAAAGCGCTCCGGCGATCGGAGGCGATCGACGATCTTAAAATCCTTCGGCTCTATCCCGACTCGAAGGATGGTAAGAATCTGAAAACCGAAATCGTCAAAGTGGAAGACGTTTCCGATCACGAAAAACTCGTGACGGTCACGGTCGGCGAATCGGGCATGAAGAAGCTGCAATACCGCTTGGCTCGCGACAATGAGAAAGGGAAGTGGGTTGTTGACGACGTAATCGTCAAGCAAAACAAAAAAGACGTAACCGCCGCCAAGAGCGTCACCGAGCAGATGGATCTGCTTCTGTCCGTACGGGAATTTCTCGCGGCTTGGGAGAAAGGAGATCGCGGAGCGATCCTCGCAACACTGACTCCCGAATCCGCAAAGCTGCTGACCGAACTTCCCACGGATCAACTGAAGCACCTCGCGAGAAACGTCGCCGGCAATAAATCCTCCTCGTCAAAATTGAAGCCGGAAGCACATCTCGATGGCAGCGATGCGGTCGTCAAATTAAGTCGCACGGATGGCGATCTCGTGCTTGTTTATCGATTGAGAAACGACCACTGGAAAGTGGTCGACGCAAGGCATGAGACCAAAGGGAACAAAGGGGACGTCCAATCGGTAATCAAAACGGCCGGAGTGCTGCTGGCCGTCAATCAGTTTCTGAATGCCTACCAATCCGCCGACAAGCACACACTGCAAAAATGTTGTACCGGCACCTTGTTCGACAAAAGCTTGAAGGCCGGCGACCTGAAAACATTCCCGCTGTCGGCGATGCCCAAGACTTTCGAGAGCGACCAGGTGCATGTCGCCTCCAAAACCGCCGAGTTCATCATCCGCGAACCTTCGGAGATGCTCAAAATCTCTCTCGATCGACAAAATGGCGAAGCGGATGCCGAAACCCCCGCCAAGTATCTTGTCAGCGACGTCACGGTTTTCGACGGCGCGGAAGAGAAACGGCTGGCAACAGTGTTTACGTCGCGTGCGGTGATGCAGCTGTTCAGTGAAGCACTCATCCGTCGTGATCTCGACCGTGTGCGATTACTTTCCACAACCGATTTCAATCAGCGCGTCTGGGAGAAACTCGACACACGGCGGATGGCCGAGTTGCGAATTCCCGAAATCGAATCGGTTCCGCCGCAGATCCTCTCAACCAATTATCACGGAGCGGTCGTCGAAATCACCGTTCAGCAAGGAACGCGAGTGCTGGCCTACGTATTGCGTGACTGGTCGGGGCACGTCGCCGTGGACGACGTGCTCATGCCGGTACTCGACCGCCCAAACTCGCTTAAGACCACGCTGGAACTCACCCTGCCGGTGCAGAACCTGGTGTTGAGCCTGCGCACCGCACGCCCTGAAGCGGCCACGCATATGCCGCAGATCGAATTCCTGCAAACGGTCTCCTCGAAAGACTTCAACCGCATGGTCTGGACACAAACCAGCCGGGTACCGCAGTTCAGTCAGGCGGCATTGGCGTACTTCGAGGCGCCACTGACGGGGATTCATCAATCCGACACCGAGGCACAAATTACGTACGGCGACGAACGCTTCGGCGCTCGGGTTATGCTCACGAAGGAGGGTTCGCGGTTCGTCGTGGATGATGTGACGTTGATTTCCGGACCCGAGCAGGGCCAACGAGCAGAACTCAAACCAGCGCTGAAGGCCGAGATCGCCAGCCTTGGCTTGCGGTCGCCGGTCGGTCCGCAAACCTACGCCCCCATCGCCTCCGAAAACTCCGCTCCCACCCCATCGGCCGATCCGATGAGCGCTCAGCCGATTTCGACCGAGCCGCTGAGCATCGGCAATACGGCGAATCCCGTCCCCATTCCGACCTACGGTTCGGGAAGTGTGGTACCGGCGTCTGGGATACGCCGATCGACGGTCAACGAACGGCGATAAACTGCGCTCTGCCAATTTCCCAAAACGGCACTTTTGTCTATTTGGCGGCCTGACAACGCACGGTCTGCGAGAAATCGGTACAATGGCGACGATTGTCCGATTCTCAATCCTTCCAGATTTGGAGCCCGTGCACCGATGATCGCCGAACTGGGTTCTCGTCCGCTTTCCATGCATTTCGCGACAACGTGGTTCGCTCGCGGGGCATTTCTGTCGATCGTTCTTCTCTGTGGATTGCAGGGAATCAGCCTCGCGGACGAGTTCTCCTGGGACAATCATCCCAGTGAAGGTACCGCTGACTTGAGGTGTGGAAGCCACCCGGTTCTGCGGTACATGTACGCTTACGACACTTCCACCCCCGAGCGGACGAAAGAGACGTTCAAGGTCTTTCACCATGTCTTCGGACCGGGAACAGACCAGATCATCACGAACGGTGCCGGTGGGCTCTTTCCGCATCACCGCGGGTTATTCGTCGGGTGGCGGCGCACCAAATTTGAAGGGCAGGAAATCGATTCCTGGCACTGCACGAAGGGCGCCCACCAGCGGCACGTGAAATTCCTCGAAATGAAAGGGGACGTCAAGCACGGCCTGATGACCGCGGAAATTCATTGGAACGACACGGAGGGTAAACCAGTGATTGTCGAAACACGCACGGTCGACGTCTCGCCGATCATCGCCGGGGAGAAACTTTCCGCTCGCGATGCGCTCGGCTGGCAGATCGACTGGCGAACAAAGCTCGAAAGCAAGCGGGGGGAAGTTCAGCTTGACGGCGACCGGCAGCATGCGGGTTTTCAGTTCCGCGCCGCGAACGAAGTGGCGGAACAGAAAAGTGCCCGCTATATCCGTCCCGAGGGATTTACGCAGGAACCCGATGCCCACGAGGTCGACGACACGGGAGATCCACCGCGGCACATCAATCTCGGTTGGCTGGCGATGACTTATCCCCTCGGCCAGCACCGCTATACCATCGAATACTTCGAGGATCCGTCACTACCGAAGCCGTCCCTCTTTTCCGAGCGACCCTACGGCCGCTTCGGGGCGTTTTTCAAGACGACAGTCACGCCGGAGAAATCTCTGGTGATGAAGTACCGCGTCCGCGTGACGTCGGGAGACGCACCGACCCAAGCGCAGATCCAGAAGAACTACGACACTTTCGTGAGTGAACTCAAAGTGGGAAAATAATTGGCAAGGGTTCTCTCGACTGCGGATCATCCTGCGCGGTGACTCTGACTCTCAACCCTTCACCATCAACCACCCATGCCCTCCGTCGCCGTTCTTGGAGCCAGTACCGACCGCCGCAAGTTCGGCAACAAGTCGGTCCGCGCGCATTTGCAGCAAGGATACGACGTTTATCCAGTCAATCCAAAGGCGGACCAGATTGAAGGGCTGAAATCGTATCCGACGCTGGAGGCGGTACCGGTCGAGCGCCTCGACCGCATCACTGTTTACCTGCCGCCGGCGGTGGGGCTATCGCTGTTGGATGAGATTGCGCGGAAGGGGGCCCGCGAAGTCTGGTTCAACCCTGGCAGCGAAAGCCCTGAGATCCTCCGGCGCGGGGAGGAACTGGGGATCAACGTCATCATGGCATGCAGCATTGTCGACGTCGGCCTGAGCCCGGCGCAATTGCCGGACGAGTAGGTTGCTCGGCGATTCACATCGTTTGCCAGCCAGACGGTCGATTAGCGGAACATCCGCTGGGTGGGGGAGCCGCTGCTGACCAGTTCCTGCTGCGCAGGGGGTGTTGCCTGTCCATCCTCTTGCGCCATGTTCACCAGTTCCGGTGGAAGCAGATGCGACAGCACGGGACGGAACACGACTACCAAAAGCAGCGGCAGATACCAGAGGAGGTAGATCCCCCCCTGGAGCGGGAACCAGAATTGCGTCCCAACCACAATCGCCGTCGAATGTGCAATCAGATGCTCGAAGTTCTTCTTCATCGGCCAGATGGTGAGGGCGGTGGTCAAAGCCAAAAAGGCCACGAAGACCGGAATGCGATAGTAATTCATGTCAGCCTGCCAGAAACCGGGCGACTCCCGGTTTCCGAACGAGAGGGCATCCCACTGCACAAGGTCCAACGTCTGCTGCCGGAAAGAGAGTGCATCGACCGATGTGAAGATCAGACTGCCGACCAGGGCCGCCGCAACGATTACCAAGGCGGTTCCAAACCGGATCGCGCCGCGCCAACCGTAAATCGACTGATCAGGGTCGCCGGTCACGGCCAGGT
>CAZVJA010000135.1:0-14233 GCA_964626885.1 uncultured Planctomycetaceae bacterium | reverse complement strand
GAGCGTCACACTTGCCTTGCGAATGTTGATCGGGACGTCGTCAGGAATTTCGCCGACCGCGCGGATCGCCGACACTTGCCGCTGGCTGGCAGCGAGCATTGTTTCTCCGGCGGCCTGCTTCATCGGGCCGGCCAGATCGAGAGGATTCGTGTTCACGCTGCCGGCGAAGATTCTCAGCGGAACTCCAAACATCTCCCGCGATTTCTTCTCGGCGGCCTCGAATTGTTCCAGAGTCTGATCCGTCTGAAGATGACTCGAGGCGGAGCGATACGCCTTTTGAAAATCATCGGTCACGAGTGCCTGAGCGAATTCAAACGCGAACCGGGTGTATTCACGCTCTTGCGGTGTTTTGCAGGTTTCCAGGATCACCTGGAGATGCTTGTCATCGAGTTCGGCATTCGCGGCCCGATCCTTCGCGCCCGGCGCACACGAGAGCCCGCTGCAGATTGACAGGCCGCAGCAGAGAGGCAGCAGGCAAAATCGGATGGCGCGCCGCAATGGCTGCATGACACGACTCCCGCGTGGAGCGTCCGCACTTCCGCGTGTTACTTCACCGTGAAATTCAACGTGTAAGTAGCCAGCTTCTGGCTGATCTGGTCTTCGACGGTGAGCTTCATCACGTGCGGTCCGATCGCGATCCGTTGCGGGACCGTGAACTCATAGCTGTGGAAGTAATCGCGGCGCTGGTTCTTGCACAGGTCTTCTGTCGGCGGGAAGGGCATGCTCTGAATCAGTTCCCCGCGACTGTTGTAGATTTCGATGCTCGACTTGAGCACGGTGCGGAACCATCCGTCGGAGGTCTGGTCGCTCTTGAAGTTCGAGACCTCCGCGTACACCAGCACCGGCTGCCCTGCGCTGAACTCGTCCCGCTGGAAGCGCTCGTAATTGCCGAAGCTGGAAATCTTGTGGCAGAAGTTCACGTTACGCAGCTCCAGCCGGGCTTTTTCCTGCAGGCGCTGCAATGCTCCACGCAGCTGGAGTGCGGTTTGAGTCGAACGGTCGGCGGCATCCGGAATTGCGGCGGCGTCGAAATAGCTCGACATCCCCCAGAACATCTGCTGCCAGAATTCCTGCTCGCCGGGATCGATGCCGGGGATCGGCTCCATGGCCCGGACTTGCTGGCCCGCCATTAAGAACAGCATCCGCAGATAGACATGCTTTTCGATATACGATCGTCTTTCGGCTTCCGTTGTACCGGGACCGGTTTGCGACACATCCGCCGCGGCACTGGTGATGACGCGCTGGAGATCTTCCGCCCACTTGCCGGAAGCCTGGCTGACGTGTCCGCCGGCGGAGGGCAGGGCGGGGTTATTGGCGGCACCGTTCAAGAAACGTCCGACGCCGAATGCCGACAGTCCAGAAGGCTGCGGCTGCAATTGTTGTGTCGTCTGCGGAGTAATATTCTGTGGTTGCGGAACCGCGTTCGGGAGTGCGGGCTGATCACCGATGTATCCCGGTTGTCCTCCCGCGGTTTGCGCCGAGACCGGGAGAATATTCCCACCGGCTGCGCTCGTCCCGGGAGAAGCCGCCGCCGCCGACTGCTTGGGAGGATAATACGGACTCAACCCACCGGGAGCCCCCCCCGCGATAATCTGCGGACCACCATTGCTGGAGACCGCGCCGCTGAATTGCTGCGTTCCATTTGCCACCGTTCCTGGTTGGCCGGGTCGACCAGGAGTGATTGTCATTGCATTCTGATCCACGCTAGCCATGGCGTTGCCTGACATACCGTTCGTCGGCGCAACACCAATGGGTGACGCCGTCGGAATGGTCCCAAAACCATTGGGGAGCGTCGTATCTTGTCGGTAACCGAGTGCATCCGCTCCGTTTGGTCCACCCGCCGCCAGATTGATGCGGGGATCTTGCATCGGTGATCCCGGCTGAGTGGCGGGGCTGAAGGAACCGTACGGACTCGTTGCGCCCGCAGCTGTTGGGGATGTGTCGATCGCGCCATATTGAGACGATCCGTTCGGATCTCCCGTTTGTCCCCAAGGGCTGATGCCTAGCTGTGACGTCGGAGCACGCCCGGCCGTTTGCAGTTGTGGCGTGGAACCTCCCGCAGCCATCGCTTCCGGGCCACGAGGTTGGATGGACATCCCCGCCTTCAATGGGTCCGGCGCACCGGCCGCGCCGTTTTGAGCGATCTGCTGCGCCGGCGATTGCTGCGTCGTTTGCCGGACCATGCGGCGGATTCGAATGAGCTGCTTGACCAGACCGGAATCGAGCGGTTTCCATTCCGCGTAAAGCCGCTCGCGCTCCGCGGGGGGAAGATCCTTCAATTCTTCTTCGATCAGCTTGAGTGTTTCGGCGTCGTGCGATGTGACCTTGGACGCGGCGGGCTTGTCCTTGGCCGCAACCTGTTTGGTTGCGGAGTCACCCGGTTTCGCCGGTTCGGTCGGCTTGTCGGCCTTTTCTTTCTTATCTTTCTTGGTGTCAGCGGCGGCAACCTGCTTCACCTCAGTAGTGTCTTCTTTATCGGTCTTCTTGTTATCCCGTTTGAAGGGATTGCGGGAGGCGACTTTTTCATCTGATGTCTTTTCAGTCGCATCCTTGCCGCGCCACCATGACGCGGTGTTCATGCCGCGGGTTGTCGAGCAGCCCGAACAGCACAAAAAACAGAAGACGATTCCCCATCGAACGATGGTGCATCGTTCCATGACAGCTTCCTTGCAATCAGCGAGCGAGTTGGGAGTGACCTGCCGAGCGAGAGAAAGGGATTGGTCCCGGAGAGGTCGAATCGAGAATTCGTCGAGTGGGTAGGCCCGTGGAAAGACGCGGGAAGGTAATGAATTCGGGCCGGGACCGCAAGACCATCCGCACCATGCGTCGAATCTGCAGCGAACCCGAGGTTCTTCTACTGCAGATTCAACGAGAAAAGCGTGGCAGCCCGGAGAAAACGGGTGAGATGGGGCTACCGGGTTTGGCTCTCGTCCCGTTGCGCGTCGATAGCGTTGGTCAGTTTTTGCGGAGCACTTTCCGGTTCCGCTGCCTTCCGTGCTTGCACGGAGGGCAAGGGGGTCAACTCGACCAAATGGATCGGGTATTCCGTCAGTGACTCACCCCGATCGGTCAGATCGAGCACCTTCAGGTCGCGGATGTTACCCAATTTCTTCAACTCGGCCAGATTTGGTTCGAACGCGACAACGAGTTCGGACCCATCTTTCTGTAATCGCTCGGCGAGATGTTTGTAGGTGTCGATCCGGGTAACCGGGGGCTCCATGTAAAACATCATCGAGTGATATCCCATCCGGTACACAAGAATTTCCCGGTCGTCGGAATATCCCTCGCGCAAAATCTGGGCGAAATCGCTGAACGGCATCCGATGATCGCTGTGTCTTAATATCCAGCCATGCACGCCGATGAGGCACCCCATAAAGACCAGTCCGGCCGTGCAGGCCGACAACGTGTTCCTCTGGAAAACCATCAGCCAGACCGCAACGCAGGCTCCCAGCCCCGCGATGACAGCCACAACGCTGCTCGGCACGACCGGCAGATTTAAGTCTCGTTGGCTGAGAACGATGGGCGTGCCGATTGCCAACGCCAGGCAGGCAACTGTCAGAGGAATGGCCACTCGTTTCTTCAGCAATCTACGGCCGGCTTGAGACCATTCGACCAGCTCGGCAAACCGCTGGCCGGCCAGTAACGAGAACAAAGGAAGCGCCGACATGATGTAATGCCGGTGCTTGTTCGCCTGGACCGTGACGACGCAGAGCGAAACGAAGAACCAGACCCACAGAAACTGCTCCCGTGCATCGCCATCGCGCAGCTGTTTCCAGAACGAACGGTCCTTGGAAGAGTCGGGACGCCAGGCGCGTCGCAGGCTCGCAGGAGCGGCTGCCAAGGCGAACGGCGTCCAGGGGAGCATCATCCACAGGATGGGAGGGAGATAGAACCAGACCGGCTTGTAGCCGAGTTCTCCCGTCGCGCGGCCCACGGTCTCCTGCTTCCAGAGTTCCATCGCTTCGGGAACCTGTTGCATGACGAGGTACGGCCAGATCAGCGCGGCAGCGGCTATGAGGAACAGCCCCACCGGATTCAACATCTGCAGGAATTGACGGTAACGACCGCGGAGAACGTAAAACGTGATCGCGGGTGCCAGAATCATCGCCACGCCGTAATGAAACTTCGCCATCCACGCGGCCGCCAGCAGCGCATAAATACCGATCCAGCGAATGAACCCTTTTCGGCCGGTTTCCTCGGGGGATTGATGAGCGATCAGAAACATGGCCGAGGTGGTCAACAGGCAGAGAAGCATGTCGACTTCGGCCTTGCGCGCGTAGACGATCACATAAACTGCCGTCAACTGCGCAATCGCTGCTCCCCATCCGGCATGCGAACCGTACCAGCGTTTCGCCCAGATTCCCATGAGTATCGCCAATGCAATGCCGGAGAGAGCCGCCGGTATCCGGAGCGTCCACTCGCTCAATTCACCAAGTGTCCAGGCGGAGGCGGCGCAGACCCAATAACCGAGCGGCGGTTTTTCAAGACGCGGCAATCCGCCGAATCTCGGGACGATGAAATCCCCCGTTTCGAGCATCTCCCGCACCGGCACCGCGATGTACGCCTCGTGCGAGCCGAGGGACCGGCAATCTCCCAGCTCGAAGAACAGGGCGAAGACCCCAAGCAGAAACATGGCTGCCGGGAAAAAGCGGCGAAACAATGCTCTCGCCGAGTTGGCTGAATTAGCGGTCGGTGGTTGGTTTGCGGAATCGTTGTGCGATGACGTCCGTGTCATGTTGTCCCCCCAAGTAATCGCGACCGGCCGAGGTGTTACTCCGGTATGGCATATCGTTGAGTCATGCGGATCTGTTACGTCCTTGTCGATGTCGCCGTGAGTTCAAGCCGCGCGGCGGAGCGGAGCGACCACCGGTTCCGCGGAGTCGTGTTGTTTCGCCTCGAAATGCAGCTCCCGCCGGACCGCGTACGGGAACTTGGATTGCGATTCGTAATAAATGCGCGCGCCAAGCTCAGCGAGCATTCCCAGTCCGAAGAGTTGCACGCCGACCATCATCGAGAAAACCGACAGCAGCAGCAGCGGATTGCCTGACATGTCAACGTTGCTTTGCACTTTCATCCAGAGGGTTGTGCCGGCTGACAGCCCGCCGACGGCCCCGCAAACCAACCCGGCCGTCCCGAACAACCGCATGGGGCAGCCGAGATAACGAATCAGAAACTTGATCGTGATCAGATCGAGAATCACGCGGAGCGTCCGCGAGATCCCGTACTTCGACTGGCCGAACCGGCGCGGGTGATGCCGCGTGACGATCTCGGCGCATCTCGCGCCGCGCCAATGCGCGAGAATCGGAATAAAACGGTGCATTTCGCCGTATAAATGGACTTCCTGCGCGACCTCGCGGCGAACGGCTTTGAGCGTGCAGCCGAGATCATGCACCGGGAAACCGGTCACGCTCGAGATAATGCGGTTCGCGATGATCGATGGCAGCCGACGGTTGATGAAGGTGTCTTGCCGATTCTTCCGCCAACCGTGGACCAGGTCGTACCCTTCGTCGATTTTCGCCAGGAGCAACGGAATATCGGCGGGATCGTTCTGCAGGTCGCCGTCCATGGTGATGATCACGTCACCCGTCGCGGCCTGAATGCCGGCGCTCATCGCGGCGGACTGTCCGAAGTTGTGGCGGAGTTCCAGAACCCTGACGCGCGAATCGTGTCGGGCAAGCGCTGCGAGCTCATCAAGCGATCCGTCGCGCGAGCCGTCGTCAACGAAGATGATTTCGCAGGGGCGGTCGATTGCCCGCAGCGCGTCGTCGAGCGCGGCGTGCATCGGCCGGATGTTCTCCAGCTCGTTGTAGATTGGGATGACGATCGAAATACTCATCGACAGTCCGGGTCTGGAAGTGACATTTGGAGTGACATGCGGCGGACCGCGCCACTCAGACGGACGGGCGCAATCGGCCCGAACCGTATCGGGGGGCGGAGTTTGGCACAAAGGGGAAATTGCGTCTAGAGGGAAGAATCGAAAGCCAACGAGCAATGTCGCTCCAAAACCTTTCGGTAGTGACGTATGCCGGATTGACCCATGTTGGCGGATGATGTAACTTTCCCCGCCTTGCACTCTTGCCCCGTTTTACGAAGGAGGCCGGCACGATGTGTGGGATCGTGGGCTACATCGGACATCGGCCGGCAGCGGAACTGCTGCTCGAAGGACTGCACCGGCTGGAGTATCGCGGATACGACAGTGCCGGCATCGCCCTCTGGAACAATGGGGAGATCGCCATCCGTAAACGGGCGGGGCGCGTCGAGCAGTTGGCACGGCTGCTGGAAGAACAGCCGATGGACGGATCGCTCGGCATCGGCCACACGCGCTGGGCCACGCATGGAGCCGCGACCGATACCAATTCGCATCCGCACGTGGGCGGCAATGGGGAGGTTGTGCTGGTCCACAACGGTGTGATTGAAAATTACACGTCGCTTCGCGAGCAGCTGCAGGAGTTGGGTTACGTCTTTCACACCGCGACCGATACCGAAGCGATCGCGCACCTGATTGCGCATCATCTCGCCGAGCAGACGCGGCTGGCAACATCGACTCCCGACGCGCGCACCTGCGTCAAAGCAGTGAAGCTCGCGCTGAAGAAGCTGAAGGGAACATACGGGCTGGCAATCCTCTTCCGGGATTTTCCGGACTTTCTACTGGCGGCCCGCGTCGGCAGTCCGCTGGTGGTGGGTGTGGGGAACGGCGAGTATTTTCTGGCCAGCGATGCCGCACCACTCGCCGGCCACACGGATGAGGTTGTGTATCTTTCGGATCACGAGCTCGTCCTGCTTCGACCCGACGGCATCGAGCTGCTGCATCGCGACGCCGGCCCCCTCTCGCCGTCGATTCACACTCTCGATCAAGTGAATACCGATGTCGAACTGGGGGAGTTCGAGCATTACATGCTTAAGGAGATTTACGAGCAGCCGCAGTCGATCGAAAACGCGCTTCGCGGCCGGTTGGACGACGAGGAAGGGACCGCGAAATTCGGCGGGCTGAATCTCGACCCGCAACAGTTGCGACGGATTGATCGGATTGTGCTTACCGCCTGCGGCACGAGCTGGCATGCGGGACTGGTCGGCGAATACCTCCTTGAAGAGTTTGCCAGAATTCCGACTGAAGTTGAGTACGCCAGCGAATTGCGGTATCGCAATCCTCCCATCCCCGATCGCACCATGATCTTCGCGATCACTCAGTCGGGGGAAACGGCCGACACCTTGGCTGCGTTGCGCGAATGCAAACGGAAGGGGCACCCGACGCTCGCGATCTGCAACGTCGTCGGCTCGACGATCGCCCGCGAAGCGGACGGCGGGATCTATTTGCACGCCGGGCCGGAGATCGGCGTGGCATCGACAAAAGCCTTCACGTCACAGGTGACGACGTTGACTTTGCTGGCGTTGTTTCTCGGTCGGATGCGGCATCTGTCGCACCCGGCGGGGCAGCGGATGATCGAAAGTCTGCGCGCCATGCCGCAGGTCATTCGCAGGACGCTCAAGTGTCACGACGCCGTGCGGAGGGTCTCCGAAAAATATTACGGCATGAACAACTTCCTGTACCTCGGCCGGTTGTACAACTTTCCGGTCGCACTGGAAGGGGCGCTCAAGCTGAAGGAAATCAGCTACATTCACGCCGAGGGTTACCCCGCCGCCGAGATGAAGCACGGGCCGATCGCCCTGGTCGATGAACAAACTCCGAGCGTCTTCCTGATTCCCAGCGGCGGCATTTATCCCAAGGTGATGAGCAACATCGAGGAGATCAAAGCGCGGGGCGGACCGGTGATTGCGGTTGCCTGCGAAGGGGACGACAAAGTGGCCGAACTGGTCGACGACGTGATTTACGTCCCCGAGGTCGAGGAGTTCCTGCAGCCCTTGGTGACGGCCGTGCCGTTGCAGCTGCTGGCCTATCACATTGCGCTGCTGCGGGGCTGCAACGTTGACCGTCCTCGGAATCTCGCCAAGAGCGTGACGGTGGAATGAGGGCGACTGGCCGCATAGAATAGCGTGAGCGGTTACGTGTTCGATTCCCGCGATTTTTCTGAGGCCGGTTACGCGAATGGAAATCCTCCTGGCAAATCCGCGCGGCTTTTGCGCCGGTGTCAACATGGCCATCGAATGCCTCGACGAGGCGATTCGGTTGTTCGGTTCCGAGATTTACGTCTATCATGAGATCGTCCACAACAAGTACGTCGTGGAACGATTTACGCGACAGGGGGTCACCTTCGTCGATAGCGTCGATGAAGTTCCCACCGGCTCGATTCTACTTTATAGCGCGCACGGCGTTTCGCCGGAGATTCGTAACGCCGCCCGCGCGCGTTCTTTGCAGACGATCGACGCAACCTGCCCGCTGGTGACCAAAGTGCACCTCGAAGCGCTGAAGTTCGCCCGCGAAGGGTACCACATCGTGCTCATTGGGCATGAAGGTCATGACGAGGTGATCGGCACCATGGGGGAAGCCCCGGAAAGCATCACGCTGGTCGAGAATGCCGAGGAGGTCGATCAACTTTCTTTTCCCGTCGATGCAAAGGTCGCGTATCTGACTCAGACGACCCTTTCCGTCGATGAAGCCGGCGCGGTCATCGCGCGACTCAGGCAACGTTACCCACAAATCGCGTCACCGCCGAAGGAAGATATTTGTTACGCCACGACAAATCGCCAGGAAGCCGTAACCAATCTCGTTCCACGGGCCGACGTGCTGATCGTACTCGGCAGCCAGAACAGTTCGAACAGCCGGCGGCTGATGGAAATCGGCCGGTCTTGCGGCAAGCCCTCTTACCTCATCGACGGGGCGCACGAGTTGCGGCCCGAGTGGTTTGTTGACTGTCAGACCGTGCTGATCACCGCTGGTGCCAGCGCTCCGGAAATCGTCGTGCAGGAGTGCGTCGATTATCTCGTCGAGAAGTACCAGGCGGTGGTTCGGCATGAGACCATTCGCGAGGAGCATGTAAGTTTCCCATTGCCCCGCGAATTACGCATGCTCAAAGCACAGGTTTGAGCGGTCCCGAGTCTTCGAATGCTCGACGACTCGATAAAAGAAAACGGCCGGGAGCTTCTTTCGCAAGAAGATCTCCCGGCCGCTCTGTTGTGCAGATTGCCGTGTTATCGGCAACCGACAGGTTTTACTTCATCTGGCTGAGGACGAGTTCACACGGAACTTCACTAGCCACCGAGCCATCGGCTCGGAACACCACGAACTTGGCCTTCGCCGGACCTGCCAGAGCCAGTTGCGGAACCACAAGTGTCGCTGCTTCGTTGCTCCAGTTGGTCACTTGAGCCGCGAGCATCAGTTCGCCGGATAGCAAGCCGACTCGGCCCATCTCCTTGCCAAAATCCTTACCATGCAGAGTGATTGTCGCACCAACCGGCACCTTCGTCAGGCTGGCCGCTTCGACCGTTACCGCACCTTGCTCCACGACCACGGGCTGCTGTACGACAACCGGTTGCTCAATCACCACCGGAGCGCCGCCATAGCTGCCGTAGCAGGAGTAGCCGTCGTAGCACCAATTGTTGCCCAAACCGACACCGAAGTTGAACCACGGATGCCAGCAGTGATGATCGTGACAGTCGCCATGATGATCGTCATTTCCCCCACCCATCGGCGGATTGTTGGGAGGATTGCTCGGTCCACCCGGGTCCATCGGAGGCTTCACAGGTCCGATGGGTCCGATAGGCCCAATGGGTCCGATCGGAGGGAACGGGTTCTTCGGAGGCTTCACAGGTCCGATCGGTCCGATGGGTCCGATAGGCCCAATGGGTCCAATCGGGTCTTTCGGCGGTTTCACGGGCCCGATGGGTCCGATAGGTCCAATAGGGCCGATAGGTCCAATTGGATCTTTCGGAGGTTTCACAGGACCAATCGGGCCAATGGGTCCGATTGGATCAAGCACACCCTTCGGTGGCTTCACCGGGTTCAGAGGGCCTGTCGGAAACGTCGGAAGGCTTGTGGTCGGAAGCTTCCCCTTGTTGATGTTCGTCAGGTTGTTGCTGAACCTGGAAAGGTCTTTGAACTTCGCGGTGTTGTTCACGTTCGCTGCGTTGTTCAACTGCAACCCGCTGTTGAGCTTTGTGGTGTTCAACTTCATTGCTTGATTGCCAGTGAAGCTGCTCGCCGACTGCAAACTCCGCGTCTGTCCCGAGGAGTTGAATTTCTGTGCGAAGGAGTGGCCCTTTGCCATCGCGTTGTGGGTCATCAGAGTGACAGTGGCGATGGTCATTACGGAAGCGGCTGTTTTGAAAAGGCGTTTCATCGTTGTTCTCCTGTTTCGTTGGGGGTTCGTTGTGGATTTGTGGTCCCGATGACTCTCGAAGCGGAGAACCTGGTGAACTGTTACAGGTTTTTTGATTTTTCCGGTGAAAACCGACGGGAGCCAGTTTCAGCGCCGCTCTGGGGATCTGCCGGGAATCGGCGTAACCCTTTATAGGGATGTCGTTTCCGGCCGGTCTGCTGTGCCTGTTCTCATTTGGGGACACCCCGGCCAATGCGCAAGGAAAACCGTCAGTAAGCTGTGGAGCCCCACTGTGAACCGAAGCCTCTGATTGCCGGATGCGGCAAAACAAAGAAACCCACGGCCGCAAAGCCGTGGGTTCGAGAAGGGGTGGAAACGTCGGCAACGACACCGGAAAGTAGGGTGGGTGAAGGTATCAGTTGCCCAGGAAGCGTTTTGAGAAACGAGACGCTCGGTGACCGGCGTACCAGCGACGTTTAGCTGCATTCGGCGAGTGCCTGCGTTTGCGAGATCCGTCGGGCATGGCCGGCCTCCTTTGTCGTCGTTTCCCTTTGCTTCATCCTCTCACTGCCAACCTGCTCAGCGGAAAGCGGGGAGGGATGTTACAGGAGAATCTCGGAAAATCGCGATTCGGTCTGGGGCTGTATCCATGCTCCCAGCTTGCAACCGGCCTGGGGGGCGTGGGAATATGAATCTGCGGGATTTCTGCAGCGACTGTCCGCGAACGGTAATGACTCCCCCGTCTCTGGCGGGGCATATCTGCCACACTTCTCATTACATCGCGTTTCGTTATTTCGAGGTCAGGCACGCGTGAATCGATTGAAGATTTTTGGACGTCTCTCATCGTCCGGCAACCTTCCGCAGGCTCATCTCACTTGGGCCAAACGGAGCGTTTCGCAGACTGCGTCTCGCACCGGAGAGTTTCTGAGGAGGCAGATTTGGGTCTGGCCGATCATCGCCGTGGTTTTGCTGTCGATTGTCGGCTATGCCGTGCAATCCGCGATTGAATCGACGATGAAGAACAATCTTCAATCGGGACTGCAAACGCTCCTGTCCGTGGAAACGGCAATGCTCGAGAACTGGTTCAAGGTGCAGGAATCGAACGCCCAAGCCCTGGCCAACGATATGCAGGTGCGCGAGCTGGTCTACAAACTGCTCGACTCAACCAGTTCCCCCCCAGACGGGACGGCGAAACCTCCCGATTTGTCGCTCCATCCGCAACTGCAGAAAGAGCTCGCGCCTGCCATGTCGTCGCACGGTTACATAGGTTTTTTTGTAGCCGACAAGTCGAAGCGAATTCTTTCCTCGTCCTATCCAACACTCATCGGCATGGTGGAAATCCCCGAGTACGACAGTTTCCTTATGAGAGCACTGTCCGGTGAGACGGTTGTTTGTCCGCCGTTTCCGAGCTATGTGACGTTAAAATCGGCATCAGGCGTCATGCGCAATGGCGAACCGATCATGTACGTCTGCGCCCCAATACGCGATTCCAGCTTTCAAGTCGTTGGGGCACTCGCATTGCAGATTCGCCCGGACAGGGAATTCACACGCATTCTGCAACTGGGCCGCGTCGGAGAAACCGGTGAAACGTACGCCATCAATCATGACGGGTTGATGGTCTCAAACAGCCGATTTGACGAGGATCTCATCTTGTTGGGATTACTGCCCGACCAGGAGAATTCTCGCTCCATTTTGAACGTACTGGTTCGCGACCCCGGCGGAGATGTCACCGCGGGCTACCGGCCGACGCAGCGCCGGGCGCAACTCCCCCTGACTCGCATGGCCGCCGATGCTGTTGCCGGCAATTCGAATGTCGATGTCGAGGGATACCGCGACTATCGCGGCGTGCCGGTCGTCGGCGCTTGGACCTGGCTTCCGAAGTACGAAATCGGCGTGGTGACGGAAGTTGATGTGGCACAGGCATTCCATCCACTCGTGATCTTGCAGCGGGTCTTCTGGAGTTTGCACGCGCTGTTGATCGCCAGTTCCGTTGCGATTTTCGCCTTCACGCTGGTCGTCGCCCGCCTGCGGCGCGAGGCTCAAAAATCCGCCATCGAGGCAAAGCAACTCGGCCAATACACGCTTGACGAGAAACTTGGCGCCGGTGCCATGGGTGTGGTCTACAAGGGACATCATGCGATGCTCCGCCGCGCAACGGCCGTCAAGCTGCTCGATGTCGACAAAGTCAACGATGCGTCGATTAAGCGATTTGAACGCGAAGTGCAGATCACCTGTCAGCTCAACCATCCGAATACGATTGCCATCTATGATTACGGACGCACTCCCGAAGGGGTGTTCTATTACGCCATGGAATACGTCGACGGAATTGACCTTCAAGCTCTGGTGGATGAATACGGACCGCAGCCCGAAAATCGCGTGATTCATATTCTTCGGCAGATCTGTGGATCGTTGTACGAAGCACATTCTCAAGGGATGGTGCACCGCGACATCAAGCCGGCGAACATCATGCTCAGCCGGAGGGGATGCGTCCCGGATTTCGTCAAAGTGCTCGACTTTGGACTAGTCAAAGCCATCGACGACGCCAAACAGTTAGGGTTGACCGCCGCGAACGCGCTGAGCGGCACACCACTTTACATGTCTCCCGAGGCAATCGAATCGCCGCAGTCGGTCGATGCCCGGAGCGATCTGTATGCCGTCGGAGCAGTCGGCTATTTTCTCCTGACGGGAGAGCCGGTCTTCTCGGCCGGGAATCTGGTTGAACTCTGTCAGCGGCACGTCGACGAGTCTCCCATTCCGCCTTCTGAGCGCGTCGGCAAAGAAGTCTCGCCGGAGTTGGAAAGCGCGCTGCTCGCCTGTTTGGAGAAGTCCCGTGCCAAGCGGCCGCAAACTGCGCGCGAGCTGGCGCAACTTCTCGACAAATGCCCCGCGGCACAGGACTGGACGATCGAATCATCGGAAGGCTGGTGGGGTCGACATGAACGGGGCAACGGGTCGGGAATCTCTCTTTCGTCGCAAGGGGACACCTCGGCGAACGAATATGGTCGCACAGTCATTGGTGAAATGGAATAACCTGCGGAGCACCCGCTCGCCATTCGGAACGGTTCTCTGATCGGGGGAATTCCGGTTTTTCGTCCTGGTCAGGGAAAGGCTCACGAAACCCTGGGGTCCACTCGGGGTTTGTTCTATTAACCCCGAACGCAGTTAGCAACGTGAGGACTTTCCATGAATCGAGTGCTTCCGTTTCTCCTGCTCATTTTTCTCGACCAGTCGGCCTGCTTTGCCGCAGATGTCCGCGCACCACGAACCGTCCGCTATACGAATGACGGCGACAGAGCGAACCAGACCAGCCTTGATGTCTACGCCCCCTCGTCGGGCAAGGATCTCCCCGTGATGATCTGGATTCATGGCGGCGGCTGGCAGTTCGGAGATAAGGCTCGGGTGCTCGATAAGCCGCAAACGTTCCACGAGAAAGGATTCGTTTTCATCAGCATCAACTACCGGCTGCAGCCGGGCGTGACCTACAAGGACCAGGGAACGGACGTCGCCCGCGCGGTTCATTGGGTCCACGATCATGCGAAGGAATTCGGCGGATCGCCCGACAAAATCTTTCTGATGGGGCATTCGGCCGGCGCGCATCTGGCGGCGCTGGTCGCGACCGATCACCGCTACCTGGAAGCGGAAGGGCTGAAACTCTCAGCGATCAAGGGAGTGATTTTGCTCGACGGCGCCGGATACGACATCCCGCGGCAGATAGCAATTGCCCCGCTGCCGCGCATGAAGGATCTGTACCTCACCGCTTTCACGGAAGACGTCGAAAAGCAGAAGGATGCGTCTCCCATCACGCACGTTGCCAAGGAGAAGCAGATTCCACCGTTCCTGATTTTGTATGTTGCAAAACGACTCGACGGCATGCAGCAGTCGCGTTCCCTCGCTAAGGCACTCGATGCGGCGGGGGTCGAAGTTCAAGTTCTCCCTGCCGAAAACAAAACGCACGCGACGATCAGCGGCGAATTCGGCAACCCCGGCGACATCCCGACCCGGCAGGCGTTCGAGTTTCT
>CAZVJA010000134.1:0-14254 GCA_964626885.1 uncultured Planctomycetaceae bacterium | reverse complement strand
CGCACGCTCACGCAAAACCGTGGGCACGCGGCCCAGCCCAAGGATCATTCCACCGCGCTTTGCGAGATCCGTCAACGTGCAAAACTTCGTGGGTCAGACGCGGGGCGGCGGCTGAATGGTTCTCAAAACGGAATGCAAAGTCCGATGAACAATCGAGTCGCGACTCGTCTCCTCAAGCGATTATGAAGCGATTGAATCAGGAAGTGGTCTACAGTGCCGAGGAAGAGAAGAAGGAAACGTCGATTCCCGACATCACCGAAGCAATTCTCCAGCGGCTCAAAGCGAAAGAGGCCGAGTCGAACAAGGAATGAGATGTTTGACTCCAGGTGATTTCAAACATGGTTTTGGGAAGGGGACGCTCCAGCGGAGCCTGTTCGATTACATCGAGGGGTTTTACAACCGGGTGCGGAGGCATTCGACGCTGGACTGCGTAAGCCCGGCTGACTTCGAGGAGGAAGCATGAAGGCTGCAAGGCGATGCCCGAAGATCAGCGCAAGGGACAAGCCGCTCTCTCGGGCCTCAACCACAAAGGCCGATCCTCCAGGGGTATTGCAGGCAACACTTGCTTGCCCCTCACAACTTTATTCCCGCGCCTACAACAGTGGGGATGTTCACAGATCAGCGACTCCGCCCCGGGAATTCGCGCACTTTCGACTCGAGCGCGATTTCTTCCCATGCGAGAAACAACTTATTTCGCCTTCACGTCGTAACAGAGCAGCACATCCTGGTCGCGGAGGAAGAGTTTTCCGGCAGCCACGACAGGGTGCGGCCAGGCAGAACTGCCGCTGCGGTGCGGCTGCTCGAACTTTCCATGCTCGCGGTACGCCTCACCCGTCGCCTCAACCAGCGCAATTGGGCCGCTTTCACTGCGAAGATAGATCCGCCCGTCCGCGAATGTCACCGAGCCTTTGCCGACCGAGCGGTTCTGCCATTTGATCTTGCCGGTGCCGAGTTCGAGGCAGGTCAGAATCGCCTCATCACTTCCGAATAGCAGGCCGTCGACAATCACCATGTCGCCGTGATGACTTTTCATTTCCTTCGTTTTGTAAACGAGTTTAGCCGTCGTTTTGGAACTGGAGCTCGCGAGCTTCACCAGCGCGCCACCGTTGCCGTAGCCGGAGGCGCAGAAGACGAGATCACCATCGACGAGGGGCGAAGAGCAGTTGGCGGTTCCGTTGGCGGCGCTGTTTTCCCGCCAGAGGAATTCTCCGTCGTCGGCCCTCACGCCGAGCGTTCCTCGCGAAGTGAACTGCACGTACTGCCGCACGCCGCCGATTTCGGCCGCCAGGGGCGACGCGTACCCCGCGCCATCCTTTTCGGGCGCGACTGATTTCCAGAGGAGGTCTCCCGTTGAAGGGTTGAGCGCGACAAGCGTCCCTTTGGTTCCGCCGGGAGTGCAGATCAGCTTATCGCCGTCAATGAGGACCGATTCGCAGATTCCCCAGCCCGGCACGCCCCCTTCGAATTCCCGGAGAATGTTTTTCTGCCAGCGAAGCTTACCGGTCGCAGCTTCGAGACAGGCGAGGTCGCCGTTGCCGCCGAGCCCGAACACAAGTCCGTTGTTCACGGTCGGTGTGCTGCGCGGTCCGTTGCCGGCTGATAGTTGAGAGGCCGGGGCAAACGGCGTGCTCCAGATTTTCTCGCCGGTGCCGAGGTCGAGCGCGATGATCGCTTCGCTTTCCCCTTTGTTCCCCATCGTGTAGACGACGCCATCAACGACCGCGACGGTCGAATAGCCGACGCCGACTCCCTTGGCCATCCACACCAGCGGCGGACCTTCCTTGGGCCACTCTTTCAGCAGGCCGGTTTCGGACGATTTGTTGTCGCGCTGGATGCCGTTGAACTGCGGCCAATCGGCGGGAGTGTCTTGTCCGGCGAGGGGCTTGTTCTCGGGCCGGGACGAATCGACGCTGAAGCCGTCGTTGGCTTTGGCGATGCGTTCGGCTGTCGGCTCCCACGGAGTTTTGGGGGTAGCCGGCGGGCGAAAACCATACGCGGCTCGTTCCGGGGGAGCCTGCCGATCGAGAATCAGCACTCCGGCCCCGACGGCGGCAACAATGAACAGAGCGTAAAACACGAATCGGTTTTTCAGCATGGGAGGCATCCGTTTGCGAGGGGATGGTTCACGCGTTTGATGATAGCCCACTCGGCCGTTTATTGAAGTCCCGACTACCGGAAATATCTGTGCTCCGTTTCACAGAACGCATGGGATGTTGGACAAAGTCCTCTCTCGAGTACTACTTCCACGCCCGGCGGAAGAACTCCACAAAGTTCCGCCACATAATCCCTTCAATGTCGTCCCGCGAGTAGCCCCGGCGTTCGAGAATCGACGCGAATTTTTGCAGGTCGGCAATGGTGTCGAGATCGTGCGGCGACTGTTCCTTGCCGAAGCCCCCGTCGAGATCGGTTCCCAAGCCGCAATGCTTCGCGTTGCCGGCCAACTGGCAGATGTGATCGGTGTGGTTGGCGATGTCTTCCATCGAGACGGTCTTCGGGTCCGAGACGCCGATCTTCCAGCCGGGCTTGATCATCCAGTTGTCGAACGACGCGCCGATCACCGCGCCGCGGGCAATGAGCGCCTTGATCTGCTCGTCGGTCAGTTGCCGATCGCCGGGAACGAGCGCCCGGCAATTATGGTGACTGGCAAGCACCGGTCCGGAGTAAATGTCGAGTGCTTCCCAGAACGACTGGTCCGCGAGATGCGTCGCGTCGAGCAGCATGCCGACTTTTTCCATCTCGCGCAACAGCGCCGGCCCGTCGGCTTTCAGCCCCCCTTCGCTGCCGGTGCCGTGACAGTAATAGTCGGGTCCATAATGCGCCGGCCCGAGGATCCGCAGGCCGGCCTCGTACCATTCGGAGATTTGCCCCGGCGAGAGGATCGACCAACTCCCCTCCATGCTGAGGATGAAGCCGATCGGCGGAGAGGGATTCGCGCCTCCCTGCCACTCGGCGATATGCGCATCGAGCGTCGCCTTATTGGCGATTTCCCGCAATTCGCCCCGCGCGATCATCGCCCGATAGTAGGCGAGCTGCCCCTTGCTTACGGCATAGGCTGCCTCGCGCGATTGGTAGAAGGTAAGCTGCTTGTCCCTGCGATGCAGACGCGGCAAAAGCGTGGCGATGATGGTGGCGACCTTGCCTTTTCTCAGCGCCGGCCAGGAGACGGTGTTTTCCCCCGGGACGATCTCCTTGAAATGTTTCTCGAACTGGCGGATCTCCTCGACCGGCAACATGAGGTTGCGGTTCCATTCGAGTGCGTTCCAGGCCATGTCGAGATGGGCGTCAAAGATCAGCATGCGGTGTGTCGTCCTGGTTGATGGAAATCGTGTAGGGAGAATCGTTGCGATTCACGGTCGCGAAACTGTAAGCACCAAATCCAAACAGGCATTATTCGCGAAATCGCCCGTCATTTCGAGCTTCGGGCCCGCGGATTTCTTTTGTCTTTGGCGCTTTGGTGCTTCTGAAAAGCGTTCTCATGCAGGGCAGGGGTGCGTCTTTGTGGCATAAACCAACCCCGTTTGCCCTTGTCCGCGCACGCGTCGATTCACGGAATCGTTCCGTACCGCTCGGTCCGCGCGAGTGCGCGGCGCAGGCGATGCCAGAGCGCGAATCGTTCCCGCGGGAGCGCGTGATAGGGCGTTTCGATTCCGACGTCGCGCAGCGTCATAAACGACTTGGAGAGTCCTGCCAGATATGCGTCGTAGATGCGGTCCCCTTCGGGGCCAACTTCGTAGTCGCGATACAGCCGCGCGCGGTATCGGTCGAGCAGCCGCAGGCCGTGAAAGTGGAACATCACCGGCCGCCAGTCATGCTTGTGGCCAAGGTGCCGGTCCGCGAAATGCCGCACGTTCCAGGGGGCGAGCGTCTTTTCCACCTGTTGCACGATGTGCACCGTGTTTCCGAACAACTCCGGCCAGCGGTCGAGATAGACCTGGTCGCCGAACTTTCCCTCTTCATATCGCGCGAAGCACCATTCGACGCAGCGTTTCTGCCACCAGGTCATGACGCGCCGCGCTTCGGGCGAACGGTCGAACGTGAGGAACTGCACGCAGAACCGGCCGCTGTCGTGCGCGCGGTCGTATTCGGGGGCGAAGGCATGCTCCGTGATCAACACCTGCTTGCCGCTCTGCGTCAGTTCCTCCAGCAGCACGCGCGGGTCGTCGAGGAAGAACACATCGGCATCGACGTACGTTGCCCGTGCGGCCGACGGGTCGCGCTCGAGCACTGCCTGGCAGACGAAGGGGGTAATGGTCCAGCAGTATTCACCGCGCGTCCGTCCCGGTTTTACGGCGAGCAGCTCCGGCGTTTCGATCTCCTCCAGCGGAACGATCGTCAGATACGGCAGCGCGAGTTGCCGCAGATGGGCCGCGACCGCATCGTCAATCGCAATCACCCACAATCGAAACGGCGGCGCGTGCCGCAGAAGCGAATCGTAGAGCGTCAGCCCGATCGGGAGGAACGAATCGTCGAACAGCGTGACAAAATGTTCGACGGTTTGTGCACATGCCGATGACGAGCGGCTCGCCGGCAAGACATTCGGCACGGAGGCGGAATCATTCACGACGGGCGGTCTCCCGCGGCCGACGCGTTCGATTTTGAGAATACGCCATGAATTGCATCAATCACGCGGTCGACCTGTGCGTCGGTCAATTGCGGGTACATTGGCAAACTCAAGATCCGCTCCGCCGCCCGTTCCGTCTGCGTCAATTCGCCGGCGATCAGAACTCGGTTACGATACGCCGGCTGCAAGTGCACCGGTACGGGATAGTGTACCGCCGTGCCGACTCCGGCGCGCTCGAGGGCCTTGCGCAAGTCGTCGCGACAGCCGCACTGCACGACGTACTGATGCCACACCGGCGTGATTCCACGCGAGATGATCGGCAGTTCCAGGGGAGCAGTTCTCAGTTGCGCGGTGTAACGCGCGGCGATTTCCCGGCGGCGGGCGTTTTCCGCATCTAATTGCAGCAAGCGGACTCGGAGCATTGCCGCCTGAATTTCATCGAGCCGAGAGTTGATTCCCGGCTCGGCGCTGACGTAGCGATCTTTCCAGCCGTACTCGCGCAGTGCACGGAGTTGCGCGAGCAGCTTGCCATCCTCGACCGCGACGAGACCGCCGTCACCGAACGCGCCGAGATTTTTCGTCGGATAAAAACTGAACGCAGCGAGTCTTCCAAACGTACCGACGGTTCGGCCGTCGAATTTCGCCCCGTGCGCCTGCGCGCAGTCCTCGATGGTCAACAGTCCGTGGCACTCGGCAATCTTCACAAGCTCGGCAATATCCGCGGGGTGCCCATATAAGTGAACCGGGAGGATCGCTTTCGGTCGCACATTCGATGATTTGGCAAGATCTCGGAGCGCCCCCTCCAGCCGTGCGGGGTCCATGGTGTAAGTCTTGGGATCGATGTCGACCAGCACCGGGGTCGCCCCTGCCCGCTCGATCGCAGCGACGGTTGCAACAGCGGTGTGCGACACCGTGATCACCGCATCTCCGGCTCCGATGCCGAGTGCACGCAGGCTCAACTCGACGGCGTCGGTCCCACTGGCGACTCCGACCGCACCGAACGTACCGAGAAACGCGGCGAACTCGTGTTCAAACTGCTCCACCTCCCGACCCAGAATGTACCGTCCGCCGGCCAGTACGCGGCTGATGGCCGAATCGATCTCCGCTTTCTGCGCGAGATAGCCGGCCAGCGGATTCGCCTGCGGAATGAAGGACGTGTCGGTCATGAGCTGCGGCCGAGTGTGAGGAAAGGGTGAGAACGATTCAGACGTAACGGGCCAAATGATCGCGATAGTAGGCCAGCGTGCGTGCCAAGCCCTCGTCGAGTGGAACCTGCGGCTCCCAGCCGAGCGTCGAGCGGATTAGCCGATCGTCGGCATAATAGTCGCCGATGTCGATCCGCCGGCGGTCCTCCGGGAAAGTGCGTTCATGAAATTTGCCGCCGCCGTTGAGTTCAACCAGCAGTGCCGCGAGTTGCTTCAAGCTGACGACTTCGCAGCCCCCGAGATTGAATACCCGGCCGCGCGCCTCGTTGCGGGCCGCGGCCAGCAGCAGGGCATCGACGCAATCGTCAACGTAGGTGAAGTCGCGAAGCTGCTCGCCTCCCCACACTTCAAAAGGCTTGCCTTCGAGCAGCAGGCGAATCCAGATGCCGACGAATGTCTGACGCGCGTCCTTGATGCGCATTCGCGGACCATAAGTATTCGTCAACCGCAGCGCGCAGGCCCACAGGTCGTGAACATTGTTGTACAGAATGTGGTACCACTCGCCGGCGAGCTTGTTGATGCCGTTGACATCGACCGGCCGCAGCGGGTGCGATTCATCGACCGGAAGCCGATCCGGCCGCCCATACAATTGGCGCGTGCTGGCGAAGACGATCCGCACTTTGGGGTTATGCTTGCGGCAGGCCTCGAGAATCGAAAGCTGTGCCCGGCAATTGATTTCCAGATCGGTGAACGGGTCCTGCATCGAATCGAGATGACTCGTCTGCCCCGCGAGATTGAACAGGAAATCTTTCTCCTGCACGTGATTCTGCATGCTGTACTGGTCGCGGACGTCGGAAATGTTGACGTTCACGCGATCGGCGAACTCCTCAATATTGAACCGGTTGCCGCCGTATTCCGGCACCAGGCTGTCGACGAGCGTCACCCGTGCCCCCAGATCGAGGAGCCGCGCCGCCAGGTTCGAACCGATGAACCCGAGCCCTCCCGTGATGAGCACGTTCGCGCCGCGGAATTGTTGGAGATGGTCGGTCATCGGCATGTTTCAACGTGTTCGATTCAGCTTTCGCCGCACAAAACCGGTCAGTCGTCGCCAAAAATCGGTCATCAGAAACATCAGCTTGCCGCGGCGCATAAGTTCGGCAATATGTCGCTCCGATTCCGTTGCGAGTTCGCCGAACATCTTATCGTCGAATTTTGCCGCCGCACGTCGGGCGATGTCGAGAGCGTAGCCGTGCTGCTCGTGCAAAGTCGCGATGACCCAGCCGAGCAGCCACTCCCGCAAGCCGAACGTCCCCTCGCCGCGAAAGGTATTCAGATACGTCATCTCCCCCCAGCCGGGAGAACGCCGCAGCACCCGCCCCGCCAGCCGCCGTTCCCGGTCGCTCCATTGCCCGGCCCGCCCGGCAGGTATCCTCAGCGTACCAAGAATTCGGAGGTCGGCCAGCCAGAAATCAGGGCGATCCATCGTCGCCAGCACCGTCGAAAGCTTGTCTTCCCCCCGGTAAGCGTCGATGATCCCCGGCTCGAATTCCGCCGCCAAAACCCGCCGGCAGATCGGCTCGCCAAGGCTTAGAAACAGGCGCAGGTCGATCCCTTGCGAATCGGTCTTGAACCAGTCGGCCTGCTCAATGTTCAGCTTCTTCAGAGCCGTTGAGAGTTGCACCGCCGGCACACGCGCGGTCCGCTCGACATCAAACATCGCCGCGAAGTCCCAGTCAGCGAGCGCCTCGGTGTTTGGCACCAGCAGGCTGGAGCAGTGCGGCGCGCGAGTGAGATGAAACTCCGCTTCCGAGATCGGCTCGGCCACCGCCGCGGCCGGCTGGATCAGGAGCAGCCGATAACCGCCCGTTTCTCCTTCAACCCGCTGCATGTCGCGGCGGTCGGGATCGAACGCCACACAGACCGACCAACGGGCAATCGGTTTCCATGCGGCATGCGTTCCGCCCGAAGCACCGATCTCGACCAGCACCGGCGGCCGGTCGGTAAATTCGGGGCGGTTCATGACACGTTCGATCATACCCACGGAAGAGATCCACTCTCTGCGAATTGGCGGCGATGTCACTCGTCGTCCAGTTTGTATTGAAATAGGAACCCCGTGTCGCGCGCGGAAGCACCGTCGAGTTCGATCCGCCCGGCAAGAGCATCGAACTCCAAACGGAGGTCGTAGTCGCGGGAAATTCGCGCCAGCAGGTTTTCACGCGTGAGGAACCAGGCGGGGTAACTCAACTGGCGGCCGTAGATGTAGGCCGGCACGTGCTGTACGGTCAACCGGTCCGGCCCATCCTCGAGCAGCGGAGTTCGATCGATGATGATGTGTTCGAATTTCCGCGCGACGACTTCTTCCAGCAGCTTGTACGGCGTTTCGACATACGGCAGGACGCTCGACAACACGGCCACATCGACCCGCTCCGCTGTGAGACAGGCGTCGATGCTGTCGTAAAACCGCAACTCCCGCGACTGCAGGTGCTCCCGGCCGTATTCGACGAACGATAGCTGCTCGACGACGTTCCAACGCAGCTCATCGAGACGGTCGAGCAGGCCGCGGCATTGAAAGTACGTGCTCCCCAGCGAACCGCCGATATCGAGCACATTGAGCCGATTGCTCGACAGCGCTGCCCGCAGCAATCCGGTAAGCAGGGGAAACGGATACGGCACCTGCTCGAACAGCACGGCGTCGCGCTCACCGGCCGCTTCTCCGGCGCGGACTTTTTCAATCGAGTCTTTCACCCTGTCGAAGATGACCGGATCCTCATAGCCGACTGAATCGCGCCGCGCGTCTTCCCACGTCTCGTAATTCCCCGTGTACCAAACCGCCTCCCCGGCGCGCGACCGATTGAGCAGCCGCTTGAGATGCGGCGGCAGCCAGCCGGCAAACCACGTTCTCAGCGGATCAGTCATCCTGTCAGACCCCCGACAATCTTCACCAGTTGCTCCATCCGTTGCCGGTATGTGTGCTCTCGCAACGTCCGCGCCTGCCCCGCTCTTGCGATCGCCCCGCGCTCTTCCTCGTGTTCCAGATAATAACGAATTTTTTCCAAACATTCGTCAGCGGTGGCATAAGTAACAACTTCGCGCCCCGGCTCGAACATGTCGGCGAGGTTCTGTTTCTGGTCGGTAAGTAACAACGTGCCGACGCCGGTCGCTTCGTACAGCCGCATGTTGTTCGCGAACCGGTCCGACAGGCCGATGTGATGGTTGAGCGTGATGCGGGACTTTCGCAGTACACGATACATGTCGCTTCCCCAAGCGGTGCGCTGATATGCTCGGCGGATTCGCGAGTCCGTAGCCAGCGACTCCACCCCCTGCCCCCAAATTTTCACGCGGGCGTCGGAACAGACTCGCTCCAGCCACGCAATCCGCTCCGCGTGATGTGTTGAGAGCGTGCCGACGAAAGACACATCCACCGATTCTTCAGAGGACGGGGGGGCCGAGAGTTTATCCAACACAATCGGATCGAACGCCAGCCGAAACAGCTCCGCGCGAATTCCGGCCGCGCGGAACCGCTCGACAAAGTTCGGCAGCGACGAGAGCATGAGATCGAACGAACTCAGATCGGCGGCGGTGCTCAACGGCGAAGCGATCTGCCCGACGAGCAACTTGTAATGCCCGCGCATCCGACGCCAGAAAGCCGGTTCGATATCCGCGACGGCATGCGTCAGCAGCACATCGGGCCGGATGTGTTCGATCTGGGCTGCCAGCACGTCGAACATCCAGCGATCGTGGTCGCGCGCCGGCCAGGGAATCCAGCCGCGCCGCCAGCGAACGGTCCATCGATCTTCGTCAACGATACGCAGGCCATGCTCCCGAGCCCACGCTGATTGCAGCCAGCGGTTGTTGAGATGCACCTCTTCGGCAACGTGGCCGAGCACCTGCAGGTTCCGCGGATAGAAATCGGAGACGCCGAAGAGCGTGTCGTTCCGCGCGTGCAACTGCTCCGTATAGGTCCGTTCCGCGAGATCCGGGCGCGCACCGTAAAAGGTGTCGAGAAACGCGGGGTAGTCGGTATTAACGATCAAAAACTTCATGGCCCGGTGAGGCTGCGATACAAGACATCGTGATGGGAGAGTTCGGCGACCGGTTCATACAACGATTTCAGAAATGTGTCGATCTCGTCGCGGTACCGGGCCTCGATCAGCATGTAGCGCGGACGGTAGCGGTCGAAATCAATCCCTTTGAGCGCTTCCAGCTCATACCCCTCAACATCGAGTGAAAGAAAATCGAACCGCTCGACATGGTGCCGGTCGAGCACGGCAGTCAGAGTACGGGCCGGCACCGTCAGAGTGTAGCTCTCGACATTCTGAATTTTGCATCCCGCGTCGATATGCCGCTGCTCCTCCTCCGACGATTTCATTCCCCCTTTGACGAGTGACATCAGCCCGCAGTATTGCATCTCGATCGTCGCATGCGGGTAATCGAACGAGACCAGTGCGCATTGCTCGACAATGCAACGCGGACGGTTCTCGGCACACAGTCGGGCCAGCGGCTCGATCGGCTCGATCAACAGACCCGACCAGTGGCGGTACTTCTCGAAATAAAGGGTGTTGCTCTGATGCAGGCCGTCGTTCGCGCCGGCCTCGACGAAGAAGCCATCCTTGAAGTTCAGGTAACGCCGCAATTTCAGATCAAGCGAATTGATCGCGTACGATTCACCGACCGCGAGCGAGCGAATCCGCCGATAGATCCGCCCCGCACCATCGGCGAATACCTGCCGAAGGGGACGATGTTTTGCGGAATCCCCTGTCAGGGAGCGATTTATTGTCTGGTCGTGATGTTCCATTTCCGTTCGATTTCGCGATGCTTACCTCTCGGAGGAAATGTGCGTTCCCTGCGTTCGCTCGGATGTCGTCGTTTCGACGATTTGCGTCGCGCACAAGGGGGCCAGTCGCGCGATCATCGGCGAAAACCGGGTGCAGGGAGTGACTGTCGAGAGTTCCCGCGTCGAGTACCGCACGTTGGCACCGTCAATTGCCAACTGGCGCATACCGCCTTCCGACGGCATGAGCGGATTCTGTGTGGTCTTCCCTCCATCTCCCATAAAGACGCACATGGGGAGATCGTCACGCGAATCGACTCCCGTCAAGAGAAAGTGAACCAGTCGCCGCAATTGCCGTTTTAACTCTTCCGCCTCGATCGTTGCGGTGTCGGGCTGTTGGGCCGCGCGCAGCCGCGCGACATTGATGTCGCAGGCTTTCCGTTGATGAACCACAATCTCCTCAATAGCCGCTGCCTCGGCCGGCACGCGGTAATCCGGAAGGGCGTTAAACGTGCTGGCGGGAACAATATCACCGAGATCGAACGACGTTCCGAGATGATACAGGTTGTACCAGCGATATGCGCGGACGATGCGATCGAGTGTCACCGGGGCTTCGAGCAGCATCTCCAGCCTTTGGAAGTACTCTGTCGGAGCGGCTCCCCATTCCAGAAAGTCATCCTGCGGCATCGCGGCCCAGCTTCCGTTGAACGCCGCCAGCACCGGCACTCCCAGCCGCGCGACTTCCAGGCCGATCGTGCTCCAACTGGTGAGTGCCAGATCGGCCGCTTCGGCAAGATCGTAGCTCGAAATCCGTTCTTCCGGCCAGACGAAACGACAATGCCCGGGAGGCTCGCGGAAAGCTCCCCGCAGCATCTGCAAGTGTTGAGACTCGATCTTGCTATGTTTTGTGGCTCCTTCCCGCGGATGAACCCGCACCACCAGCTGCAGATGGTCCGACGCCGCCACGTAGTCGGCCAGGGCCCGCAGCCATTCGATTTGATTCGCGAATGGCTGCGATCGTTCCGGAACGGTAAGCTTCAGAGCATCGATCCCCATTCTCATGGCCACCGCTTCATCCAGACTGCTCGTATAGGCGACGAGCAGCTTGCGGTCGGACGCCAGTCCCCAGCCGGGACGGGGATCACGTGACTCCGATGATTTCGCGGGAGAGTAGATATGGGAGCCGACGCCCCCGAGACGGACGATCTCATCTTCCGTAATCTCGCGCACGCATTCCGGCGAGAGGGCAAGCTCCCGGCATTCCTTCCAGGCGTCCAACTGCCAGAACGAAGATGGCTTCCACACTTCCGGCCAGAACATGTAACGTCGAAAATCGACATTGCGATGCGATGCCAGCGACATCCCCTGCGATGCAACATCGTATTTCCGCGCGGCGAGCATCCCCGCGACGGTCATGCCGTAGTCGTTGACATGCAAAAGCTGCCGGATTGGGTACAGTCGGCATACCTGATCCACCATTAAGTAGGCGACCAGACTGCTTTCGATGTATTGCAGCCACGCATTCCGGATCATCGGCGAGACATCGTCCAGATTCGATACTTTCCATGCCAGAGCCAGATCCACGGCACCCAATTTGCCGATCGGCTGAGCATCGAATTCAAAATCGAGCAGCCGTTCCGGTGCCCGCTCCATCGCCTGCTGAACGCGTTCCCGAATTTCCGGAGTGATCAACCGCCGCAGGTCAACGCACTCCAGTCCGTACGATTCCGCCATCGACAAGGAATTGTCGGCACATTGCAGACAAGCTTCCTGCTTATCTTCGGCGGAAGGTGGATACGGCAACTGCCGCATGTCCATTACCGGGCAGCGCTCAAAAAGCTGATAACACCTCGTCACCAGCACTCGATGCCCCCGTTCCCGCAACGTCCGCGCGACAACGCACGCCGCCGCGAAGAGCGGTCCGACTCCCGCATACGGCATGAAGATAAGGATTGCGTCCCGATCGCTCAGTTGTGGGGGGAGTGGTTCCGGAAGCTGCATCCGACGCGCGGTTCGGCCACGGCGAATCTTCCAGGAGACGCGCTCTCGCCAATGGTTGATCTCGTTGCGGAGTTTTCTCAACACGCGGCGCATGGTTTATTTCGTTGACGTGGAATCGGATTCAGAGTGACGGTGCGGAATACAAAGTCGTGTGGGCGCGGCGGCACGCCTCGGGAACCGGTCGGAAAACGATGACGACATGACGATTGCAGCCGCTCCCTGCCTCATTGCTGTTGCTGCCGCGCGGACTGGGCATCCGCGTTATACAACCGCGCGGGAATCGTGAAAAAGCCCGCCGTCTTGTGCGGATCGGTCTCTTCCGACCAGACGGTCAGCGGTGGAATTGGAGCCGAGAGCGAATCGAGCACATCGTAGCCGGTTCCCAACCCCGAACCCAGCCACGCGTAAATTCCATAATCGCCGGGCCGAAGATTGATCTCTGGCAGTTCGAGCACCCACTCGGCCACCGTGCCGGCGGCAAGCGGCGATTCCGAAATCATCCGGCTGACAGTGGTAATCGTTTCGCGGTGCGCGCCCGATTGCAAAGCGAAGTAAAACCGCAGGTCGGAGATCGACTCGGCGACCTCGAACGAAAATCGGACACGGACCGTCTCGCCAACGTTGAAATCCCACTCCGGTTCACCGCGGGCGTTCTCGACACTGAGAGACGTGAACCTCGCTGCGCCGGAGCCGCGCGCCTGCCGATTGGAAGTCGACACCCGCGCGTCGATCGCCCCGCCGCGCAGCGACTCGTGATAGGTTCGCAGTGCCTCGGGAGTCGCGCCGTCGTGAATGACTCGCCCGCCGTCGAGCAACACGCTCCGCGGGCAGAGCTGCCGCACCGCTTCCATGTTGTGGCTGACGAACAACACCGTGCGGCTCTCACCGGCCAGGTTCTCCATCTTCGACAGGCACTTCCGCTGAAACGCAACGTCGCCGACCGCCAGCACCTCGTCGATCAGCAGAATCTCCGGTTCCAGATGTGCCGCGACGGCGAACGCCAGCCGCACGTACATCCCGCTGGAATATCGCTTCACCGGCGTTTCGAGAAACTGCTCCAGTTCCGCGAAGTCGACGATCGCGTCAAACTTCTGTTTGATCTCGTGGCGATGCATTCCGAGAATCGAGCCGCTCAGAAAAATGTTCTCGCGCCCCGTCAGTTCGGGATGAAAACCAGTGCCGACCTCGAGCAGCGTCCCCATCCGCCCCCGAATCCGCGCGGTGCCGCTCGTCGGACGGGTGATGCGCCCGAGAATTTTCAGCAGGGTCGATTTCCCAGCCCCATTGCGGCCAATGATCCCCAGCACTTCCCCCGGCCGCACTTCGAAGCTCACATCCCGCAGGGCCCAGAAGTCCTCGGTCGATTGATCACGGCTGCCGTTCCGCCAGCGCTGCCAGGACGAAGTCACGAGCCGCTCAAGATCCTCACGGAGCGTCCGGTAAGGCGCACGCCCGGCCGATTGCGGAATGCGATACCGCTTGGAGAGCTGCTCGACCCGAATGGCAAAGGACATGGCCGCCGGCGACTTCTGCGAGAATGGGACGGTTCAGGCGGCCGAACGAACGTATCTCCGCCGTCGCAAATCACTTCGGACAATCCCATTATGACGGAAGTGGGCGACTGGCGTCTATCCCGGTCTGGGCGCCTCTCTTCTTACGAAACTGCGGCCCGAATCGCTGGCGACGTTTGGAAGGGGGGACGAGGGAGGAAGACGGAGGATGGAGGGAATCGGACTCTTGCCAAGCCGACGACTTGTCGTCGGAACAGCGGTCAAT
>CAZVJA010000133.1:0-14282 GCA_964626885.1 uncultured Planctomycetaceae bacterium | reverse complement strand
GCATTTCCTCGGACGAGAATCGACGCTCACTCGTGTGCCACTGGCTATGCCAGTGTGTTGGGAGTCAATGGCGAATTCCCAAATGCTCACCGCAGCCGGAATTCGACATTAGATATTTGCTTGCGTGCCACTGGCTATGCCAAAATCTTGGGTGCCACTGGCGGCTTGTCCGCCAGTGTTGAGCATTCAATCGAAACCGCTCGTGTGCCACTGGCTCCGCCAGTGCGCCGCGCGCGTGGCACGTCCCTGAGGCTTTGCGAAGGGCGTGGCGAGAGTCAGTCGACATGCTTGTCCCGCGGCGCGATGCAGCCACGCCGCTCCGTTCCCATTCCACCGCGCTTTGCGAGATCCGTCAACGTGCAACTTACGCGGCGATCGGGTCTGCGCGGAACTCGGCACAAAAGAGTTGCGTGTATTCCAGCTGCGTCCACAAGTTTCGTGAAGCATCCGGCGGAAGAGTTCCGCGTGTGTGATCGAGCCGAGGGAGCATGAGTCAAATCAGTTATTGGCCAGGCGATTCTTGCGGTCGCGCCATTCTCCGGGAAGATCCTTGACGTATGTCTTGAGGAAGAGCATGAGATCTGCTTCGCACTTGACTTCCTTTTTCAATAGATCGACGCCACGCAGCTTGAATGGGTAGGGTGCCAGAAAGTGATGCTCGTCCTGAGCTTCATTCTTTCCATCCTTTTTCTTTCGCTCCTTGAGCCTTTTCCTCTGGCTGGCGTTTTTGCCTGTCAACCCCGTGTAGATCCGTTCGGCGTCGCGTTCGCCGAGTTTGTCATCGGTGCCGTAGCAGGACAACGAGGAGATCCCCCAGTCTGGCTCACGAAGCATGAGAATTGCGTCGTTGGTTGTGACTCCGCGCAAGTTCGCTTCCGGGGAGAGCAACACCAACGATCGAATGTCCTGGCCGCGCGGCGTGGAGGCTTCGGGCGTCGGACCGTCAGGGAAGGGGCGTTTCGACCAATCGTGGACGGTATACAGGATGGCGATCGGCGCGCTACTTTCCGCGGCGACGATGGCGGTTTTGTTCATGTTCAGATTTTTCGCCTGGTGTTCGCGATAGAGGAAATCCTTGACCGCCTCCAAGTCTTTGTAGACCATTCCTTCGTAGTCTTCCTGTTGAAGCGAGGCTTCCCCACTGCGGGTTGAACCCGCGGTCCCGTCATCGGGCGCCTTGCTTTGCCCCTGCTTTCTCAAATCGACGCTGATGACCGCGAACCCTTCGGAACTCATTTTCTCGGCCAGTCCTCCTTTCCCTTCCCAGACAATTCTGTCGGTGCCCAGGCGAGGAATCAGCACCGCCACAGGCGCATTTTGCCCGAGGAGCGAATTGCGGTAGGTAATCGGGATTTGCCAACCATCGTCCGTGACGAGGAATTTGTCGACGACCTGCACCGTCTTCTTCGCATTCGGCTGCTGTGCCGAGACCGGATTTTGCAGAATGCAAACCGTCGCCCAGAGGCCAAAGCAGACGAACATCGCCGGTCGAAGCCAGCTGGAACGACTCGCTGTCGATGGCCGCCGTGAAGGATGGTGTACGGTCATGATCAAATCTCCTCAAAGCGAACGTGCGATTCGACTCGCCCTCGCAGCCGGAATCAACGGATCGATATTATCCAGGACCGATCAGAAGGGATTGCTCCATCGCGGAATACCCGAGGAACCGGGACGGGGACGAAGCAGCCCGGTTCCCATTGTGCTTTCTGTGGGGCTCAAAACAGCGGAAACCCCGGTCTTTTGCCTATTAAGCAGTCTACGACCCATCCTGACACGGGTCAATTGGCGTTCGATTGCTCCGCGAACACGCGGCGTGCAATTCCCTCTCCGAGGTGCCCAGGGATCGCTTTCGCGGTCGGAGGGTCGCACGCTCCATTCTCGCGGATCAGCAAGCTTCCCTGAACGACGCGGGAAGCGATACATTGGAGTCATGGCTCGGCCGATCATCACTCTGACCACCGATTTTGGAACCGCCGACAGTTACGTCGCGCAAATGAAAGGGACAATCCTCGCGATCAACCCCGATGCGTGCCTGGTGGATGTCACGCATTCCATTCCGCCTCAGAATGTCGATCGAGCGTCGATGATTCTGAGAGAGGCAGTCGAGTGCTTTCCGCCGGACACGATTCATCTGGTGGTGGTCGATCCTGGAGTGGGAAGCAGCCGTGCGCTCCTGGCGGTGGAAATCGGCGGCTGGCGATTTGTTGCCCCCGACAATGGAGTGTTGACCAATGTGTTACGGCGATTTTCCCACAATCGCGTGGTCCAAATTCAAAATCATCGATTCTGGCGTACGGACGTTTCCACGACGTTTCATGGCCGCGACATCCTGGCTCCCGTCGCGGCGCACTGGAGCCTGGGCGTGGATCTCACCGAGTTCGGTCCGTTGCATCGCGAGCCGCTCGTGCAACTGCTCGAACGTCAGGGGGAACAGCACGGCGAGGAACTCCGCGGAGAAGTTCTCTGGTCCGATCATTTCGGAAACTTGATCACCTCGGTGCGTGGGGAGCAGATTCCACAAGACAACCGGGAGACCATGACCGTCACTTGTGGGGAGCAACGTATCGTGGGAATTCATGAGCATTATGCCCAAGTTGAGCGCGAAAGGTTGCTGGCACTAATCGGCAGCTCTGGGTGGCTGGAGATCGCGGTTCGCGAAGGAAGTGCGAAAGCAGCTTTGAATTGCGGGATTGGCGAGATGGTTTCCGTGCGCGTGTGCCCGGCAGCCGTCCGAGATCAACGGACGAGCGGAACGAGGTCCACCGAATCATGACGACGCGCGGACTATTCATCACCGGGACCGATACCGGGGTTGGCAAGACGTTTGTCACGTGCCTCATTGCGCGCGACTTGCAGCAGCGGGGGTACCAGGTCGGCGTCTACAAACCAGCGTGCAGCGGCGCGACGCGGAATTCGTCCGGGGAATTGAGCTGGGACGACGTGCTGGCGCTGGAGCAGTCTGTGAAATTTCGATTCCCGTCTGACCGGATCTGTCCCCAGCGATTTGAAGCTCCTCTGGCCCCCCCGATGGCAGCCAAACTCGAAGGACGGAGGGTCGATTCCGAGCAACTTCGCGCCGGAGCTGGCTGGTGGAAGGGACGCGTCGATGTCTTGCTGATCGAAGGGGCGGGGGGGCTGTTATGCCCGCTGACCGAAACGGAGAGCGTCGCCGACTTGGCGGTCCAGCTTGGATATCCCTTGCTGATCGTCGCGCGACGAGGATTGGGAACGATCAATCATACATTGCTGACAGTCGAAGCCGCCCAGCGGCGTGGACTGACCATCGCGGGAATACTCCTGAACGAGGCGGAGCCCATCACGAATGATCCCGCGGTGGAATCGAACGAACGGGAAATTACAGTTCGCTGTCAGATCCCGGTGATCGGTGCCCTACGCCACGGTGCGGATACAGTCCTACCAGGCCATGAATGTACGACCCAAGTTTTGTGGAGCGATTTGGCTTCTATGGCGGCATGGAGCAAATAGCGTGGCAGGAATCATTCCAAAGGATGACCGATACTTCCGCCAAAGATCATTCTGCCAGAGTCTGATGTCTGTGGATCATCAGCAGTTCGTCCCGCTGCTTTGTTGCTGCCGCGTCGTGTGGAGAGGAATCGAGCACACGTTCAACCTGAACGAGTGCTTCATCCCATCTCCGAAGATCCCGAAGATTCGCTGCAAGCAAACGTCGGCACTCAATTAGCCGATCGTTGAACCCGAGCGCCTTGCCACAGTGCTCAATAGAGAGATTGTAATTGCCAGTGGCACGATAACCCGCGGCAAGATACAGATGAACTTCGGCATTATCGGGCTGCAGATGCAGCGCACGTTTTAGTGCGCTTTCCGCCTCGGCATACTCGCCGATTCGTAACAAAGTCATTCCTTGCCGAATGTGCGCCGCGACCATCTTCTCGTCGATGTCGACTGTCTCGCGGTAAGCCGCGGCGGCGGCGCGGAAAGCTCCCAAGTTTTCATATGCTAATCCCAGCTGGAATCGTGGCCAGGGATCATTCGGTGCCAACTCCGTTGCGCGCCGGTATTGCCCGATTCCTGCTTCAAACTGATTATTCCCCAGAAGTGCGTCCCCCAGGGCGCTGCAGACGTGGGGTGTTTCGCCGGTCAATTCCATCGAGCGTCGTAGCAAAATGATTCCGTCCTGCCAGTAGGAAACCTGAAAGTAACCCAGCACGGCGTAAATTCCGACGACGCAAAACGACACGCTCCGTCGAAGGTGGCGGGCGCGGACTCCGCCCCTTTCCATGAACTGCGAAATAGACCACGTGAGAGCAAGATAAATCCCGATCATTGGTAGATAAGCGTATCGATCGGCCATTTGCTGAATGCCAACCTGCACGATTCCGATCATCGGAACCAGAGAGCCGAGGTACCACAACCAACCGACGAGAAAATAGGGATGTTTCCGAGCGTTGACGACGGCAAGACAGGTGATCCCCAGCAGCATTCCAACGACCCCAGTGACGACCGTCGCATTAATGTTCGATCCTGGATGTGGATAGAACGCGGCCAGATCATATGGAAGCAGTGCTTTCCGGAGATACAGCCCGTACGCCAAAACAGCATTCAGCAATCTGCTGTCAAGCGGGAATTTCGTCAGCGATTGAACCGAGGTGCCTTGATGCTGTGATTGAAACGTGATGAAACAAAAGACCAGGCTAATTATCAGGAAAGCCAGCTTTTCCCTGATCAAGGATAACTGAGTTCGCCAGAAGCGGCTTCCATGAGTTGATGGGGCGGCGGCTATTTCGACACGGAGCCGTGTCGAATCTCGTCGACTCTGGAACAATGGACTTTGGACACCTTCTGATTGACGCTTCAGCGGCCAGTAATCCAGCAGAAGTAACAAGAACGGCAACGTCACAAACAATTGCTTTGATAACAGACTGCAGCAGTAAAGGCCGATCGAGGTGTAAAACTGGGCGTGTGCACGTCGGCCGTTTCTCTTGGCGCGGACATAAGCGAAGTACATGTGGAGTGTCCCGAGACCGAAGAACATGCTGAGCACGTCTTTGCGCTCGGATATCCACGCAACCGATTCCACGTGCAGGGGATGGACGGCGAACATTGCGGCGACGAAAGCGGCTCTCGCGGTCTTCTCCGTCATTTCCGCCAGCAGCTTAAACAAGAGCAACACGTTCGCGATGTGTAGGATCACATTTGTTGAATGATAACCCCCCGCCCATTTACCGTAGATGGATGCGTCAAGCATGAAGGATATCCAAGTGAATGGAATCCAGTTTGAATAGTAGTTGGTGACGAAGGCCCATCGCACACCTTCCAGGCTCAGGCCTTGGCTGACCGACGCATTCCCGCTGATATACAGCGGATCGTCGATCGAGATGAATTGATAATCCCGGACACGGGAATAAATGGCCAGGGTCAAGAGCATCAGACCGATGGCAGCGGCTGCACGTGTGCGATCGTGGGGCGGCCCAAACCCCTCGGACAGGTACTGCGAAGAAGTCTGCGGGTTTTTCATGAGTATCCGTTCCCATGAAAAGATAAAGAACCGCCGCTGATGGCCCGCGCGATCAGCGGCGGTCGGACACTGTATTGATCCCGATGCGATCTCGAGGATGGTTATAGAATCGGAACTTTATTCGTTCGGACCACCTTCCAGCAGCTCTTCTTCTTCCTCCTGGATGATGATTCGAGGAGTGACCATCAGCATCAGGCTGGAGGTCTCGCGGCCGACGCCGGAGTTCTTGAAGAGCCGGCTGATATATGGAATCTTGTTCAGAATCGGCACGCCGGCCATGCGGCGACCTTCGCGCAGACGTTTCACGCCGCCGAGGAGAATCGTGCCGCCGTCCGGAACGCTGACGGTAGTGCTGACATTAACCACCTCATAGACCGGCTGTTGAATGGTGACGTTACCGAAGCCGGCTGCATTGACTTGATTGCCTGATTGGCCCGTTTGTCCGGTTTGGCCCGTCTGACCTGTTTGACCCGTTTGGCCACCGCTGACCCCGCCGATACCGCCGAAACCGGTTTGTGATGTGCCGCCGGCTCCACCGCCGAAGCCGCCGCCACCTTGATTGACGCCGCCGGCCCCGCCGCCGAGTCCCTGTGCACCTTGCTGACCGCCGCTAGTGCTTACAATGCTGAACGTGAAGATATCGGTGATCGTTTGGAAGTTCGGAATCACCGTCAGGCGAACGAAGCGGCGATCCGCGGAGATGACAGCCGTCACCTGCAGAGTGACACCGTCGCTGATGAACTCGATAATCGGAGTATACCCAACCGCAAAATCACCAACTGTCGGCTGCACTCCGATGACGAAAGGCCGTTGTAATGTGTCTCGCACTGTCGCCGTCTGGCCCTTGAAGAGAGTCAGCTTCGGAGCGAACAACAGGTTCGACCGCTCATCTCCTTGTGCGGCGCGAATGAAGAAGAATGCTTCGATATCGCTCAAGATCGCCATACCGACCTGAATACCGGCATCCGGATTGAAGTTGCCGAACTGCGGCACTCCGATGTCAAACGATCCTTGCTTGAACGCGACGTCGAGGTCGTCCGTGAACTGCCCGGGATTGCTCAAACCAACCACGGTTCCCTTGCCCCAGTTATCGAGTGCCGGCCTGTTGAGTGTCGGGAACGGATCAAAGGGATTGCCTGTTGTCGTTCCCGAGGTACCTGAGGTACCCGAGGTTCCTGAGGTTCCTGAGGTACCCGTGGTACCACCTGAGGTTCCCGAGGTGCCTGAGGTGCCTGAGGTGCCTGAGGTCCCTGAGCTTCCCTGAATCGAGATATTTCGACCGAATTGTCCGAGGCCGACATCCTCGCGCCGGACGTTGTCCTGAACATTGAAGTCGAAATCGACGCCGATTTGCTCAAAGAAGCGATCGCTGACGGTAACGAACCGGACCTCCACCGTGACCTGCAAGTCCTGCAGGCGGCGCAGCTGTTCCAGCAGATCGCGAATTTCACGATGGACCTTCTGAGTTTGACGAATCACCAGACTCAACGTGGTGTCGAAGTGAGTGATTTGTGCTTGTCCGCCGACTTCAGCCCACGATTCGGGGGCAATCGTCGTGACGATCAGGTTTTGCAGCGTGTCAAAGTCCGGTGCCCCGCCGCCGTGGACCTTCGCACCGGCTGCACCGACTGGCCAATTCGCCTGGCCTCCGGCAGCACTGACAGGGTCTCCGACCTGGAACATCGGCTGGCCGGCCGGACTTTGCGCTCCCCCCATCGACGGCACGCTCCACATCGGGTTGTTCAGCGGGTTGATACTGTTCTCAACCCCAACCGGAGGTTGGAAACTCGGAATGGGAACGACAAGATCGGGCACCTCATAGGCGACCGTTACGAGTTTTCCCTGCTGACGGAGCTCGCTGGTGATTTTCAGTACGTCGTCTTCAATCAGGTAGCCGAGTCGCAGCGGTTCGAGAATAAGGTTGAGAGCGCTCTTCAGCGGAATACCGTCGACTTGGATTGTCACCGGCGTGTTCGACGTGCTGCCGGATTCTTCCAGCCCAGCGGCATCAAGCACGATATTGGTGGCCGCGACGGTCGCGAAATGGCGAATGACTTCCGACAGCGGCGCTTTCTCGAAGTTCAGTGAGATTGGCCGGTTCAAGCTCTTCTCGATCGCTCTCTCCTGCTCCGTTCGAACACTGTTGTCCTCGGGATATTTGGAGAGACGCCGGCTCGAGAGCTCCTTCCAGTCCTTCGGGAATTGCATTTCCTTCCCGTGGAATGGCATCGCTGCTTCTTCGACTTCATTGAGCGCGGTCCAGACGGCAACTTCTTTCCGATCCTTGAGGTCGTTGTTGCTTTCGACACGGCGGGCAAACCGCGACTTCCAGACCAGCAGTTCCGCGGTGGGGTTGTTCGGGTCGAGCTGCTTCGCCTGCTTGGCGAGCACTTCAGCTTCCGCGTAACGCTGCTGGTTCATCAGCTTGTTGAACTCGTCGACGATCCGCACCATCTCCTGGTCGATGCGGATACCATGCTTGATACCCTTCTCAACTTCATTCTCGACTTCGGAGTTCATCTTCTGCTGTGCGATCACCGGTGCATGCTGCTTGGCGTGCGACTCCACGGAAGCCTTCGTCCGATTGAGTTGGCTGAGCATCGGCGCCAGGGCATCCTTGTTGAGGTCCGATTTTTCGACGTTGGAAATCGCCTGGTTGAGAACGGTGATCGCCTCGTCCGGCTTGCTTTCGCGCAATCGCTCGGCGCGGAAGATGGCATTCAGGGTTTCGGTGCGCAGCTTGTCATACTTCACCGCCATCTGCTGCTCGACGATCTCGAGTTGTCCGGCCCGCGGTTGTGCGCCCGCTTCCGGCGCAGCGCCGATGCGCGGACCTTCGGCGAACTGCTCTCCATGACTTTGCGCGACTTGCCGGATATCGCGGCTGCGACCGGGCGCAAGCTCGCGCATCAGATCCTGAAGTTGTTGTTGATCGTGCGGGTTGAGTTGTTGTCCTGAATGATGGGCCTGCTGAAAGACGCTATAAGCATCTTCGCGCTTTCCTTCACGCAGCAGCTGAATCCCTTGATGGAAGAGTTCCTGCGCGGAAATTCCCGACGGATGAATGACCGCGACATCCGCGGCTGTCGAGGTTTGCGGGGCGTACGGGTTTTCGATGGAGAAAGGATCGATCCCGTCCTCCACGGCCGGAATCGGACGCGCCGCCGTGCGCGGTGCGATTGGACGCGATGGGGCCTCGGCCGGTTGCAGCTTTTTGGGCTCGCCGAATCCCGGAGTGATTTGCGGGCCTCGGTTCACCTCCTGCGGAGCCTTGTTTCCTTGCGGAGCGGCCGAAATTTCATTCGGCCAAGCCTCGTCGCTGGGGCGTGCCGCGCCCGACGGACGACTTGCCATTGCCTTGATCTTTGCAATCTCCGCTTCCGCAGCCGCGACACCGCTGGAAGCGAATCCGGAATCGATAATCCGTGGCGATTCCGCCGCCGAGGGACTGGTTGGAGCGAACTCGTTCTTTGATGCAGAGCTTTGCGGAGCCGCGTCACGTGCCCAAACGTCGGGACCGCCGGCGTGTTCCACCGCGGCAGCGGGCTGCTTGGGAACCACGGGCGCCGATTTCGCAATCGCGCTGGCGGATTGTGGTCCGGCGACTTCTTCAATTTTCTGAAGGACCAGTTCCGGACGATCATCGAACAGGAGGTACGCGACGTTGAGTGATGCAGCCTCGGAGACTTTTGCGCGGGCGACGTCGATCTTTCCCGCCCGCAAATCCTCACGGGCTTGACGCAACAATTCCTGAGAGCGATCGTGATTGGAGGAAGCATTGGATGCCGGATCGGACGTGTCCGGTTGCGCGTTGCTCACCTGGCGAACGCCGGTGTTGGCTGTCGGGCGCGATTGCGCTACGTTTCCGACGTTTTCCAGACGGTTGATGTCGTCCAGCACGACTTCCGGATTATCTTCGAACAGGCCGAAGTTGACCTGCATCTTCGCGGCCTGCGTGGCTTTCGCCCGGGCCGAAGCATAATTTCCTTCCTGCATCTCGCGCCGCGCCTGCTTCAGCAGCTCGACGGCCTTTCCGCGGTTTTGCCGGTCAGCCGGGGTATTGGGGGCCGTGCTGTCTGCCGCCGCGAATTCCGTGCGCTCGCGGGGAGCGTTTCGATCACGCGCCAAGTTCGGGGTGAATGTTTGCGTGCCGGTTTTTCGTTCAATCTCCGCGAGCAAGTGTCGTGGCCGCTCTTCGAAGACGCCCCAAGCCACGTCGAATTCATCCGCCTTGAGCGCCTTGATGCGCGCTTCGTCAATACGGTTGGCTTCGAGAGCCTCACGGGCTTCCGTCATCAGCCGCAATGCTTCTTGGCGTCCGGATTGGGCATTGACTGCCGTATTCGGAGCGGCAGGGGAATCGAACGATGTTTGAGCAATTTGGCGATCCCGGACCGTTCCGCCCGGCGACGCATTCTGAGCACGGATGGTTGAGGCCGGGTCTGAACCTGGCGCGACGTTGGACTCTGGCTGGCCCTGGGCCATTTGAACGGAACCGCCGTGAACACGCTCCACCCGTTCAATTTCCGCGAGAACATGCGCCGGCCGGTCGTCAAATAACAAATAGGCGACTTCCACCCGTTGGGCGGCCATCGCTTTTTGTCGAGCGAGATCCATTTGTCCCGCCTGGATATCCTGGCGCGCCGACTGCAAAAGTGCACCGACGTACCGTTGCTTTTGCAGCGTCGTCCAGTTCGCCATCTCTTCGGCGCTGGGTCCGCGCGGAGCGGCTTGGGCCGGCTGTTGCGGACTGGCTGCGGGAACGTTGCGATCTCCGGCCTCCGCACTTGGAACAGATCCAGCGCCGGAAGCGTAACTGCCGCTGTTTGCTAAACTCCCCGACGGATCGAGGAGACGCAACAACTGATCGGGACTTTGTTCGTTGGAACTCCATTCCACCGGAAAGGTGCCGGCTCGCTTGGCAAGCGCCTTTGCTCCTTCGAGGTCTCCCTTGGCAGCCAACGCGCGGGCCTGGTCCATCATGCGGACCGCGACCGTCTTATATGCGGTTGACCGGGCGTTGCCGGAGTCGGAAGGCAATTGGCCGGCTTCCTGGCGGTCGTCACCCGCCGATGCCTGCCTTGCATAGCGTCCGTCGCTGATGGTCCAGATCGTCACGGCGACGACGGTCGTACAGGCGATAAATCCGAGTGCTTTGCCCAACGTAGGTTCCTCCTTCAAGCCCTGAGTCCGGCCGACTAACCGGCCTCCGGTTTGCGTCGAGTTGCTAGTCGCTTGCTTGGCGATGCCGTGAGATTTGCTGGTGTTCATCGCGATTTCGTGTTCTCTGTACGAGTCTGGCACGTAACAATTCGCTCCCACGACCGGAAAAGTCGTATTCCGAACCTGATGGGCCGGAGGGGATGTGTCTGATTTTCGAGGAGAGAGGAGATGAGTGGCGGGTAAATAATTCAAATCCGCAAAACAGGTCAATACCGGTCGATTCAATTTTCCGCGATTTTTTTTCGATTTGGCACGATTTCGTTTTTTCCCGGCAAGTTCTGCCGGATGAAGACGCGATCGCTGAGTTTCCGGCTTATTTCTTATCGAAAATCGTTTCGACGATCGCTTCCTTGTAGAGCTCGTCGAGTACCTTCTTCGTGGCTTCCTGCTCGGCTTCTTTTTCGAGCTTGGCTTTGATTTTTGCCTGCACGTCGCCGAACGGCACGCGTCCCGCGGGCTTCCGTTCGGTGATCTTTACCAGGCGGAAGGAGTCATTCGATTCGAGGACTCGGCTGATCATATTTTCCGGGAGTTCACGCAGCGCCTGGCCGATTTTCTCATCCGCGAGGCTGTCCGGCTGAGACCACCCGAAGTCGCCCCCCTTCTCGCGGTTTGCTCCATCGGAATACTTGCGAACCACGTCGGCGAAATCGGCTCCGCGGCGCAATTCTTCAACGGCCTTTTCCAGATGCTCAATCGCGCCGGTTCGGCCGTCATGCTTCTTGAAGCTGACGACCAGCTGCTGCCAATGAACTTTCTCGGGGAATTCATATTCGCTGCGGTGCTCGTCGTAATACGCGAGCAATTCCTGTCTGCCGAATGTCTTTTTCGATTTGGCCTTGCCTTCCATGTAGGCCGCACCCATGGCCTGCACTCGGAAACCGTCCTTGAGTTTGGCCAGCGTGGTGTTTTGCCGTTTGTTGAGCTCCAGCTCGACTTCGTGCTCCGTGTTGACCTTGAATTCCTGCTTGAGCGCTTCCACCCGCTCGGCAAAGAGGTGATCCACCACTTCATCCAGACGCGTCAACTGCTCTTTTTCCAGCGTGGAACGAAGCGATTCCGCCAGCAGCTTCCGCTTGATGTAATCGTTCAGCGAACGTTGAAGGATCTGTTCCCGCAGTTTCTGATATTCGGCATCGCTGATCTTTTTCCGTGCATTGCGAAGCGGCTCGCCAAACGGTTCCAGGACCTCGGAGGCGAACACGGGAGAGCCGTTCACGGTGGCAATGACCTGGGCCCCCGCCAGGTCGTCATCCGCGAGAACTCGGTCGCGCGAGGAATCGAAATCGACGAGCTTGACGCGCCCGGAGTCTCCCCCTTGAGCACGCAACTGGTCCCGTCCGGTCCGGTTTCCGCGCGTGGTATCGTTCGACATGCGGATCCGCGGCGGCGCGGGGCCAAACACGGGATTGTCGACTTTCGAATTGCCAAGGAGATCACACCCGGTGGTGATCATCAGCCCGAGCAGACAGAAACAAATACGGGACATCGGCACCATCCCGAAGACGGGGCAACGGCAGGATGACATAGCGGGAGAGAGAGGGGGGCGGAGTATACGAGCGACGTCACGAAACGTGCAACACCGATTTGAGCTCCGCCAGCAGCGGATCTCCCGCTCTGCACCCTTCGGGCAAGACCAGGTACGCGTTTCGCGTGTCGACGATCCGCAGCCGCTTGCCAATGGCCTTGCCCAATTCCTGCATCCGCCGCAAATTCCGGTATCGAAGGACGGCGAAGGAGTCTTCCAGATGGATGTCGTCGATTTGCAGCGCCCGCGCCATAAGCTGCAGCTCTTTCAGGCCGATCAGCCGTTCCGTTTCGATCGGCAACGGACCGAAGCGATCGCGCAATTCGGTTTCGAGCTCGCGAAGTTCGTCGAACGTGGCGATCCCCGACAGCTTGCGATAGGTCTCAATTTTCTGGCGTCCGGCGGGGACGTAGGAGTTGGGGAGATACGCCGAAATCGGCAAATCAACCGCAACGTGCGGCTGCTCGCGGAGCGGTTCTTTCTTCAACGTGCGGACGGCGTTTTCGAGAAGTTGGCAATAGAGTTCATAACCCACCGACGAGATGTGCCCGCTCTGCTCCGTGCCGAGAATATTCCCCGCCCCGCGGATTTCGAGATCGCGCATCGCGATCTTGAAACCGGCTCCCAATTCGCTGAATTCCTCGATGGCTTTCAACCTCCGGGCACCGGTCGAGGTCAGCGTTCGTCCTTCCTCCAACAGCAGAAAACAGTACGCACGGTGCTTGTAGCGCCCGACACGGCCGCGCAACTGATGCAGATCGGCCAGCCCGTAGCGATCGGCCTGGTGGATAAAAATCGTATTCGCGTTGGGGATATCGAGGCCGCTCTCGATGATCGTCGTGCAGACGAGAATATCGGTCTTACCACGGACAAATTTCACCATCGCATCTTCCAACTGATGCTCGGGCATTTGGCCGTGACAGATGCCGATGGCGGCTTCCGGAACGATTCTTGCCAATCGTTCGGCAATGAGTTGGATGTTGTAAACGCGATTGTGCACGAAGTAGACCTGCCCGCCGCGATTCAGCTCGCGGACGATCGCGCCGCGGATCAGGTCGCCATCGAACCGGCTGATGCGCGTCTCGATCGCCTGCCGGTCCTGCGGGGCAGTCGTCAGGTTGGAGATGTCGCGGATTCCGAGAATCGACATGTGCAGCGTGCGGGGAATCGGGGTCGCGCTGAGGGTGAGGACATCGACTTCCAATCGGAGTCGCTTGAGTTGGTCCTTCGCCTCGACGCCAAACCGCTGCTCTTCGTCGATGATCAGCAGCCCCAGATCCTTGAACCGCACATCTTTCTGCACGAGCCGATGCGTGCCGATCACGATATCGACCCCGCCCGTTTCGAGCCCCTCGAGAATTTTTGCCTGTTCCTTCTTCGTGCGGAATCGCGACAAAACCTCGACATTGACCGGATATTCCGCCATCCGCTCGAGGAAGGTTCGGTAATGCTGTTCCGCGAGGACCGTGGTCGGCACGAGCACCGCCACCTGCTTACCGGCATCGACGGCTCGGAACGCGGCCCGCATCGCCACTTCCGTCTTGCCATAGCCGACATCGCCGCAGATCAGGCGGTCCATCGGCCGTTGCTTCTGCATGTCCTCCTTGATGTCGGCGATGGCATCGAGCTGGTCTTTCGTTTCGGTGTAGGGAAAAGACGCCTCGAACTCGTCATGCAGGTGGCTGTCGGGGGGAAAGGCGATGCCGGGGCGCAATTCTCGTTGTGCCTGCAACTGGATCATGTCGCTTGCCAGGTCCATGACCGCTTCAGCGACCCGCTTCTTGCGTTGTGCCCAGGCCGTCCCGCCGACTTTCGAAAGGATCGGCGCGGATTTCGACGCTCCCACGTATTTCTGTACGAGATGAATCAGCGAGACCGGCACGAACAGCCGCACGCCGTCGCGAAACTCGAGCGCCAGGTGCTCTTCGACCTGGTCCCCCTTCGTCAGCATTTCCATGCCGAGAAACCGGCCGATGCCATGCACCAGATGGACGATCAGATCCCGTTCGCGCAGCTCGAGGAAGCTGTCGATCG
>CAZVJA010000132.1:0-14299 GCA_964626885.1 uncultured Planctomycetaceae bacterium | reverse complement strand
CACCCAAGTTGTCAATTCAACTCGGTCGGTCCACTAGTCCACACACACGCATTATCAATCAGAGGAAACCACGAAGCAAGCAGCAGCCGAAATCGTTACAGGTCGGTGGGGCAATGACCGGGGACGAGGGCAACTTTTCCGCAACGAAAAAACCCGCCAGGACGAATCCGGGCGGGTCAAGGTTTCAAGAACGGATAGTTCAACCGGCGAGGCGACTATTTACCGGCGTCAGATTTCGGCGAGGCGCTGTCGCTCTTTTTCTCTTCCGTCGCGGTGCCTTTGTTCTCCGCGGTGCCCCGTCGTCTTCCTCCGAAAGCACCTCGCAACTGGTTCGAGAGATTCTTCAATGCATCGCCCGGCGATGCGCCAGCCGACCCACCGTCGCGCCGCTGTTTGATCGTCGCGATGACTTCGTCGCGCGTGACGACCTCATCAGCGTTTTTGTCCATGATCGCAAAAAACGCCTGAAGTTGCGGACGTTGGCCGAGCTCATCCTTCGCCACTTTTCCGTCTCCGTTCCTGTCGATTCGCTCGATGAGCCGGTCAGCCTGCCATTCGATGGAGGGTTCGATATCGGGAATATTCCCCGATTCACGATCCTTCGGATCAATCTTCATCGCCACGTCATAGAAGCCGATCATCATTTCCTGCCATGTCTGATCCCCCCAGCGGACCGCCTCATCGGGATTCGGATTGGCCAGGTTGGTTTCCGAATTGTCGTAATGAGCGACACAATGAATTGTCGTCACCTTCGGAAACGGCTTTCGATCGGAGAGAAGGTATGTCGTCTGCCAGGTGGAGTCGTAATGCGGCACGTCGAGGAGCATTTCCTTGCGCCCATCGGGATATCGGGCCTCGTAACTGAACGATTTGCCTCGAAGATGCATGTGCGGCGACATCGAGAGAAGTTGCAGATCGTATTCATAGGGAGAGGAATCCGCCTCAACGCTGTAATTGTCGGCATGCGGCGGAATCTCAAACCGCGGCTGAATGGCCTCGACCGTTTTGACGACGTGCGTGATCTCGCTTGGATTGGCGAAGATCAAGCCAAGCTTGCTGCGGTCTTTCTGCGGCGAACCGTTGGGGGTGTAGTGCATTTGGAAGATGAGTGTTGAGCCGGCTTGAACACGTTTGGCCATTCCTTTCGGAAACGGTTCGGGGCGGAAACCGGGAACGTACGCCGCGAGAAAACCGGCCCCGCCCTCACCGATTCTGCTCCGTGCACTCGCACCCGGCGGCTTGACAAAGACCAGGATATGGTGCACCACGGCGCGATTCTCGGGAATAAGTTCCCCCATTTCGATCCACTTATCTTCCTTGAACCCGGGATCGACCTCAAAATACTTGTAGGCGACTGTTCCTTCCGCGGGAACATCGAATGGTTTGTCGCTCATATATAGAACGGCGTCCGGTTCACGCGGCAATTGCCAACCGGTTGTGTAGGTGCGCGGCTCCGGGAGACGGGCGGGATCCCCTTCCGGAGCACCTGCCTTGGCCCATTGGTAGATCGTTTCCTTTTCCTCTTCCGACATAATGCGTGCATTCGCGAAGGAGCCATGCTTCGGGTCGGCGTGCCAGGGGGGCATGCGGTTTTCGCGGACGACCTCGGCAATCATGTCGGCCCAGCCGGCGACTTCGTCGTATTTTGTCATTGCAAACGGCGCGATTTCCCCTTCCCGATGGCACTCGACGCAGCGGTTCTGAAAAATGCGCGCGATCTGATTCGAATAGGTGATCTCGCTGTCGTCCTTCGGCTGCTTCACACGGCCGATGATGCAACCGATCGGATCGGTCTCAGCCACTTCAATTTCTTTGCCCGCCAGCAGTTGCTCGATGGCGATTTCCAGATCTTTCCGCATCGCCTTGTCGCGCGATCTGCCGACGCTGTGCTGGTCGTCAATGCGGCCGTGGTAGCGAACCATGCCTTGGGCATCGAGCAAAAAGATTTCGGGAGTCCGGGCAGCTCCGAACTGATCGGCAACCTTATTGCCAAGATCCTTCAGGACCGGGAACTCGATTTGATGAACCCGCGCAAACGCTGCAATCTCCGTCACGGAATCTTGACGGTTCGACATGACGGCAAGGAAGCCAACCCCCTTCCCCTCCAGAGATTTTGCTAGCTGGCCGAGACGGGGAGCATACAGCTTGGCCAATGGGCACTCGGTTCCAAGAAATGCCACGACGACCGCTTTGCGGCCTTGTGCTTCTTTCAACGAATGCTCTTTACCCCGGAAGTCCGAGAGGGTGAAGTTCTCGACTTTGTTTCCGATGGCCGACTTGGTGCTTCCGGCTTGGACCTGCGAAATAATCACAAGGCAGCAGAGCATTACCACCGAGAATCGCAACATGTGTTCACCAGCCTTTTTGCATCCCTAGAAATTAACACAGTTGGCAGGAGCCAATTCATTTCCAAGCGACAAACGCCGTGGATTCGGAGCAGACTCGATCGAGTGCGCAACGATACACAAGAAGGATACCCCCTTCCCCCCGGCTGGAGTTGCAGAAATCATAAGAACCGGGCGGGTACCCATAATTCGCCGCCAAGGGGCGATTCTTGGCGTGTCTCTTAAGGTGTCACACGAATCGGGAAGTGTCAATTCCAAGTCGCCCCAACCCATTCGGATGGGAATGAAGATTGCCTTAACGAAATCTCTTCCTGTTGATATGGTTCCGTCCCGAATCGATCCGATCTGGTCGCTAGTAACAGAGTTGTGGCCTGCACAGGAAGGCAGTAGGGATTCATGGCGATTCTTCCGGAACCCTATCGTCGGTGCATCGGCATCGGAATGATGTTCCTCGCCGGCTTGTCGGTCGGGTGCGGCAAATCCAAACCCAAGACTCTGTCACACGATGAAACGCTCCTCTCCGTCGCCCCCACGGGACCGGCAACAGCACCAACGGCTCCAGCCCCGAAATCGTCCCGAGATCGTCCTGACAAACCTGGTACCAACACCGCCCCATCGCCAGCGATAGTCTCAGTTGCCCCCCCGTTAAAACGCGGCGAGCAATTCCCGTTAATGCGGACCGTCTCGCAATCACTGACACAACTGACCTCTACGGGAGAAGTGACCAGCTCAACTCAACTCGAGTGGAACATCCTGCTTAGCGTCGACGAGACGCGCGACGATGGCCGACTATTGATGGGAGTTCGATTCGAACGCGTTCGCTACTTCCGCGACATCATCGGTGACCGGTTTGTGTATGATTCCCACTCCCCACCCGCGCAGATCCCAGCGGAGGTTCAACCGTACCATGCGTTGATCGGCCACGGTTTCTCTTACTGGATCGGTCCGCAGAATCATGTGCTGGAGCTGGTGGGTTTCAAAGATTTTCTCCAGCGTGTTTTGTGGCATGTTTCACCACAAACGCGATCAGCTATGGCGTCCCGTTACGAAGAACTTTCTCCAGAGGCAGCCGTCGCGGAGTTTCTCGACGAAAGCATCGGACTGCTCCACGAAACACCTGCAAATCCGACATTCCAGCCCGCCGAAGGGGAGAAAAATTTGCGACTGCAGCACGGGACCAGTTGGACGAATACGCGGCGAACTGAAAACCCTGCGTGCGAGATCAGCACGCGATACACCGTCGCCGCAGTGCAGGAACATTCCGCCACCATCGAAATGCTCGGGACGATCAATCCGGGCGCTCTCGTATCGGAGGTCGTGAAGGGACCGGCGACAGGCACGGGTGATTTAACAATCCGCCGTGGGCATTTGTTCGGACGTTGTCGTATCGAACGCTCAACCGGCTTGCCCGAGGAATCTCAGTCGGAGCAACGCCTAGAACTTACCGCACGCCTGCCGAATGGGGAGGAAGTCCGGCAAACCAAGACCGTCACCAAAACGCTACGTCGCGGGCCACGGGCGTTGATCGACGCACCGGCTCATTCAACGGGGGCTTCACCAAACATCCATAGCGGGCAGCCTGTTCAACTCGGTGAGAAACCATAACCGAGCAACATTGTGCAATTCCGTAGCACAATCTTTCACGGTCATCCGTCCGAGTCAGGCCCCTTTCGCAGGTCCGGCTGCGGCAGCCGCTTTCGGTGTTTCCGGACGATAAATCCAGCGTGCGTCTCCCTTCAAACGCAGCTCTCCTTCCGAAGCATTGAACTCGTCGCCGGGACGCTCATATTCCTGAACGATGGTTCGGCGGAGCGTCGTCGAGTTACCGTCGGCATCTTTCCCGAGCTGGTACCCGCTGGAGAACCCCGAAAGATACAGCGTGTAGCTGTCGGCACGCGGGTCAACTCCGCGGAAGATGAAAACGCCGTAATAAGCATTGTCTTTCTTCGCATCGACTGGGCTGACTTCCGGAAGCGGGCCGACAAGATCGACCGAGTTTTTCAACTCAAGGCGCTCCCGCTTCATGATCGCGGCCTGTGCTTCGGGAACGATGGAATCAACATAGATTCGCTGCCTGGAGTTGTCGTCCGCAACAAGAATGGCTTCGGGAGCAAAGACCGGTTTCGGAACCGGGTCCAGTGTGTTGACAGGCGAAGTATCGGAAGTGTCGACCTTCCGTTCCAACTGTCGGTTTACGACCTTGTAAACGACGTACCAAATCTGCTCTTTCGACTTCTTCCCGCTCTTAGAGTCGGTCACATCGACCCAAACGAGCCGCATCGGTTTCATCGTCGTTTCGAGGATCCAAAGATCCGCTTGCGCACCGAGCTCTTCTCCAGTGGCGCGTGGCTCCACGACGCGGACGAACCCTCGGTCCAAATCGGCAGCTGACAGCCGGCCCGTGTTGATCGAGAGAACAGCAACTGCCAAAACCCCGACAGCGAACGATGAACGAACCAATGCGGACGATCGCATCAGCGATACCCCTTGAGAAAACGCCGGAACATCCTTACGGATAGTGACTTCCGATCCCTGATCTTTCACTATAGCCGTCGTGGAAAGCGGGGGTCAAGAAGTGGTCGGCACATTCCCCGCTTGGGCCCGAAAAACAGGCTTTCTTTGCCGGGTTTCCCGATGAAATCGGCTGATTTGCCCCCGGAAGACACTGCATCCACCGGGTCGATGACCGGGATATCCTCCCAGCCCCAGGTCGGCCCGACGTGAGTAACCTGAGAAACTCCTCTCGGAAAACCCCGCGTGAGAGTGCTTTCGCTCAGTGGCGGTCTTCATCAGAGAGGAGCATCTCGAAAGCGTCCCCCTGTTGTGCCAGATCGAGCACTGAACGATGAATTTCCTGAAGATCGACGGTCTCCGCAGGGTACGTGTTGACGATCACGAACATCGGCTTTCCCTCGATGTCACGGACCGCGAAGCTGCCATGCGCGATCTCGGAGTTAAGCCTGAGGGCCAGTTCCATACGCTCCGGCACGGCATGACCACAGATGCTCGTCAGAGTGACCAGACGATCGGCGGAGGAGTCTCTGCTCCGTTCGATGAGAATTCTCTGCCGGCGTCCGGTCGGGAGTGTGACCGTGACGAAAAAACGATTCCCCACTCGCTTCCATTGAACATGATCCGCCGCGTGGAACGCTTTTCGAAGCAATGCCTCAATCTCCGGTGCATCTCCGGCCACCGCGTTGAGAAGTTGAGCCGCTTCAAAGGCATCACGCGGACGATTCGCTTGCGAACGAGCCATCAGGGTATGCAGGCACTCCGCTATTTCGAGCGGAATGAGCGGGTTGAATTGTCGGACGTCGGGAACGGGAGCGGTCGACGCGAGATGGGTCAGTTCCGAGAGCGATCGAGCGGGAAACGGCAATCGTCCCGTGAGCATGACAAAGTAGCAGACGCCCAATGCATAGACGTCGGATGAGAGGCTTGCATCATTCCCCACCAACAGCTCCGGAGCCATGTAGTGCGGGGTGCCGATGAGGTAATCCCCACCAATGCCGTCGCTGGTTCTCACTCGCTTGGCGAGGCCAAAATCAGCAATCTTGGGAATCCCGTCGTGTGTCAGCAGCACGTTGTCGAGCTTCAAGTCGCGATGGACAATTCCATGCTGATGAGCGGCGGCAAGTGCTTCAGCCACTCGCAGAGCGATGATTGTCGCACGTAGCGGTGTCTGGGCCCCCGAACTATCGACCAGACATTGCAGCGAACGTCCCGCGACAAATTCCATCTCCAGGAAATGAAATCCGCGCTCCTCGCCGATCGCATGAAGGGTGATGATGTTGGGATGGACCAGAGAAGCGGCGGCCCGCCCTTCTTGCCGAAACCGTTCGACATAATCGACGTCTGCCGCCGTGGCACGGGGCGAGAGGATTTTCAGTGCGCACTTCCGTTCGAGATCGGCATGGTGCACAAGGTAAACACGCCCCATCCCCCCGCTGCCGATCAGATGATCGCAACGATAAATGTGCAATTGCGTCCCCAGAAGTTCATCCAGGTCGGTCCGCGGTATCGGCTTGTGGTCGCCCGGGCCGTTCGTCGACTCCGCACACCCATCGCGGAAAAGCATCGTTTCGGCCAGTTGCGCCGCTTCGCGGGACATTACTTCCCCCCCGCACCGAGGGCAGATGTCTGCGATGACTGGGTTCAAAAAGCGGGCGTTGCACGCAGCGCAGTAAATGGCGGAGCCTCCCGGCGGCACTGTAAGCCGGTTTGCTGGTCTACCGGTCGATTCCGCCTTGGCAGTCAATTTTAACGCTCCTGAGCCGTCAATGTCGATGCCCTCGATCTCGGCCGAGACTCTATTCAGTCGCCAGATACGGCGATAGAATCGAACAGCGGCGCGGCCGAACGGTAATTCGTCGCTGCTCGCGCTTTCTTGGTTTCAGTCCTCTGTAAATTTCGAGAAATTCTCCGTGTCGACCACAACGCCCGCCACCAAGGGAACCTACGCCTTCGTCAGCCTCGGCTGTCCCAAGAATCTCGTCGACAGCGAGAAAATGCTGGGAACGCTCGCGCTCGACGGCTACACGCTGGTTTCCGAACCGGACGGGGCCGATTTCGTGATCGTCAATACCTGCGGGTTTATCGAAAGCTCGCGCGACGAATCGAAGGCGGTCATCCGCGAGATGCTCGACCTCAAACGCAGGCAGCGAACTCGCGGCGTGATTGTGGCCGGTTGCCTGCCGCAGCGGATCGGGCCGGCGCTGCTCGACGAACTGCCGGAGATCGACCACATCGTCGGCGTGTTCGGGCGGGACGAAATCAATCGCGTGGCGGACCATCTCGTCGGCGGAGCGCGCGAGCAGCGGGAACTCTTCCGCCCTGCTCCACTCACGGCACTCGACGATCGGGCTCGCTTGCGGATCACCCCGCAGCACTTCGCGTACTTGAAAATCTCGGAGGGCTGCGACCGGACCTGCACGTTTTGTTCGATTCCAATGATGCGCGGCAAGCACGTCACCAAACCAATCGAAATGGTCGTCGCCGAAGCGACGGAACTCGCCCGGGATGGTGTCCGCGAACTGAACATCGTCGCTCAGGATACAACCTATTACGGCAAGGATCTGTACGGCGAAGTCCGCCTGGTGCAATTGATTCGTGAACTGGAGAAGATCGACGACATTCGCTGGATTCGGCTGATGTACCTCTACCCGATCCACTTCACCGATGAGCTGATCGAGACAATCGCCGGGTCGAGCAAGATCATCCCATACCTCGACATGCCGCTGCAGCACATCAGCGACGCGGTCCTCAAGCGAATGCAGCGGCGGGTGAATCGCGCTCAGACGATCGAGCTGGTGCAGAAATTGCGAAAACGTGTCCCGAACTTGGTCATGCGGACGACGTTCGTCGTCGGCTTTCCCGGCGAGACGGACGAGCAATTCGAGGAACTCAAGGAGTTTGTCCACGAGACCCGCTTCGAGCGGATGGGTGTCTTCACGTATTCTCTCGAACCAGGAACGCCGGCGGTCAAGCTCGACGGCCACCTGCCGGAAGCGGTGAAGGTGGAACGCCGCGACGAATTGATGGCCCTGCAGCAGGAGATCGCCTTCGAGTTCGCCGATTCCCTGGTGGGGTACGAACTCGACGTGCTGATCGATGCCCCCTCCGATGAGGAAGAAGGGATCTGGATTGGCCGAACCTATGCCGATGCACCGGAGATCGATGCCAACGTCTACGTCACCGGCGAGGGGCTGGCATCCGGGCAGTTCGTTCCGGTCGAAATTGTTGGCCGTGATGGGTACGATCTGATTGGAATCTATGAGCCCGCGGACAACACGGACGGCGATGACTTCGACGAAATGACGGAAGGGCTGAGTTCGAGCAACGGCATTCCGTGAATAGGATAGGTGTGCGGCACGCATGGCGGTCACAGGCGATCAAACCGGCACCACACGCGAGAAGGGCGCTGCGCAGCCGCACCCTCTGACCCATAACGCGCTCAACCTGCCGAACATCATCACCGTCAGCAGGCTGGTACTGTCGTTCGTGCTGTTCGTAATGATCTGGCTGGAGATCTCCTGGATCGGCGCCGCCGTGCTGTTTGTAGTCGCCGCCGCAACGGATGCTCTCGACGGCTACATCGCCCGCCGCTACGGGCAGATCACGACGCTGGGACGAATCCTCGATCCGTTTGTCGATAAGATCATCGTCTGCGGCTCGTTCGTGTTTCTTCTCGAAAAGAGCGGCAGCGGCGTGAATGCCTGGATGGTCATCGCCGTCATTGGCCGGGAGATGTTCGTCACCGGATTGCGGAGTTTTCTCGAAACACTCGGCAAAGATTTTTCCGCCAGCCTGAGCGGCAAGCTCAAGATGGGGCTGCAGTGCGTCGCGGTCACGATCAGCCTGCTGTCGCTGCATGCGGCCTTCGCGGAACACCGATGGTTCATTCTGATGCGGGACGCAATCCTCTGGGGCACGGTGGCGATCACGCTCTATAGCGGATACGTCTACATCCAGCGGGCGGCGGTGCTGTTACGGCCCGACACAAACCGCTGATTTCCGCTTCAAAAGACGAAGTCCGCAACACGCACCATGCTGCCCACCGAAACACCGCCGAACCCCTTCCCAATCCGCGAAAAACCTCGAAATTGGCCGGTTGACATCCCCTCTCCATCCGTCGAATAATTCCGCCGGCCAGAGCGGAACAGCTTCTCTGCCCCGAGATGAACTTCCGTGACGTATTCAAGCTTGGCCCCCGGGATGTGACGACACGCGGGTGGAGAGGCTGTTCCCGATTTCCCCCGGCGAACCGCGAAATCGCCTCGCAGACTGGTCGAATGGGCCGATAAGCGTACAATGAATGACGTGGATAAATCGTTAGTGAGATCTTGAGAGGAACACCGTTTCGTGACTTGCCGAGCATGGCCGAACGGTGCATGGTCCGTGGCGCGAGACGACATCTTTCGTTCTGCGGGGTTTCGGAAAATTTTGCAATTTTTTTTGGTTGAGGAAAAAATTTTGCTTGGCATCCCTTAGTTTCTGGTATTATGGCTTCCCAGTTGTGGCGAAAACGATGTTTCGTCAATGGTTCTCGAGGAGAGAAAGGATGCTGTCGCTGAGAACCCATTCTTCCATCACTGCTTTCCGGTTTTCCACCGAAGAGTTTCCTGCTGCAGGCTGCCGGACGAGGTTGTCGTAAGAGTTTGACTCGATGCGACCCCGACGGCATGTCTCCTCTTCGGGACTCCGCAACGCGGACGCATCGGCAAAAGTCGTGAGGCGACACCACAAGGAGGAATTGGGTCACTTAGCCTGATTTCACGATGTAGGGGGCTGCTGGGCCGCGTGCCACAAACAGCCGTTCGTGCAAGGACGTACGTTTTTCATGATCGAGTGGAGCACCAATCACGTCGGTTGCACGTTCAACCGCATAAGTGACGGGGTTTCATTTCGATCGAACGGTCGAAGACGGCCGTATCAACGGCTTTGAACAAGGAACGATCCGTGTACCGAGTGGATGAAAATCTGAAGAAATTTATCGACGTCGCCAAGAAGCGGGGATTTCTCACATTCCATCAGGTCAACGAGTACCTGCCGGACGAGGGAGGCGATCCGGCCATGGTGGATCACCTCATCCTGGCCCTGGAAGAGACCGGGCTCGACCTCGTTGAAGATCCGGACAACCCCGAGCCGGAAGATGTCGAGCAGTACAGCGCTTCGGATGCCAGCGACGCGCAACTCGCCAGATCGTTGATCGGACCGGAAACCTCGGTCCTTTCATCACGCGACCCCATTCGCATGTACTTGAGCCAAATGGGCAACATTCCACTGCTCTCGCGGGAGCGCGAAATCTTTCTCGCCAAGCAGATCGAGATCACCCGTCGCCGGTTCCGTCGCACGATCCTCGAATCCGATTTCGCCTTGAAGATCGCCGTCGACACCCTTGAAAAAGTCCAGGCGAACGAACTCCCGTTCGAACGGACGCTCCGAACCTCCGAGACCGAAAACGCCCGCAAGGAGCAGATTCAAGGACGGATGGTGCTGAACCTCGGGACGCTGAAGCGGCTCCTGACCGAAAACGAAGCCGATTTCCACAAGGTCCACGCGGAAGGCACATCTCGCGAGGAGCGCAAAGAACTCGAAAAGCGGATGGTCCTGCGCCGCCGCAAAATGGCGACCCTGTGTGAAGAGTTGAGCCTGCGGACGCAGCGCTTGCAGCCCATCATGAAGCGAATGCAGCAGATCGCCGACCGCATCGGCGAGCTGGAGCGGCAGATCGCCGGGAAGGGTCGACGCCTGAACGGCAAGGCAGCCGACATCGCACTCTCGAAACGCGAACTCGACGAGTTGACCCAGATGACGCTCGAAACCCCGGCGCAGTTCCGGGCTCGCAACCAGGAAATTTCCCGCCGCTTCGCCGGCTGGACCAACGCCAAACAGAAGCTTTCGGGGGGCAACCTGCGGCTTGTTGTGTCCATCGCCAAGAAGTATCGCAACCGCGGGCTCAGCTTCCTTGATTTGATTCAGGAAGGAAATGCGGGGTTGATGCGCGGTGTCGAAAAGTACGAGTACCGCCGCGGCTACAAATTCTCAACCTACGCCACGTGGTGGATTCGGCAAGCGATTACCCGTGCCGTAGCCGACCATGCCCGTACGATCCGCATCCCAGTCCACATGTTCCAGAGCATCTCCACGCTGAAGGCGCAGAGCGAAAAGATTCGCCAGCAAACGGGGCGCGAGCCGACCATGGAGGAACTCGCGGCCGTCGTCGGACTCAGCGTTGAGGAGACTGAACGGATCATGAAGACCTGGAAGCACCCGATCAGCCTCGATACGCCGGTGGGCGAAAGCGAGGACAGCAGCTTCGGCGACTTCCTCGAGGACGACAACGAAGGCTCCCCTGCCGATACCGCCATGCAGCAGATGCTCAAAGACAAAATCGAGCATGTCCTCAAAAGTCTCACCTATCGAGAGCGGGAAATTATCCGCCTGCGGTATGGCCTGGGAGACGGCTACAGCTACACGCTGGAAGAGACCGGCCGCATCTTCAAGGTGACGCGGGAACGCATCCGACAAATCGAATCGAAAGCGCTGAAAAAGCTCCAGCACCATACCCGCAGCAATCACCTCCGTGGTTTCGTGCAGGGTGACTCCGGTGAAGAGTTGCTCCCCAACACCGAAGAGGGCGCACTTGATGAAGCGCTCGCCGTCGCGACCTGACCCGCAAGGGAGTCCGACCTCGTCAATCTTCAATTCCACGAAGCCCAGCGACAGCCGTCGCTGGGCTTTTTTGGCTGATAGACTTCTGTCCCGCGTGCCCTTTTCCTCCGGCCCCGCATGCCGTAAATTAAGCGCGTCCGCACGGTCTTCGGGTGCAGCCATTGGCTTGCCCCACGAATGCAATTCATCACGAAAAGACAGTAATAGTCGCGGCGGTTCTGTCCGATATAGCCGCTTTGTTAAAACTCACGGAGTCTCACATGGGTCTGTTCGACGGCAAAAAGGGAATGGTCTTCGGGATCGCCAACGATCACTCGATCGCCTGGGCCATCACGCAGGAACTGCACGCCCAAGGGGCCCAAATGGGCTTCACCCACCTTCCCGATAAAGACCCCGAACGTCCGCGGATGGAAAACCGCCTGCGGAAGCTCGTCGAGCCGATCGGCGCGAAGATCATTCTCCCCTGCGACGTCCAGAAGGAAGAAGACCTCGACCGCGCCTTCGCCACCGCCCGCGACACCTTCGGAAAAATCGATTTCGTCCTGCACTCCATCGCCTACGCCCCGATCGACGACTTGAAAGGGCATGTCTACGACGTCAGCCGCGACGGCTTCAAGCTCTCGATGGAGATCAGCGTTTACAGCTTGATCAGCCTTGCAAAGCGAGCCCGCGAAATCCTCAACCCCGGCGGCAGCATTCTATCGCTCACTTACCTCGGCGGCGAGAAGGTGATCCCCGGGTATAACGTCATGGGAATCTGCAAGGCAGCTCTCGAAAGCACCGTCGAGTACCTCGCCCACGAACTCGGCCCACACGACATCCGTGTGAACGCCCTGAGCGCCGGACCTCTGAAGACTCTCAGTTCCTCGGCTGTCGGCGAGTTCGACAAGATGCTGCAGCTCTATACGACCTTCTCGCCGCTGCGGCGAAACGTCACCCCGCAGGAAGTCGGCCGCAACGGCATGTACCTGCTCAGCGACCTGGCCAGCGGCGTGACCGGCGAAACGCTCCACGTCGACGGCGGCTTCCACATCATGGGTGCCCCGCCGAACGACTTGAACGAATAGATTTTCTTGGCGAGCGGCCGGTGTTAACCGGCCGTTTCCTTTTCGAAGATCACAGCAGGAACATCATTGGGAGCAAAGCATGTCCCGTGCTCAAATTGGCATTGCCGTCGTCGAACACAACGGAAAATACCTCGTCGGCAGGCGTGGACCGGATGGGCCATTGGCCGGCTTCGCTGAGTTTCCCGGCGGCAAGTGCCGCGAAGAGGAATCGCCGGAAGCCTGCGCGTGCCGCGAGTGTTTTGAGGAAACCGGCCTCGAGGTCGAGCCGCTCGAGCTGCTCCTCAATCAGCAGCACGACTACGACCACGCCTCCGTCGATCTCTCCTTCTGGCACTGCAAGCCCAGCGACCCGGCTAAAGTAATGGCTGACCACCAGGGCTACCGCTGGGTATCGGCTGCGGAACTCCCGAGCCTGAACTTCCCCCCGGCGAATGAGCATGTAGTTAAGATGATCACGGCTGATCGCTAAAATCTGACTGCTGAAAGCTTCCTCTCACAGCGGCACGGTCAGCGGTTCGCCGTTGTGCTCGGGGGTGAAGCTCAGCATGTAGGGCGCTGCGGCGTGGCTCCATTGGTCGGCGTCGGGAAACGATTTCGCATTCGCGCCGAAGCAGCTTTGCAGCATCTCGGTGTTGATGATCCCCGGGTTGAGCGGAATCGCTGCCATTCCGTCGGGGAGTTCCTGTGCGAGCGCCTGCGTCATTCCCTCGACCGCCCATTTCGATGCACAGTACGGGGCGACTTCCGGAGCGGTCACCCTGCCCCACCCCGAGCTGAGGTTGACGATCACCCCCGAGTTCCGCGCGATCATGGCCGGTGCAAAATGCCGGATCACGTTCGCAATCCCCTTGATGTTCACGTCGACGACAGCTGAAAATTCGTCCGCCGAAACTTCCCACAGCGGGGCGTTGCGGTTGATGACGGCTGCGTTGTTGATCAGCAGATCGGGGGGGCCGAACTTCTGCAGCAGGTCGCTGGCCCAGTCCGCCACTCGTGCGTCATCCGCGACGTCAATCGCGTCGAAGCGGTGTGGCGAACCGAATTCCTTGAAGAGAGCATCGACTCCCTTGGCCGACCGCCCGCAGGCAGCCACCGTGTGCCCCCCTTCGGCGAACCGGGCAACGAGCGCCTTCCCCAACCCCCGCGTCGCCCCGGTCAGCACAATGAACTTCGCACCACTCTTCGCCATCACATCGTCCTTTTACGATCTGAAAACCGTTTACCAGGAATAACTCAATAGTTCGACTATCGAATCAGAGTGGTAGCATAACGATTTGCATCACCGATTGGCGATCTTTCGCCGCTTGTGCGCGGGGAGTTTCCGAATTTCGGTCCAATATTCTTCGCGGACGTCGTCGTCAATTTCGACCGCTGCCGCTTCGCCGTACAGGCGGTCTGCTCCATCCCGCCGGCACCCGGATATCCAGTACTCTTCTCCCGAAGCGATGTCGTAGTAGTTCGCCTTGAATCCATTTCCCTTGAGACTGCGAAATTGCCGGCCCCGGTAATACAAGGTCTTGCCGGTCTTCGAGTATGTGCCCCGACCGATCCGCGCAGCACCGCTGAGCGTATCGGCCTTGCACTCAATGTACATGATGCGATTTTGCATGGTGTCACACGTCGTGAAGATTACAACTCGGTTCGAAGCGCGTCCGCCAGCCGGTCGATGTCGCTTCGGTCATTGTACAGGTGGCAGGAGACGCGCAGCTTCCA
>CAZVJA010000131.1:0-14375 GCA_964626885.1 uncultured Planctomycetaceae bacterium | reverse complement strand
GCAGGGACTTGGACAGAAGGTAGACACGTTATGCTCGTCCAGCGCCGGCCGCCCCAACCCGAATTTCGGATTCTGATAAAGCGCGAGTGTTCGGTTAGTCGAAATACACCTTCCCAGACCATCTTTGGAGCCATCAGAAAATGTTCATGCATGCTCCTTTCACCGATCCACTATTGGCATCCAATTTCTGGCCTGAGAACTTTTGGCTATTTGTGTTTTTGTATCTGGGAGGATGCGCGGCGGTCTCCGCTTTCTCATTTTGGATGACGGCGCTACTCGAAGGGGCTCAGTCGTTGGTCTTCACCGGGATGTTGCTCGGAATCTTGGGTGGCTGTGCCATCAATTGCGCACTCATTCCGGTTGGCGCCGCTGTCGGAGCCATTGTGGGCTGCGTGGTTAATTTGATCGTCTGGGCGATCAATCGATGATCCCGCCACTCGACCATTTGTGAGGATCAGCTCCCAAAATCCCTGTTAGATTGTGGCGTGAAAAATCGGGTGGGCTAAAAATGACGACGTGCGTCTTCGGGCTTTCGCTTTCCACGGTTGAAGTTCCGGGAGTACGAAAGTTCAAAAAATCTGCAACGCAGACCGCACAATCAACCCCGCGAAGACCACCGACACCATGCTCATGAGCTTGATGAGAATGTTGAGGCTCGGACCGCTGGTGTCTTTGAATGGGTCTCCCACCGTATCACCGACGACCGCCGCCTTGTGGGCGTCGGTCCCTTTGCCGCCGTGGGCTCCCCCTTCGATGTGCTTCTTGGCGTTGTCCCAGGCGCCGCCGGCATTGGCCATCATGATCGCGACGGCGAATCCCGCCGTGAGACCACCAGCAAGCATGCCGACCACGCCGCCAACTCCCAGGAGCAGTCCGACGACGACGGGAACCGCAAGGCCGAGAATCGAGGGAAGAACCATTTCCTTCTGGGCCGCCGCCGTGCTGATCCGCACGCAGGCCGCGTAGTCGGGTTCGGTTTTTCCTTCCATGATTCCCTTGATTTCACGGAACTGGCGGCGCACTTCCTCGACCATGTAACCGGCTGCCCTGCCAACCGCCTTCATCGTGAGCGAACAGAAGACAAACACCAGCATGACCCCGAGAAACATTCCCACGAGGACGGTCGGATTCATGACGGAGATGTTGTAATAGCGGACGAAGTCGGGCATCGTCGCCGTTTTGTTGCGCACGACGCGCTCGTCGTTTTCCAGTTCTTTCAAGTTGACGGTTAACGTGTCGCCCACCTTCGCGTCCAGGAAACTCTTCAAATCCCCCTTGGCATGCGTCTTCTGCATGGGGAAAACCAGGAAGGCGGCGTTCTTGCCCGCTCCCTGTTCTCTGATGCCGATGACGCTATTGGAGACCTTGAGAATCTTTGCCTGGGTGAAGTCGACCGTTTCCTCAATCGCAGGTTTACTTTCCACCCAGCGAAAGAACCCAATGCGGACTTCTTCAATATATGCCGCCAGTAATGCCAACGCCGTCAACGCCGCAGAACCGATGGCGAATCCCTTGCCGGTTGCCGCGGTGGTGTTCCCCAGACTGTCGAGCGCGTCGGTCCGTTCCCGGACCATCGGCTCCTGTCCGCTCATTTGCGCGTTGCCGCCGGCGTTGTCGGCGATTGGACCATACGCATCGGTCGCCAGCGTAATCCCCAGCGTGCTCAACATGCCGACCGCCGCGATAGAAACACCATACAACCCCATCGCGAACGTTCCGGCATTCTGGAAATCGAAACCGGTGCAGAACCCGAACGCCAGCAGGATGGCTACACCGACCACCACGATTGGCACCCAGACGCTGTAGAAGCCCTCTGCCACACCGGCGATGATGACCGTCGCCGGTCCGGTGACCGCTTGATCGGCGATTCGTTTCGTCGGGCTGTACTCGTCGCTGGTGGAGTATTCCGTCCAGCGTCCGATCGCGATACCGGCAATCAACCCGGTGATGACGGCACCAAAGACGCCGAACAGGCTCTTACCCGCCGGCAAACCGGCATCCATCAACTGTTTGCTGATTTCCTCGCCGCTCGACGGCCAGACGAAAACCAGCCCCACCAGGAGGAATGCAACCACGCCGACGCCGATGCTGCTGGTGTCGATGCCTTTCGCCAGTGCCTTCAACAGATTCTTTTGCGATGCGCCCTCTTCCGTGCGAACGAGAAACACCCCCATGATCGACAACACGATTCCGAAGCCGGCCAACAACAGCGGAAACAAGAGCATCAGAAACTGCATCCTCGGGAAACCGTTGTATGCCGCGACACCGAGCGCCGCCGTCGCGAGAATCGAGCCACAATACGACTCGTACAGGTCGGCTCCCATGCCGGCCACGTCTCCCACGTTGTCGCCGACGTTATCGGCGATGGTCGCGGGGTTTCGCGGATCGTCTTCCGGAATGGCTTGCTCGACTTTGCCGACCAAGTCTGCTCCGACGTCGGCCGCCTTGGTAAAGATGCCGCCTCCGACGCGTGCAAAGAGCGCTTGCGTGCTGGCTCCCATACCAAAGCAGAGCATGGTCACGGTGATTTCCACGAGATCGAGCTCATGGAAGATGCTGTTGGGTCCGCTGCCGAAAATCGAGTTGATCCAGGGGAGCCCCCAATACAAAGCCGCAAACCAAAGACAGATATCGAGCAGTCCCAGTCCCACCACGGTGAGTCCCATGACGGCACCGCTGCGAAACGCAACTTGCAGTCCTTCATTGAGAGAATTCTTTGCTCCTTGCGCGGTCCGAGAACTTGCCAGCGTGGCGGTCTTCATGCCGAACCAGCCGGCCAATCCGGAGAAAAAGCCGCCCGTGAGAAACGCGAACGGCACCCACCGCGACTGGGCATTGAAACCAAATGCAACAACCGCCAGCAGAGCACAAGCCACCGCGAAGAAAACCCCCACGATCTTGTACTGCTGGCTGAGATACGCCCGCGCTCCCTGACGAACGTTCTCGGCGATCCGCACCATCGTCGCGTCACCTTCGTTCTGCGCTAGCATCCAGTGGTAGAACGTCCACGCGTAGTAGAGAGCCGCGATCGAAGCTCCCAAACTGACCAGCCAGCCAAATGCAAGTGCAAATGAGGGAACCAACGAGGCGGCTCCCCCGGCCGTTCCCGCAACATCATCTGCCGCGTACAGTGGTGTTCCGGTGGCGCTGATCGCAACGGCCATCAGCACAAACAACCGCGTTAAAGGAGACTTGAATCGCAGTCGCTTGAAGACATTCATTTCGTCAGGCTCTCTTCATGTGAAGGTCAGTTTTCCGACAGAATCGCACTGAACAATCTCCCGCGCGATACGGGGAAATTTTCGCGCACTGAGTGGGCGTACTATTTTGAATTCCGGCGCTCAATCCAGAATCGAGATCGATACAAATCAAGATCCGTGATGCACCCAAGAAGACGAGGATAGTTTGATGCTCAACGCTCGAACACTCGCCGGAGCGATTTCGCTTGGCGAAATGAACGGCAATTGAATCGTCGGGGGCACAGCGATAACAGCCGCAGAGAGAGTGCCCGATGCACTTCGTCCGCATGAGCGGCCGGCTGGCAAATATTCTCGGGTCCGGGGCCTCGGGAAGATCCTTCCACGAAGCAACCGCAGCGCGGGAGTTCTTCATTTACATTTACCGCCCAGTCTCATCACGCGGCTGAGTCTAGCCGCAGCAGGACGTGAATGCAAACAACTGATGATGTTCCCGCCAAAGGAGTTCCGCCACGACTACTGGCGGTCTGCAACAAAAAAAGACAAGCCCCCGTGCACCGTTTGCGGTGATGATGCACGAGGGCCCGCCCAAAAGGATTTCATCGAATGTGTCACGTTCCGTCGATCGCGACACACGAACGTTTATCACTAACCTTCAATCGTCTTGAGGAAGGAGTTCGTGACCTGATCGAGCCGCTGAGACTCTTTCGCCAGGCCGTCGGCCGCGGAGAGGATGTCGGAGGCGCCTTTGCCTGCTTCGTCCGCCGCTTGCGAAACTCCCGCGATATTGTTCGTCACTTCCGCGGTTCCCTTGGCCGCTTCGGCAACGTTGCGCGAGATTTCGTTCGTGGCGGCGGTCTGTTCCTCGACCGCGCTGGCGATCGTCGTGGAGATCTCGTTGATCTTGTTGATGCTTTCGCTGATCGACTTGATCGCCCCTTGCGCGCCGCCGGTGGCCGACTGAATCGCCGCGATCTTCTGGCTGATTTCCTCGGTCGCTTTGGCGGTTTGCCGCGCGAGTTCCTTAACCTCGTTGGCGACGACCGCGAAGCCCTTGCCCGCTTCGCCGGCACGAGCCGCCTCGATCGTGGCGTTCAGCGCGAGCAGGTTGGTCTGCTGCGCGATCGAGGTGATGACCTTGACCACCTGGCCGATCTCGTCGCTCGACTCGCCGAGATCCTTGATCGTGATGTTGGTCCGCTCGGCTTCGGCGACCGCCTGCGAGGTCATCTTCGAGGCTTCCTGCACGTGGCGGGCAATCTCGGCGATCGAGCTGGTCAACTCTTCGGCCGCGGAGGAGACCGTCTCGACGTTGCGAGTGGCTTCTTCGCTGGCGGCCGCGACGACCTGCGCCTGACGGGCCGTCTCTTCCGAAGTCGCTGCCAAGCCCTTGGAGCTGGCCTGCATCTCGGTCGAAGAGGACGCCAGTACGCTGACGAGCGTCTTCAGATCGTCGGCCAGTTTCACCTGCTCGGTAATCACCGACCAAGTGACCATCGGGCCGATGTACTCTCCGCTCTTGTTATGAATTGCGGAAACATTCAGGCTGAGCGTCTGATCGCCGAGCTTGATGTTCGCCCGATGCGGCATATTCTTCGGATCGCTGAGGAATCGCCGCTGATGCTCCGGCTGCTTGTGGAAGATGTCAATCTTCTGTCCCAAGATCTTGTCGACCGGAACCGGCAGAAGGTGAGGGATTTTCGAGAGGGTCTTCGTCGAAGCCGGGTTCAGGTACACCAATTCGAAGTCGCGGTTGGCGAGCATCACGTTGATGGGAATGTTATCCATCATGTTCTGGATGCGAACCATTTCCTCGCGGGCGATCACGGCGTCGGTGATGTCGGAGGCATACTTCACAACCTTGGCGTAGTGACCACTCTTGTCTTTAATCGGGAAGTAAGTGGCATTGATCCAAACGATCTTGCCCCCTTTGCCGATCCGTTTGAACTCACCCGAGAAAGACTGTCCCTGGTTGAGCTTTGCCCAGAAATCCTTGTACTCACTGCTCCGGGCGAAACTCTCTTCCGCGAAGATCCGGTGGTGCTGCCCCTTGATTTCATCCAGGCGGTAGCCCATGGCGTTGAGGAAGTTGTCGTTGGCGGTGACGATCGTGCCGTCCATCTTGAATTCGATGAAGGCCTGGAGCTTGCCAATCCCCTCGATCTGCGCCGTATAGTCGATATTGCGTTCTTCGAGTTGCAGCTTTTCGGTTACAACTTCCCAGGTGACCATTGGTCCGAGGTACTTGCCGTTTTGATCACGGACGGGGCTGACCAGCAGGTCGAGCTTCTCAGGACCGACTTCGATCGTGGCTCGGTGCGGCAGGTTTTTGGGGTTCGCAAGCATCTTCCGCTGGTACGACGGATTTTTGTGGAAGATGTCAATGTTCTGGCCGACAAGCTCGTCAACGCTCACCGGGAGATACTGTTCAAGCTTGCGAAGTTGCTCGATGGAAGCGGGATTCGCGTAAGTGATTTCGAGGTCCGTGTTCGCAAGCAACACGTTGATGGGCATGTTGTCCAACATCGACGACAGGCGACCCAACTCCTGCTGGAGAAAATCCACGTCATCCGACGCCGCGCTCGAGCGGGCTGGGTTCATCGTCGCGCCGGAATTACTGCCATTTCCACGAATCATGGTCTGCTCACTTTCCTTCTCGAGATAATCCAGAATGGTGTCCACGGTTTCCACGGGGCCGGAGGGGGAGGATGCCGCGCCGTTGCTTTTACGACGTGCGCCGTTCTCCGATTTGCCGATCGCCACCACGGGCTGGCGCCGGGTTTCAACTTCGCTGGCTCCCTCCAACATGATGCCGGCAACGGCATCGAGAGCATCGCGCCAGGCGCGCTTCGTCTGGGCGGTCCAGCCCGTGTCGAAGAACTCCGCGAGCACCTTCAGGATGGTGTCTCGGACGGGAGGATAATGCTCTTCCGTAATTCCAAAATCGACGTGCCGTGCCCCCAACGGCTTGAGGAACGCCGTCAGCGCCTTAGGATCTTCCAACGATCGAATAATCACCGAAAGGGCCCGGATCAGATTGCGGTGCTGGTCTTCCCATTCGCCGTCGGTCCGCTCCAGCATGGGTTCGAACAGAGGCTGCAATTCGGGATAATCTTCCAACAGCAATTCGTAAAAGCGCTCCGCGAACTCATCGGCGCGAGGTGCAATGGCCTCGAATGTTTCCTTCAGAACTTTGACGTTCAATCCCATCACCGGTTCCTCGTGCGCTGCGGATCGGAGGTGAGTCGAAGTTGGTGGCGCGCTCCGCGCGGGTCGGATTCAGACCCAGCGGGATGCAACGACCGAATCCGAAAATCTTCCCAGGCCAGCACGTACACAAAGCACGGCTCGCGGGTGAGTGAATACGCCGCCGGCTGGCTTTCCCAATATCCGCGGCAACTTCCGAGGGGAGGTTTAACGTACAGCCGCTGCTTGCATCGATCGCACACCAGCCCGACTGGACTCATCTGGTCCTCCGGTCGCTGATGCGTCAGACACTGCAAGAAGGAAGTCGGCCCGCCCATAGTGTTCCTTGTCGAACCTCCGCGACCACCGATGAATTGCGGACTGGAGAGTTCAACGAATGAGGGTGCCACGTCCGCGAGACTCTCTCGCGGAACACGAACATCGACCTCGTCGAGAATCCATTCCTCAGGTGGGGGCGAGGATGGAATCGGCACCTGGCCTCCATGCAAACCGATCATCTGCATGGAGAAGGGCAAGCTACGCAGGTCGGGGATCGCCGGCGATTTCTAAATGAAGAATCGGCAGCAATCCAAGACGCCTGAATGGGGCATCGCATCCATAAAAATGGGTAATATTCCCTATCAAGGTGGCGCAAGATATTGGGAGGTTATTCTCGTGCTGCCCAATGGGAACGACACGATAAAAACGTCCGGCAGCCTGCATCACCCTATGGAGCAGCCTCTAAGCTATTTGGCTTCAGGTGGTTCTGGCGATTCCCCTGGAGCCACAAGCCCGAGATCGACCGCCATCAGAACCAAATCGACGACAGTCCCGGCTTCCATCTTGCGCATCACTTTCGCGCGGAACTTCTCCATCGTCTTGTAGCTGACATTCAATTCCGAGGCAATTTTCTTCCCTGGGTAACCCAAAACCAACAACTGCATGACCTCCCGTTCGCGAGGGGTCAGCGTCGAGAACCGTTCGGCGTAAAGCCGCGTGCGGCCTTGCCTTTCGCGACGCGTTGTGTCGAGTCGAAAAGCGTCGCGAATTCGATCGAGTAAGACTTGCTGTCGAAACGGTTTTTCCAAAACGTCCACGGCTCCGGATTTCAGCGCCCTCACCGCCAACGGAATATCCGCATGACCGCTGATAATGATGACGGGCAATGTGATTCCCCTGGCTCGCAAGGCATCCTGGAGTTCCAGGCCATTCATATCCGGCATGCGAATGTCGAGCACCAGACAGCCGGGGCGAGCGACGTCGTAATGTTCCAAAAATGCCCGTGCCGACGAGAAGGTCTCGGCGGGCATACCCACCGTGTCGGCCATGGTCGCCAACGAGTCCAGCAGGGCATCGTCGTCATCAACCACAAACATCGTCGGTTCATTGGCAGTTAACATGCATTTCCCCTTCGCAAACAGGAAGCGAGAACTGAAACGTCATGCCTCCCTCCGGGTTGCGTATTGCCCAGAGCTTGCCACCGTGCGCTTCAATGATGGAACGACAAATCGACAGCCCCATGCCCATGCCATGAGGCTTAGTCGTGACGAATGGTTCAAATAATTTTGGCAACAATTCATCCGAAACGCCAGGCCCTGTGTCGATCACTTCCACTTCGATCGAGTCGGGGAACTGGCAACGGGTGCGGAGAGTCAGCTTGCGGCTTCGGTTGTGCACTTCCTTCATCGCTTCTATGGCATTGCGGACGAGATTGAGCAAGACCTGTTCAATCTGCACGGAATCCGCCATTACCGACGGCAAATTGGCGGCACGATCGCGCCATATGATGACGCCGGTATGCCGAGATTCCGGTTCGCAAAGATCACAAACCTCGTCGATCAGATTGTTCACGTTGACGGGGGCGCGAATCGGGTCACGTTTCCGGATAAACTCTCTCAAGCGATGAACGATCTGTGCCGAACGATGCGCTTGCTGCACCGCTCTTTGCAGCGCCGCGGAGACACGAGTCGTCTCGATCCGCTCACTCTTCAACATCTGAATCGCCGACTCAACATAGATTCCGATGGCCCCGAGCGGCTGATTCAACTCGTGCGCCAGATGCGACGCCATTTCCCCCATCACGCTCACACGATACACCTGCGCTAACTCTGCTTCGTGCTGTCTTAGTTTTTCCTGCGCGAGCTTTTGGGCGGTAATGTCCGCGAACGAGGTTACCACCGCATACGGCCGATTCTCGCCGGGCTGAAACATCGGTTGGGAGTTCATCGAGATCCAAGTGGTCTCGCCGTTGGACTTGCGCAGTCCCATGACGATGTCTCGCAGCGCCTTGCCGGTCTTGAGCGTCACCGTCGCGGGATGTTCCTCAACCGGGAACGGAGCACCATCTTCATGAATGGGATCCCACAGCTGGTCATAAGGGGGCCGGCCCAGAATTCGCTCTCTTGGCAGTCCCAGAATACGCTCGGCGCTCGAATTACACGTAACTATGATGCCATCGGCGAACTGCAACACAATTCCCTCGTCCAGCGCCGTAACGACGGAACGGTGACGCTCTTCACTGTCGCGAAGCGCGTCTTCCACGGCTTTGCGTTCGGTGATGTCCTGCACCGTGCCATGCATCCAGACCGGTTCCTCTGGATCGTCAAACGAGACGAGCCCCTCTTCATGAACGGTGCGGATTTCTCCCGACAGGAGGACGATGCGATGATCGATGCTGAACGTTTTCCCCCCTGAAAGGGCCGCATCGGCGGCGGCTTGCACACGCTCGTGATCCTCGGCATGGACGGCTTTCCAAAACAGATCGAAAGTCGAACCGGGCGTGCGCGGAACATAGCCGAAGATCCGGTAAACTTCGTCACACCAGTGCAATTCGTTGTTCCGGAGATCCCAATGCCAATCTCCGAGCTGCGCGATCCGCTGCGCTTCTCGCAGCCGCACTTCACTGTCTCGCTGCGATTCTTCTGCTTTTTTCTCGTCGGTCACATCAATCGTCACGCTGTTCCAGATAATGGAACCATCCGGACGCGCCTCGGGCGTCGCGGAGACGCGCACCCAGCGGTCCTCGTTCGTTGAGTTATTCACGCGGTGCTCGAAAATCCAAGTTGACATCTCTCGGTGAGAGCGCATACCTTCACGGATAACCCGGTCTCGTTCTTCCACGGCAATAAATTCGATAGGGTCGAAATGCCCGGAATTCGCCACCTCGAGCGAAACCCCGTAGATCTCCTCGACCCGTCCGCTAACGTAGCTGACGAATCGCCTTCCGTCGGGAGTTCGAGTGGTTTGAACGATGACCCCCGGCAGGTTCGAGGTAATATGCTGCAGCCGACTTTCGCTTGATTCCAGTGCCTGCTCGGCCCGCTTTCGATCCGTAATGTCAACAATCACGCCATGCCAGACGATGCCGCCGTCCGGCAGCCGGGTAGGAGTCGCGGAGACTCGTACCCACTGATCACTCTTATGCGGGTGATTTGTACGGTACTCGCATATCAGTGTCGACATTGTTGCGGCACACGCACGGATGTTTTCTTCAAACCGACTTCGGTCTTCGTCCGCCACAAGTTGAAGAGGGCTGAATTCACCCGAGTTCAGAACTTCCAGCGGAATTCCGTAAAGTTCCGCGCCCCCTTCGCTGATGTATCGAATACTTCGGCGACCATCCGACGACCATTCGGTCTGAAAAATCGCTCCCGGTACGTTTGCGGCAATATGTTGAAGATGCTCTTCGTGCGATCGAAGTGCCTCGGCAGCTCGCTTCTCCTCAGTCCTGTCGATGGTCAACGAAAGAAGCCCGCGGACATTCTTCTGCTCGTCAAAGTCCGGAACCGTGGAGACGTTATAGAGCCGAGATTCGTTCCGGTAGTCGTTTTTAGCAACTTCGTAAATACTCGATCTTCCCCGAAATCCCGCATTGAGGTGTCGGCTTACTCGATCGCGGTATGCTTCTTCTCCCACGATCTCGCAAACAGAGTGGCCGATAATGCCATCTATCCGGAGTCCGAAGATGTCCGCCAATTGCTGATTGACGAAACGATACCTTTCATCCGTGTCGATGTAGGCAATCGCCGCCGGTATCGAATCAATGATCAGGCGCAGTTGTGACTCACTCTGAACCAATTGTTCCGCCGCGCGCCGATGATCAGTAACATCCGTGATCAGAGTCACGTAACCGTGAACCTCTCCGTCGCCACGTCGATAGGGAGTGTAAGCCACATTAAAGGTTCGTTCGCCCAGTTCCGGATCGTTCCACACGATGTCATAGGAAGTTTCCTTGCCGCATAGCGCTTCCTCGATGTAGGGGCGGATCGTCGTGTAAGTCTCCTCTCCCACGACTTCGCGCACAGTCCGGCCGATGCACTCGCTCTGTGTTCGGTTGACCGCTGCAGCGAACCGACTATTTACAAAGATGTAGCGCTGATCCGCTCCGATGTGACAAACGCTCGCGGAGATTCCTTCCGTGATCAGCCGGAGTTCCGCTTCACTGGTTTGCAGTCGCAGTGCAGCATCCCGTTGCTCGGTCACATCCGTTGCCAGGGTCAAGTACCCTTGCACGGTTCCGTCCGGATGGAAATCGGGAGTATAGGCAACGTAATAAATCCGTTCTCCAAGCTCCGGATCGTGCCACTTCAGATCGTAAAAGATTTCTCTTCCTTGCAGAGCCTCCTGGAGATGCGGCAATATTGTGCAGTAAGTATCGTGCCCCAGAATCTCCTCCGTCGTCCGGCCGATGCAATCATCGGGCGAATGTCCAACCGTGGCCGCGTATCGATGGTTTACGAACAAGTATCGATGATTCGCATCGCGATGCGCGATCATTGCCTGAACGCGTTCCGCGATGAGCCTCAATTCTCTCTCGCTGGCTTGTACGCGTTTCGCCGCATCCCGCTGTTCGGTCACGTCCGTGATTAACGCGAAGTACCCTTGGGGATGTCCCTGTCGCGACAAATCGGGCACATACGAAACGCTGAAGATTCGCCGGTTTCCAGCTTTGTCCTGATGCTCGTAGTCAAACGTCGCCACCCGACCGGCGAGCGCCTCTTCGATGTATGGACGCGCGACTTCGTAAGCTTTTTTCCCCCAAACTTCCTCCGTGGTCCGACCAAGCATCTCTTCCGGAGACTGGCCTCTGGCACCCGCAAATTCCTTGTTGACAAACCGGTACCGACCTTCGGAATCAACGTGACAAACCCACGCCGGCAGGGCATCCGCAATGACTTGAAGTTGTGCTTGCTGGCTTTTCAGCTTTTCCGCCGCCAGCCGCTGGTAGGTCACGTCGCAGATAAATGCCGAAATCGTACCGTCCCGACACAGCGCACCCCGCGCTTCGTATTCCCATGCGCGGTCGTTCTCGTAAATCGTGAAGCGGCATACCTGCATTTCCCCCGTCTCGCAGGCACGTTTGAGTGCGCTTTGGCACGGCTCCGCGACATCCGGTGGGAACACATCACGAAGATTCTTGCCGATGTACGTCTCCGGAGGAGAGTACATATTTGCACCAGGCGCATTCACAAATTCGAGAAAATCTCCACTCGGCGTCAGGCGACACATCACATCGGGGACTGAGGTCTGCAGTTCGAGAGTCGAACGCACTGGAGCTGAATCGACAGCTTTCAACTCTTCGGCCCGCGACAACACCGCCAGCGGTACTCCGGAATCGTCCGCCAACACCGACCGGTTTTCATTCAGACGGCAGACGGAACCGTCGGACCTCACGATCCGGTAAACCAATCCCGATTGGTCCGCTTCGCCGAACGTACGTTCCGCGATCTGGAAGAGTTCTCTGTCATCAGGATGGACGAGTGACGGCAGCAAGGAAGAGTCGGTTAACAGTTCATCCGCTGAAACGCCGAATATCGCTTCCGCGGCTACGTTTAAGCAGAAAAGTTCCCGATGATCCGCCGAAGCGATCCAGGCTGGCTCAGAGAATGTCGAGACTATCCCCTGGCAGATCTGCTTCCAAAGTCCTGGATGTGGGGGCGATTTCGGAGCCTGAAGCATCGTGCGCACTCAAACAGAACGAATCGGGCGCCTATGTTGGAGACATTTGATGGCTTGGGAACGCTCCGGAAAGATTCACCGTCCGCGTGCCTGGCTCGGAATTGAACTGAAGTCATTGAACCTGCGATCTTCAACCCATCGACATCCATAGATGCCGGTTCCGATCGCCGTTCGAACTCCTGAGAAGACTTCAGTTTACATAAAACACCCATTTTGAGTAAACAGCTTGTTTTCATAATCGTCGAAATTCGCAGATTCTGCGAACTGCCCGTGTTTCACGTTAGCCAAATCGGGAGTGATCCATTTGGCGGGGTACCCTCCCCATGTGGCAACCATAATCCCCAATGAGCACTCCCAGCACCAATGCCATGAAAGAACCGAAGAGAATGTAAGTGACGCTTCTTCGAATCGTTTGCCGTTCAACAGTGAAATCACTGTAAAGACACAACAGTGCTGTTCGAGGCGGTCGCAAGAGACACAGTTCGCACCGGATGAGAGCCCAAGGCTACTGGCTACACACGAAGAGATTTCGACCACGAAATGAAACAGGACACCGCAGAGTTCTCCCTCCGCGGTGTCCTGTATTCCATCGAGAAAAACGCCCGTCTCTTATAAGTCACAACTCAGGCGTCATATTCCTTCTTCTTTGTGATCCCCGGCAGCGGAATCGGATACTTGCCGTTAGCGTCCGCCTGAATCGGGGCTGACGACGCCAGCGTCAGCTTGTCGACGTCCGGCGCGAACTCGTGATCGAACTTCATGAACTCATCGAGAGTCACGATCTGCCCCGTATGGCAGGACATCCGTCCCATCGCGGTGATGAGGCTCGCCATCGCGCCCCGCTCGACCTCGTTGTACGGCTTGTCCTCACGGATCGCCGCGATGAGGTGCTCCCACTCCAATTCATACGGGTTCGGCTCCGGCTGCGGATACGCCCAAGCAAGATTGGGATCGGCCGCGCGACCCGGACGGCCTCGCGGGATATTTTGCCCTTTGTAGATGCGGCTGAACGCCGGGTAATGCTCGGACGACGAAATCACAGCCGAACCCTTCGTCCCGTGTGCATAGCTGGCAAACTCAGTATGACAGCCGGGCATGTTCCGCCCTTCGAGCATCAGCTTCGAACCATCCGCGAACGTGTACTCGACGGTATAAACGTCGAAATTCTGATCGACGTAATCGAGCCGGTATTGCCGACCGCCGAAACCTTTCGCCTCGACTGGCCAGGCATCCTTCATCCAGCAACTTTCGTCGATGTTGTGGATCAGGAAGTCGCTGAAGCAGCCGCCGCTGGCCCACAGGAATCCGTGGAAGTTGCGGATCTGGTACTCAAGCTCGGAAACTCCCTCGGGCTTCTTACTGACAATCGCGAAACCGACCGGCGGCGTCGCACGATACGCACGCAACAACAGAACGTCTCCGATCTCCCCGTTCTGAATGCGGTCATGCAATTCCTGACGCGCGGAACAGTGACGGCACATCAGACCAACGCCAACTTTGAGATTCTTCTCCTTCGCCTTCTCTCCCAGTTCGATCATGCGGCGACCCGACGGGGCGTCGACGCAGACCGGCTTCTCCATGAAGACGTTCAACCCTTTCTGGATGGCATACGTGAAATGCACCCAGCGGAACGCCGGAGGTGTCGCAAGAATCACCACGTCGCCAGGCTTGAGGCAATCCATCGCTTTCTTGTAGGCATCGAATCCGATGAACTTTCGCTCGTCCGGAACGTCCACCGACATCGGAAACGCGGTGCTGATTCCGTTGTAGCTTTGCTTCTGGCGATCTTCAAACACATCCGCCATCGCCACCAGCTTGATGGGCCCGTTCTTCACCGTCAGCGCGTTTCTGACCGCGCCTGTTCCCCGGCCTCCGCAGCCGACCAGCGCCAGCTGAATCGTGCTGTCTTGGGCGGCGAACACCTGTTGCGGAATAGCCACCCCCGCAAGCGCCGTGGCAGCCGCCACTTTCCCGGAGGTTGTCAGGAGTTCACGGCGAGAAATGCCGACAGCATCGTTCTTCTTGTTCTGCTCG
>CAZVJA010000130.1:0-14476 GCA_964626885.1 uncultured Planctomycetaceae bacterium | reverse complement strand
AGAATTCCCGATGTGCCGCGTTCGGCGAGTTGCACGAGCGTCGGAACGGATGACCCCGCATAAATGTAGACGCACGTACCAGGAAGCATTCCGAGTTGGCTGACCCACCAGAACGTGTTCACGCGCATCGGCGTGAGTCCCATCAGCAGGTTAATCACAAAGAACGGGACCGCGACAATCAGACGCAGCGTGAACAAGTAGAAGGCCCCTTCCCGCTCAAGAGCTCGGTTAAAGACCTCCAACCGATCTCCGAAGCGTCGTTGCACAGAATCTCTTAGCAAATATCGGCTGAGTAGAAATGCCAGCGTCGCGCCGGTGGTCGAAGCGAAGCTGACGAGAATCAAGCCCCGCCAGAATCCGAACAGCCAGCCGAATAGTAATGTCAGCCCCGTGGCACCGGGGATCGATAGTCCGGTCATCAGCACGTAGGCGAGGAACGCGAGTCCGTACACCGACAGGGGATGTTCATCCCGAAAGGCGATGAACGCCGCTTCGCGATTCGCGAGATTCGCCAGCGTCCACTCCTCACGATATCGGATAGACAGGACCGCGATCACTGAGACGACGACCGCCAGGAGCGTGTATCGAATGAGAGTTGCGCGGCGGCGCGGAGTGACGGTGACCGGCGAATTCACGGCCTGTTCCCGGGTCGCTGTTTCGGACGAGGGCGAAGGATTGCTCCCAAGGTGGCGAGAGCCGCCGCGGCGGCGACAATGATGCGCAGTGGAACACGCCGTAGAAAGAACAACGCCAACAGACCGATGAGGAGAAATCCACCGATTTCCTTCCCTCCGGCCCGGTTCCGCTCCATGAGCGGCAGCGCCAGCCAAAGGGCAACCATCACCAATCCGACGCGGAAACAGGCCCCGCGGAACAATTCCAGTTGCTGCGAGCTGCTCCCCCCATTCGGAATCAGCGAAATTGCGGTGCCGGCGATGATGAGCACGGCGGCAATCGTGCCGACCAACGGTCGGCTGAGGCGGGTGTCTGAAGAAGTCATGTGGGCATTATGCGGCGGACGTGCGCAACCCATCAAGGGGAGCGGCTGTTGCGCCACCATACTCAACGCAAAGATTGAGGAGTAATCGGTCGAAATATGGTCTCAATTTCTTGTGGAACGGACCGCTCCGCACGGAACGGAGAGGTCGCCTTGTCATGCTTCCCGGGTCGGGGTATAAATCGGATCAACGTCAGCTAAGAATGCGACAATCGGCAGTGAAGAACGTTGCGTCGTGACGTTTGCGACCAGGCGTGCGACTGCTCCGTCAATTTAGAGATTCGTTGAGCTGACGGCTTAGGGACAGGCCATGTGCGCTCAACAGGCAGGCTCCGGCGAAGCCTTGAGTCTCTACGTCGAGGCGGTCCGCGAAGCGGAACGTCACAAGTGGATCGAAAGCCAGAAGCGGGGACGCGATCTGGGAGATCACGCGATCCGCGAATGGTACCGCCTCCATTGGCCGCAATACTGCCGCTACAAACGGCTGGAGCATCTCCGCGGCAGCCGGCGGTGGGCGGAGTTCAACGACGAACCGTTCGGTCAGTTGTATTCGCTGATTGTCCAGGGAGATTTGCTGGCGGATCGTATTCTCGACCGCGTCTACGCCGGCTATGAGAACCTGACGATCATCACCTGGGCACTCGATTGGGGCCTTCCCATCGGGTTGGTGCTCGATATCCTGGCACAACTCGATGTGAATCGTGCCCGCCTCGAGCCGGCGCTCGATTGATTGCCCCCTCATTGCATCACCACGGGCAACCGGTGTAGATTCCGCAACGGAATCAGTCTCGGCGGCACGTCCGCGGAGTCGGTATGTCTGAGAGCTGCACAACTCCCTGTTTTCGTGCATGTCTCGGATGCGAGTGTCTCGATTTTGCAGCTGAGGCGGCAGGCTGGTCGATGCGGACGTCGCCCCGTGAGAAAATCTTTTTTACGAATCCGGCTTCCAACGAAAGTTCGTCACGTTGAAACGTCCCCTCCCCGGCAATGCGGCAGGTTCCAATCGCGATGCGACGGGGATCGAGCATTCGCTCAACGAGCAAAATCCGGCTGCATCCGCGGGAGAGAACTTGACGGACGGGGATGTGGCGACCAGCGAGCGCCGCTCGGTACTGTTTTCCGGGCTGCGGATCGTAAGCTTGCTGACTTTGGCCAGCCGCGTCCTCGGCATGGTTCGCGACACATGGATGGCGGCTCTCTTCGGAAACGGCCCTTTGATGGATGCCTTTTCGGTGGCGTTCCGGATTCCGAATCTGGCCCGTCGACTGTTCGGCGAAGGGGCGCTCTCGACGGCGTTCTTGCCATCGTTCATTCGTGAAAAAGAGCAGCATGGAATGCCCGCCGCCGCCAAGCTGGCAAGCGGCGTGCTGACCGTGCTTGCCCTCGTGCTGGGTGGGGTCGTTATCGCGGGTGAGCTGACGCTCTGGGGGGCGCAACTGTTTTTTGATTCCGGCTCCGAGACGTCCCTGCTGCTGCGACTCTCGGCCATCATGCTGCCGTATCTTGTGTTTATCTGCCTGGTGGCGCAGATCAGCGCGATCATGCATGGTTTGCGTCACTTCACCTGGCCGGCACTGGAGTCGGTGCTGTTGAACGTCGTCTGGCTCGGCTCGCTGGCGGGGATCGCGACGTGGTTTGAATCGAAAACAACACAAATTTATCTGATTGCGGCGACGGTGGTTGTCGCGGGAGTGCTGCAACTGGTGGCGCCGCTGCCGGCGCTGCGCCGACTCGGGTTTCACTTCGATCGCGAGTGGCATGCCGCCGCCCCAAAGGTCAAGGAAATTGCCATGGCGATGGTACCGGTGGTCATCGGCCTGTCGATCGAGCAGTTGAACACCTTTTTTGACAGCCTGATTGCGTGGGGATTCTCGCGGCCGTTGGCCGGTAGTAATCAGATCACCTGGCTCCCCGGAGGACTGGAATATCCACTTGAATCGGGAACGGCTTCGGCGCTCTACTTTGGCCAGCGGGTGTACCAGTTCCCGTTGGGAGTGTTCGGCGTTGCATTGAGCACCGTCATCTTTCCACTGCTGTCGCAGCACGCGGGGGAGGGGCGAATGGAGCGGCTGCGCGACGACTTCTCACTCGGACTGCGGTTGGTGTTTTTTATTGGCATCCCCGCGAGCATAGGCTTGATGATGCTCGCCACGCCGCTGACCGACCTTCTGTTTCGCCACGGGGAGTTCACGGCCGACGACGTGCGGCAAACCTCCGAAATGATTTGGGCGTATGGACTGGGGGTCTGGGCCTATTGCGGCGTGCTGATCCTGCAGCGCGGGTATTACGCCGTGGGGGACCGCATGACTCCGCTGCGAGTCGGCTCGCTGGGAATCCTCGTCGACCTGACGATGAACCTCACGCTCATCTGGCCGATGGGGGGCTTCGGGCTCGCGCTCAGCACCGCCCTTTCCGCGATTCTTCAATTCGCGGTTGTGGCCTGGCTGGTTCAGGAACGGATCGGACGTCTCGATTGGAGGAGCCTCGCAGCGGCAGGGGGACGCGCAGTCTTCGCCACGGTTGTGATGAGTCTTGTCTGTCTCGGATTGTTGTGGTTGCTGCCGACCGGGGGAAGCGTGAAGATGCGCGCGATCCGCGTATTGATCCCCTTCGGCGGATCGATCGCGGTCTATTTTGCGATGGCTTCGCTGTTGGGAATGTCGGAACTCTGGCTGCTCTTCCGACGCGAAAAGAACAGCCGGTCTTCCCGCTGAACGAGGAAGATCCGCAGGCCATCGTCGACCATCATTGCGTTGAAGTGGAAACTCACCACGTTGGAATGCGGCGCTCACGATGATCGCTCGTGCGAATTCTCGCTTTGCGCCGTGGGAGCCCGATATTAGAACGAACCGGCGACGTCTGATTCTTCCCTCGTCCCAAGGGCTCGCCAAGTCTGTAGGTCGATCGATTGGTCGATGGCGCGAACGGAGCCGTCCATCATCAGTGAATGCACGATTCCCGAATGCCAGCTTCGGGAAGTGACGGCGGCATACGTCGGATCAGTGGCCGAATCCCCTTCTTCCTCCGACGTATAGTCGATGTCGTATGTCTTCCCCGACTCAATGTGTTCGACAAAGGTGTTGGGGCCAAAAGTCGTTGTAAACCCGTTTTGATGGACACGCCCTTCGACCCATTCGATATGCCCCCCTTCTGCTTCAAAATTCCCGGTCATTCCACCAACTACCGAGGGTGAGGCGGGAACCGTGGGGGTTGGGCTGCCGCCGGTCTTGATCAGCGCCTGGAATGTTTTGACTTCGCTGAACCCTAGGGTCGACGAAAGTCCGTCTCGAAAATCGGACGACTTCAGACTGCTGTTGGGGAAGAACGCGCCGCTTCCACCGGACATGTTCACGGGATCATAGACCAGCCAGGTTCCCATGTTTGTTGCAAAACTGAGTGGGTATTGAACGATATCGTCCGCCTGGCTGTATTTGTCTTTGGGTTCGCTGGGGCAGAGATAGGTGCCGATACGCTCTGCAGCGACAGCAACTTGAGAATCGTACGGCAGCCGCCAATCGATCAGATTCTCAAGATTCTCTTGCTCGATGTATGGCAACAATCGTGCTTGCGGCCCCCATGGTCCTTCGGCACCTGTTGGGGTCATGCAAATGCTCGGGGGGAAAACCCGGTTCGATTCAAGGTAGTTGTGCAGCGCGAGGCCGATCTGGTGGAGTTTGTTCCGGCAAGCGGTTCGACGTGCCGCTTCTCGCGCGTGCTGGACGGCAGGCAGCAACAACGAAATCAAGACCGCGATGATCGCCATGACAACCAGCAGTTCGATGAGCGTAAACCCCTTGTGACGCGAGTTTGGGTAATTTCGCAAAGACATGTCGGCGTTCCTTGATTCGTTCGTCAGCGTATATACACTGTTACACTCATACACTCGCACGATGAACACATCCTTTGTTTTCAGCACGAACACAAAAACCAACAGAAAGGAGGAACTCATTTTGTTCGCGGAGAATCAGCCTCACTGATCCCCGGCGAGCTTTTATTGAAATTGATTCTCAATGTCATAAAATTATCGATAGTTGCTTGGGAGTACAAGCCAACGAGAGCCGAGTTTTCGGATGTTCCGAAAGATTCGCTGAGGCCTACCTCGACGTCTAGCCACTCTCCCGATTTGACCTGTTTTGTTGAGACTTCGTCTTAACAGCCACGAATACCCTTCGATTCCCGTTCAACTCGTTTTCAAGCCAAAATGCTTTGGAGGAGCATCCCCGACGGTTCGAGAAAGCCGTCGTGACAGGATGTAGATCCCATACTTGTATTTGGCTTGGCATGAGTTCACGGGACGAAAGGACGTGGACACGAAAATTGAGGAGCCGCATGAATCCGCAGACTTCGAGTTCTTCGCAACCCGATCCTAAACGCGACCCAGAAACCCCACCGCCGCCCGAGACTTCCAAAGATCCCGCGGCGAAGCGAACCATCTCTTCGGAAGAGATCCTGAAAGGGGATCGAGAGGTCTGGATCCGCCATGCCGATATGATCTACCGCCTGTGCGTCACGCGCAATGGGAAGCTGATACTGCAAAAGTAATTTCGGCGCAGTCCGCTTGCAGGAAAACTTGGAACACGTCGAAGTCCGCGTGTTACCAAGCGACAAGAGTATTACCGATAGAGCGCTATTGCATGCGCACTTCAATGCGAATACGCGCGGTTCAGGCTGGCCAGGATCGACTGCTCGAGGGCCGCGTCGTGCCCCAGTGGAACCCAGCCCGAGGGAGTCGATTGCCCCACCACCTGGTTCAGGTCGCGGCGGAAGGGGTTGTTTTCCTCGAATGTTGCTCCGCCTGCGGTGTTCGCCACGACGCCACGCACGTCCTCGATTTCCTTGAAGGCTTCGACCGCCACCAGATGCCCGCCGTCGGAAGGGATGATCCGTACAATCACCTTTCGGCGAATCGATTGGAATGTGCTTTCCGCCAGATTCTCGGCCCCCACGGAATCGTGATGCCACGGTTCGAGGAACCCGGAGCCGACCTTATAGCCTGTCTCGATGAAGTGATCGAACTGGTTCTCACGAGCAACTTCAAACTGGTAGTCATGCAGCACGTCGACCGTACGTTCCCACAGGGCTTCCTGATTTGCTGTCGGGACAAACATCGGTCCGGCGACCGCTCCCTGCTGTGTCACCCGCGGAAGGGATGAGCAGGAAACCGCCATCAGCGGCATAAGAATTAATAGAGCTCGCAGTAAATGGTGCGGCATGAACCGAGCCGAAGGCGGACGATGTGCGGAACTCCCGGGCAACCGGGAGAAAGGGGGCGTAGTGTGCCACGAGTCGGGATTTGCCTCAAGACCATTTCCGCTCGGCTTCCACAACTCCCCAGACCCGCCATCCTCTCGGGTTTGGCATGATGGCGAGTGGTTTCCCATGCGTGGGGCGAGTAGACTCGTCGCATAATGGACAACCTGCTGCGAATCGACCGGCAGGACGCAAATGGACGACGTTACTCCAACACCGACAGGCAGCCGAGCCATGAGCCACTTCCCTGAGATCTCCGCGATTCCCTTTGAAGGCCCAAAGACCAAGAATCCGCTCGCCTTCCGGCATTACAAGGCGGACGAAGTTATCGAAGGACGCTCGCAGCGCGACATGTTGCGGTTCAGTGTCTGCTATTGGCATACGTTTCGAGGAACCGGGGCCGACCCGTTCGGCGCGCCGACACTGCAACGCCCCTGGGACGACGGCTCGGAATCGCTCGACAACGCCAAGCGCCGTGTCGATGCGGCGTTCGAATTCATTACAAAGCTCGGCGCGCCGTTCTACTGTTTCCACGACCGCGACGTCGCCCCCGAGGGAACCACCCTCGCGGAAAGCAACAAGAACCTCGACGCCATCGTCAAATCTCTCAAGGGGGCGCAACAGAGCACCGGTGTCAAATTGCTCTGGGGCACCGCGAACCTCTTCTCCAATCCGCGCTATATGCACGGCGCGGCCACCAGCCCAAACGCCGACGTCTTCGCCTACGCCGCGGCCCAGGTGAAGAAAGCGATTGAAGTCACGCACGAACTGGGGGGCGAGAATTATGTCTTTTGGGGTGGTCGCGAAGGGTACATGAACCTTTACAACACCGACATGAAGCGCGAACTCGATCATCTCGCCCGGTTCATGCACATGGCGGTCGAGCATGCGAAGTCGATCGGCTTCAAAGGGCAGTTCCTCTTCGAACCAAAACCGAAAGAGCCGACGAAGCACCAGTACGATTTCGACGCGGCCGCCTGCCTCAACTTTCTGCGGCAATACGGCCTGATGGACCACGTGAAGCTGAACATCGAAACCAATCATGCAACGCTGGCCGGCCACACCATGATGCACGAACTGCAATACGCCTCGAACCAGGGGGCGCTCGGCAGCATCGATGCGAACACCGGCGATCTGCTGCTCGGCTGGGACACCGACCAGTTCCCGACCGATATCTACCTCACCACACAGTGCATGCTGGTGATTCTGGGGCAAGGGGGGTTGGCTCCCGGCGGCATCAACTTCGACGCAAAAGTTCGCCGGGAGAGCTTCGAGCCGATCGACCTGTTCCACGCGCACGTCGGTGGCATGGATGCATTCGCGCGCGGGCTGAAGATCGCGGCACGGCTCAGGGCGGACGGTGTCCTCTCGAACTTCGTGAAGAACCGCTACCGCAGTTACGATTCCGGAATCGGGAAGGAAATTGAAGCCGGCAAGGCGAGCTTCGCGAGTCTGGAGAAGTACATGCTCGAGAAAGGGAACCCCGCGGCCAACGAAAGCGGCCGGCAGGAACTGCTGGAGAATATTATCAACGACTATCTGTGACCTTCGGGTGGCAGAGACCGTGCGAAGCAAGCCGTCGGGTGAGCAATGGCGAATGTCGGAATGACGAAGGAAGCACGAAATCTGAAGACCGGATCATATAGTGTGGCCACTCTGGTTTTTCTAATCGATCTTGAAAAGATCTCCCGTGCGGCCTGTTTGGATATGGATGTGCCCTGTTCAGAGATCGTGGATGCATCTGATGCGACCGTTTTGGCTGATAAACGAAACGGCTTCTTTCAAACTCTCGAAGATGGGACACGGAGCGCGGTCTTCGCGTGGCGAGGCGAGTTCTTTTTACAGATCGGGAACCGTCGTTGGAATTGGGAGTCTGATCGAGTCAAAGTCACGGTCCGGAATCGCTGGTGGCGATCGTTTGCAAAGTCCGTTCATGTTCATGCAGCTGGTGAGTCACAGTATCATGCAACGTACACATCCGCCGCGAAGTGGCACATTGAACACTCCGATATGACCTTCGACGGCTTGGATGAACTCAACGAAGATTGGTGGGCGTATTTGGGCTTCCTGTCGGAGTATGATTGCTGGCGAAGGGTCGCGAAGCGATGGACTAGCGAGGAATTTACGATGCTCCGACGGTGCAGCGAAGGAGTAAGAGTGTGAACCTGCAATCGTCAACCGACTGTGTTGGCCCCACTGTCGTCCTTGCCAGCCGGAATCGGAAGAAGACTTTGGAGATGGTCGATCTGCTGGCGCCGTTCGGCATCGCCGTGAAGAGCGTCGCGGACTTTCCGGGTGTGCCGGAAGTCGTTGAGGATGGAGAGACCTTCGCCGACAATGCCGCGAAGAAAGCATCGCAAACCGCGGCTCATCTCGGGCAATGGACGCTCGGCGAAGACAGCGGCTTGATGGTCGATGCATTGCAGGGGGCCCCGGGGGTCTACTCCGCGCGATACAGCGGCGACAACGCCACCGATGGGTCGAACAATGCCAAGCTGATCGCCGAACTTGAGGGTGTTCCCGACGAACGGAGAACCGCACGGTATGTCTGCACGGTGGCAGTGGCCGATCCGCGCGGGGAGATTCGGCTTCGTGCGGAAGCTTCCTGCCGAGGGCGAATCACCCAGGAGGCTCGCGGAACAAACGGATTTGGCTATGACCCCTATTTTCTGATTCCCGAATACCACCGGACCTTTGGCGAGCTTGATCCAGTGGTCAAAAGGATACTCAGCCACCGGGGCCGGGCATTCTCCAAGCTGCTTCCAGCCCTAATTCGCCTGCTCAACCCCTGAATTTCCGGCGGTCGAGTGCGAATTCATTTTGACAACCATTTCCGCGAATTGCTCTCATGTTCCGCGGTTGGTATGCTGTGTCTCGTTCGACTTCGGCACCAGATTTCTCGTTTTGGGGACTTCGAGCCATGTCAACCGACCAGAATCCAAAGCCTTTGGAAGAAAGTGGTTTCGACCTTATCGCTGGCACGCAGGCGGCTACTCCCATCGCCCCATCGAACCCGTTGAGTGGACGGGGCAAGTATTACGCGGCGGTGTTGATTCCTGGGCTGATCGGTTTGGCGGTTTACTGGGTGAGCAACCAATATATTCTTTACAGCGAATCGGAATCGATCGAGGCGCTGAAAGCGGCCGGTTTGCTTGTAGTCGACATGGGAGATTCCATTTCGGTCAGCGATCCGAACGGACATCTCGTCAACGACGATTGCTTGGCGCACATTGGAAGACTGAAGCGGCCGGTCAAGGCGAGCTTCAACAATAGCAAATTGATCACCGATGCCGGACTTCGGTGTTTGAGTGGAAATAATCGGATCTGCGTGCTGCATTTAAGTCGAACCGGCGTGACTGACGAAGGGATCAAACATCTTTGTGATTGCGAATGTTTGGAATCTTTGGATCTTTCGCAAACGGCGGTGTCAGATACGGGACTGCTCCATCTGGCGTCCTCCAGGCTGCCCAACCTTCAGGATTTGAACATACGCAAGACTGCCGTCTCCGATACAGGAATGAAACACTTGGAGGAATTGCGCGGATTGCGGTTTCTTGTTGTCGAGGGGACAAAGATTACCGCTGACGGGGCGTACCAACTGAAATCAGTAAACCCGGATGTTCTGGTCTTTGGCTTGAAGTAGCAACGTATTCCCGCACCCTAACCATCTCACCAAGCTCTCAACAACTCCTAACTCTCTCGCCGCGCTCGGACTTTGAACGCTTACGAATGAAAAAGATCAAGAGACTGCTGGTCGCGAATCGGAGCGAAATCGCGATCCGAGTGTTCCGCAGCGGGCACGAATTAGGCATTCGCACGGTCGCAATTTACAGCCATGAAGACCGCTACGCGCTGCATCGGTTGAAAGCGGACGAGGCCTACCCGGTGGGTGCGCCAGGCGCCCCCTTGCGGGCGTACCTGGATGTCGACGCCATTGTCGCCTTGGCCAAAGAACGCGAGATTGACGCGATCCACCCGGGCTACGGGTTCCTCTCCGAAAATCCAGAATTAGCCCGCGCCTGCGACAAAGCAGGCATTATTTTCGTCGGGCCGCGTGTGGAATCGCTGCAGCAATTGGGGGACAAGCTCGCCGCCCGAAAAATCGCCGAATCGGTCGGCGTGCCGATTCTTGGCGGAAGCAGCCAGCCGGTGAAGAACGTGGCGGAAGGTCAAAAGACCGCCCAGAAGCTCGGCTACCCAATCATTCTCAAGGCCTCCAAGGGAGGGGGCGGCCGCGGAATGCGCGTTGTCAAGACGGCCGACGATTTCGCCGCGGCGTTCGAGCAAGCGCAGCGCGAATCTCAGACCGCCTTCGGCAGCTCCGATATTTTCGTGGAGAAGCTGGTCTCCCGTGCCCGTCACATTGAAGTGCAATTGCTGGGGGACAAGCACGGCAACCTCGTCCACCTGTTCGAGCGGGACTGCTCCGTGCAACGGCGGCACCAGAAAGTCGTCGAGATCGCCCCCGCCCCGAATCTGGACCCGGCCGTGCGCGACAAGCTGTGCGAGGCGGCGGTCGCTATCGGTAAGGCAATTAAATACGAGAACGCCGGCACCGTCGAATTCCTGGTGGATGCTGAAAGCGGGCAGTTTTACTTCATCGAGGTCAATCCGCGAATTCAGGTCGAGCATACCGTAACCGAGGAAGTGACCGGCATCGACATCGTCAAGTCGCAGATTCTCGTTGCGCAGGGCACGCCGCTCAGCGATCCGGAAATCGGTTTGCCGACGCAAGAGAGCGTGCGGACGACCGGCTTCGCCATCCAGTGCCGCGTGACCACGGAAGATCCTTCCAACAATTTCATGCCCGACTACGGCCGCGTGACTCACTACCGGTCGGCCAGCGGGATGGGAATTCGGCTCGATGCCGGCTCCGCCTTCTCCGGCGCCGTTGTGCACCCGTTCTACGATTCGCTGCTCGTGAAGGTGTCGGCGCGTGGTCGCCGGTTCATCGACGCGGCCAGGAGAATGGAGCGGAGCCTGCAGGAATTCCGCGTTCGCGGAGTGAAGACGAACATCCCGTTCCTGATTCGCGTGATGACGCATCCCGATTTTCTCGCGGGCGGGTTCACCACCACCTTCATTGACGAAACGCCGGATTTGTTCAAGCTTGTGCGGCGCCGCGACCGGGCGACACGCATCTTGACGTTCCTGGCTGATACGATCGTCAACGGAAATCCGCTGGTGAAAACGCGAGCGAAGTCGGGGCGGCGCAATCCGGCTCCCGTACCGAAGGTCGATTTGACGAAGCCAATTCCCGACGGTTCGCGGCAGAAGCTCAAACAGCTGGGGCCGGAGAAGCTCGCTCAGTGGGTACTCCGCCAGAAGCCGCTGTTGATGACGGACACCACTTTCCGCGACGCCCATCAGTCGCTGCTGGCAACGCGGTTTCGCACGAAGGATCTGCTCGGTATCGCCGACGCGTACGCCCGGCTCTGCCCCAACCTCTTCTCCATCGAAATGTGGGGCGGGGCGACGTTCGACACGTCGATGCGCTTCCTCAAGGAGTGTCCCTGGCAGCGGCTGGCGGATCTGCGTGAGCGAATTCCGAACATTCTGTTTCAGATGCTGCTCCGCGGTTCGAACGCGGTCGGATATACCAATTACCCGGACAACGTCGTCAAGGAGTTCGTCGCGGAATCGGCCGACGCCGGGATCGACCTGTTTCGCGTGTTCGACGCCCTCAACTGGGTGCCGAACATGAAAGTCGCGATGGATGCCGTGCACAAAGCCGGCGCCATCTGCGAGGCGACGATCTGTTACACCGGCGATATTCTCGATCCGTCGCGTCCCAAGTACGACCTCAAGTACTACGTGACGCTTGCCAAGGAGCTCGAAAAGCTGGGAGCCCATATCCTGGCGATCAAGGACATGGCCGGCGTCTGCAAGCCATACGCCGCCGAGCTGCTGGTCCGCACGCTCAAACAGGAGATCGGCATTCCGATCCACTTCCACACGCACGATACCGCCGGCATTCAAGCGGGCGCGATCTTGAAAGCGGCGGAAGTAAACCTCGATATCGCCGATGCCGCCATGGCACCGATGTCCGGCGGAACGTCACAGCCGAACTTGAACACCGTGATCGAATCGCTGCGGTTCCAGAAGCGCGATACCGGGCTCGATACCGCGGCACTCGATTCCATCGCCGAATATTGGCGGGCTGTCCGTGAATATTATACCCCCTTCGAGACTGAGGCACTGGCGGCGACAGCCGATCTGTATCGACACGAAATGCCCGGCGGACAATACACGAACCTGCACCAGCAGGCCTGTGCGCTCGGTTTGGCTGACCGCTGGCCCGAAGTCTGCCGTACTTACGCCGACGTGAACGAATTGTTCGGCGACATCGTTAAAGTCACGCCGACTTCCAAGGCGGTCGGAGACATGGCGCTGTTTCTGGTCGCGAACAACCTCGCTGCGTCGGATGTCCTCTCGGGCGATCGTGAACTGGCATTTCCCGAATCGGTGATTGACCTCATCAGCGGCAAGATGGGGCAAACCCCCGGCGGGTTCCCCAAAAAGGTCCGAGAGCGAATCCTGCAAGGGCGCGAAGCAGTACGGGGACGGCAGGGGGCCAACCTTCCGCCGGTCGAATTTGACAAAGTCGCGGAGAAGGTCGAACAATACCTGCAGCGCAAGCCGACTCGACGCGACGTGCTCTCACATCTCATGTACCCTAAGGTGCATCAGCAGTTCATCGAGCATCAGCGGACGTTCTCGGACACTAGCGGACTCCCGACGCCGATCTATTTCTACGGGCAGAACCCCGGGGAGGAAATCAGCATCGACATCGAGGAAGGGAAGACGCTGATCGTCAAATTCCTCACGGTGGGAGATCCGCACGCGGACGGGCAACGATCGGTCTTCTTCGAGCTCAACGGCCAGCCGCGCGATGTCAGCGTCATCGATCATTCGCTGGAACCGGAGACTGCCAAGAACGTCAAAGCTGATCCGAGCATCCCCGGCCAGGTTGGGGCGAGCATGCCGGGCATGGTGGTCACCGTCGCGGTCCAACCGGGCGACCGGGTCGCCAAGGGTCAAAAACTGCTGACGCTCGAAGCGATGAAGATGCAGACGAACATCAACGCGGAGCGCAGCGGCAAGGTGCACCAAGTGCTCGTGAAAGCCGGCGACCAGGTCGAAACCGGCGACCTGCTGCTGACGATCGAGTAAACGACGCCCGACGCACGAAAATCAGCCGGGGCGCGCCGACCACCCTTCGGGCGGCCCCCGCTTTTCCCCGGCCACCTTCCTGATGCGGCAACTTGCGATCACAGCTTCTTCAGCGTTTCCTTCCAGCGGGTCCATGCTTCGTTTCGGGCTTTCTTGTTTTCCGGGCTCGCGTCCGGGGCTTCACCGCTGCGCATGAAGCCGTGCCCCGCGCCATCGTACACGACCGGTTCAAATGTTTTGCCGAGCAGCTTCATTTGCTTCTCGACCTGCGGAACCTGGCCGGTGATGCGGTTGTCCATTTCTCCGTAAAAGCCGTACACCGGGACGGCGATTTTTGAGAGTGCTTCCTGCTCGGGACTGCGGCCGTAGAACACAAATGCCGCGGCGATCTTCGGATTGTGAGCGGCGCAGGCGAAGCTCTTGCCGCCCCCCCAGCAGAAGCCGGCGACCGCCACCTTGCCGTTGGCGGCTTTCAACCCCTGTGCATACGCCACGGCCGCGTCGAGATCGTCGAGCACCTGCTCGGGAGGAAGTGCATTGATGCCCCGTGTCGCGTTGTCGTTCGAGGCGTAGCTCTCGGTTCCACCGCCGTCGGGACCGGTCTGGCTGAGAAAATCGGGCGCAATCGCCACGTATCCGGCCTCGGCCAACTGATCGGCCACGCCGCGCACCCAATCGGTGAGCCCCTTGTTCTCGTGAATCACCACCACTGCGAGGGCGCGATCCTTCACTTCCGGGTATGCGACGAAGGTTTTCACTGTTCGTCCGGCCTTGGTCTTGATGTCGGACCATTCGTGATGCCGCGGAGAGTTGTCGAGCCGCTCCTTCACGGGATCAGCCCCTTGCGAGGATCTGGAGCAAACCGAGGCCGACAACAGCAGCAAACCAGCCAGCAACACGTTCATTCGAGTGGCAAGTCTCATGGCAAGTTTCTCCAGAGGGGAAATGGGGGACGACGATTTCCTGATTATCATTGACGCCGAACGATCGCCCTGCAACAGCTATTCGTGCCGGAGCGCTTCGATCGGGTCCATCAAAGCCGCGCGGCGGACGGGA
>CAZVJA010000129.1:0-14519 GCA_964626885.1 uncultured Planctomycetaceae bacterium | reverse complement strand
ATAGTGACGGATTCCGAATGCTGTTTCTGGGGAGGGCGAGGCTCCCGCCGAGCCGCTGCGTTCAAAACTCGCTGGTTATCGCACGGTAGGGCCGGTTCCAACCGGCCGTGATGTTACCTGTTGGATTCGAATCGTTCTCGCGAGACACATCAACAAATCACCGGGGTGTGCAAAACCTTTGCCCCGGCCACCCGCGACGCGATCCGCGAAGCGGTCAGGGACGCTGCCGGCTGATCGGCGGAACCGAGATGAAGTTCAGTCTCGCTTGACGAGGTGCGCGTCGAACCAGTCGCCAATCTCCTTGATGTCCGGCGTGTAATCCTTCCAGCCGTGATCCGCCCCTGGGCGGACAATCAGCTTGCAAGGGACTTTGGCGGCCTGAAATTTCTCGATGATGCTCTGCGACTGCTGAATCGGCACGACCGAGTCTTTGTCTCCATGAATGAGGAGCGTCGGGGGATCGTCGGACGTCACATGATTCACCGGCGAGATGTTCCGACCAATCTCCAGGATCTTCTCGGGATCGCTGACCGGCGTGATCGTCTGTCCGCGGCTGTCGATTTCACGAAACTCGAACACCGAGTGGAACACCTGGAGAATTCCCCGCCCCAGGGCGTTCTCTCCCGCTTTGCCGTAGTTCAAAAAATCGGTCGGCGGACAGAGACACGCGACCCCCTGCACCCGGGATGAGACGCGGTCCACGGCGTCCTCGGCCTGGGGATTGGCTCCCTTGGCCCCGTTGCCGATCATCAAAGCCAAATGCCCTCCAGCCGATGCACCGGCCACGCCGATGCGGTCCGGATCGATCGCGAAATCCTTGGCATGAAATCGAATGTAACGGACCGCCCGCTCCAAATCTCCGATGATTTCCGGAATCGAATAGCGCGGCCGGCTGCCATGCACCACCGCAAATACGGTGTACCCCCGCGCCGCCAATTGCTCGATAAACGGTTTCGCGTAAGTGGTAATGTCGGCGTGCCGCGACGACCAGCCGCCGCTGACGATGAAGATCACGCCGACCCCGCGCGGGTCTTTCTTCGGAGTGAAGACATCCATCGTCAACGCCGTCCCGAACTTGCGACCGTAAACAACATCTTCACGCCGCTGACAGCCGGGGAAGAGCGACTCCTCGGCAACAGCCGCTCGTGCCGTCAAACTCAGCAACAGAAGGCAGACTGCGGAATAACGCATGAGCTTGGGGCTTTCTAAATGGCAAACTATTTGGAAACGGCTCGTTGAACGACCTACCGCCAGCATATACACCGCGCGACTGCAAGAATCGGGTTTCCATCGTCGGAACCGGAATCCGCAATTCGCACTGGATCATACTAGCAGAAAGGATCGCCACCAATCATCTGTTGGGTGGCATAACTTGCTGATGCTATAATCCGGAATGCGTCCAGCGCGGCGAAACAGCGAAGTCGACATTGTGAAGGAAATCCCGATGATGGGAAATTGCACCGTGTTCGGAATACAGCAACGAGGTTAATGAAAGCACAATGCAACCTCACCCGTTCGCCATCCCGCTTATCTTGCTTAGCACTTTCGCGGCTTTTCATCCGATCGCGTTTGCTAAAGAGCCGTCGCGAACCCTTCAGCCGGTGGATGGTGTTCCAGAGCGTTACTGGTTTGTGTATGAGGGGAACTGGCCATTTACTGATGAGGACGAAGCGGTCGCACGAAACGGACTGCCATTAGCGCGAATCACGTTAGAATCGCGAGGCGACAATCATCTCGGGGAAAACAGCTCAACGATTCTACTGTGCCGTGATGGAACCGCTTTTTTTCACGGAGATGCCAATACGGAGCGCCAGGGAGACTACACGGGGACTGTGGACCTGCTCGATTACGGTCGGCTCTGTCTGCTCATCGAGCGACTGCAATTTCAACGGCTGGCGGAAGATATTCGCCCGGGCATCGGTTCAGGCTCGCACGTCACGACGGCCGTCGTCCGAGTCCATCGCCTTGGCGAGAAAGAACCGATCGAGAATCGAGAGTTCAACGGGCGGGGGCCAATCGAGCTGTTTGCTATTCAATCGGCAATCGAAAAAATCGCGGAGCGAATCGACTGGGAGAAAACCGAAAGCAACAATGCCCAAACGGGGTCTGCTCCGATTTTTACCAATGGTGTGCTGAGCGCGCTCAATGGCCTGTCGAATTTGCGTGAACTGGAGTTATCCGGCCGGTGGGATTTCGACTCGAAAAAATGGGAACGCGTGCCGGGTTCCGGCCCCAAAGAACTTGGTGGCCTCAATCAGCTCGAAGTCCTGAACCTGAGCAGAGTCGAATTGGAGGACGAGGATCTCAAGAGTTTTATTCAATGGCCCCGCCTCAGGTCGCTCGGTTTGCGGATGGATCTTCTCAGCGACGGAGAAACGTTGTCTGAACTGCAGTCCCTTCCACAACTAGCAAGCCTGCATATCGAATGGCCACCGATCGAAGGCATGGCACTTAAAAAACTCCAGGGTCTCCCCAAGCTTGTTGACTTTGAAGGCTACGTTCCGCTGCCGGAACCCTCCGGTGACGGATTATTTCCGCCCAGGTGGGACAATCTCGAGAAACTTGACCTCCGGTCGACAACGGTGACGGATAAGTTTCTGGCCAGCGTAAAACACTTGAAGAATCTCAAATCGCTCCGCCTCTGCTACGCCAATCTTGATGATACACGGCTGCATCAATTGAGTGGGTTGAAAAACCTGACGCACGTCGATCTTTCGCATGGACGAATCGACGTACAGGTAATGAAAGACCTTATCGAGCTAAAGCAACTGAGGGATCTTGATCTATCGATGAACCGGTTGGCCGAACCGGAGGTGCGGGTGCTGGGGGATATCAAACAACTGGAAGGCCTCAATCTCGCGAAAACGACGTTAACCGACCTCGGGGTATCTCACATTGCGTCGCTTGAGAAACTGAGGCGACTCGATCTGTTTTGGAATGAGATCACGGATTCGGGAATTAAGGAAATCGGCAACATAAAGAATCTGGAGTCGCTGCGATTGGCCCGGACTCATATCACCGATAAAGCTCTGGATCAGCTAGTTCCCCTTGAAAAACTCACGGAGCTCGATCTAACCGGGACCGATATCACCGACGATGGTCTTAAGACGCTTCGAATGTTTCCGCATTTGGTTCGCTTTTCAATTTCCGGTCCATACATGACTGATGCCGGATTGAAGGAATTGGGAAAGCTGACGCAACTTGAGCACCTCACTCTGTCCGGTACGCGAATTACGGATGATGGACTCAAGAACCTGAAGTCCCTTGTCCGACTCGAACACTTGGAGATCGATGCAACGCGAGGCACAAAGCGTGGGCTGAGAGAGCTCGCAGGTCTGTCTGCGTTGAGGGAGCTCAATCTCGATGCGACGCGCATTACCGATGCCGGACTATCAGAATTGGCCCAAATGAAAGGGCTGCGCACACTTACTCTGCCGAGCACCGGAATAACAGACTCAGGCCTGAAGGAACTCGCTAAATCGGAGAGTCTCACGCGACTTCGATTGTCGGGCAGTTCGATCACGCCCCAAGGAATTGCCGCTTTGCAGGGCCTTAAGACTCTAAAGGCGCTTGCGATCGTCTCGGCCTCTGAGAGTTTGCCAGACCCAACAACTTATGGGGCAGAAGATGTGACGAACTGACTTTGTGACCGCCTGAGCGAGCTATTCAGGATTCAACGATCAGCTTCAGAAGTTCTATCGGCTGGACCGAGTCTTCGAGACCCACCATGATTATTCCGTGGAGGGTGTGCCTCGCGAAACCTTCGGTACACCTTACCGACTCTTGGTTCCGCTGTGTTGGCAGCTGATCCTTAACGCCAAACAACGGGTGATTTACGTACCACGCTCGCCTCTGTTGTCCGACGACAAGTCGTCGGCTGGGAAGAGTCATCGGCCGACCGCTGAAAGCGGGTCGCTGACAGCTTCCCTGCTCCATCACTTCGCGTTCTTCAAGAAAGCGATCAGGTCAGCCAGTTCCTGCGGGGTGAGTTGCTTGTCGAGGCCGGCCGGCATCACCGAGACGCTCGAGGGACGAATCTCCTCAATGTCGTTGCGCGCGATGCGGGCGGTCTCGGTCGCGTTGAGCTGCAAGAGCACTTCGTCCGGCGCGTCGTTCTTCACGAGACCGTTGAAGAGTTTTCCCTGCGTCGTCACCACCGCCACCGGCTCATAGCTGCGGACGAAGCTCGCGCTGGGGAACATGATCGCCTCCAGCAGATCGCGCTCGTTGCGGATGCCGCCGATGCGGGTGAGGTCCGGTCCGACCTTGCCGCCGACGTACCCGAAGCTGTGGCAGGTGATGCAGGCCGACTTCTCGCGGCGGAACACTTCCTGCCCGCGGCGGATGTCTCCCTTGGCGAGCGTCGGCAAGATTTCCTCGAGCCGCTTCCGCTGCTCCGCCAAATCGAGATTGATGAGTCCATACAGTTCTTCCCCCTTCGACTGCACCGACTGACTCTGCTTCGCCAGCCGCTGGCGGATCGAATCGACCCGCAGCGACGTGAGGACCGGCGACTCCTTGAGCGCCGCGAGGAGCGCCAGCCCAACCGGTTCGTCGGCCGAGTTTTCGTAGGCTCCGAGCAGCTTGTCGGCTTCGAGCGGTCCGACGTGCGCGAACAACTTTGTGAGCGCCACAAGTTGACCCGACGTCAGCTTCGCTTTCGCGAGCACATCCGCCGCGGCCGCGCGCACGAGGGCCGGATTGTCTGGGGAGAGCCCAGCGCTCAGGAACGCGAACGTCTCGTTATCGACGGTGTCGAGCCCGCCGGGAACAGCCGCGAGCGCCTCCAGCCGAACGTCCGAGGGAACGGTTTTATTTGCCGCGACGGCCAACAGCGCGGTTTTCCACTCCGGCACTCCTTCTTTCGGAACGGGAAGCGCGCGGAGCGTCTGCACCGCCTCATGCAACAGATTGGGGTCGTTCGCGTCGAGCAACTGCGCGAGCGGCTGTCGCCAGCCGGCCGGCAACTCTTTCATTCCGGCCGCGCGGATCGCGCGCAACAGCGCCTGCATGACGTTGGAATTGAGCGACGCATCGACCAGCGACTCGGCGACCAGCTTTTGCACCGCTTTGCTCCCGGCAAATTGCGCGAGCTGGCGTTCCAGTTCCGCGAGATCGGCCGGCTTGAGATCTTTCGCCGCGACCCGGCCGCGCAAGTATCCCGCCAGCACGTCCCCCCATTCGGGATGCCGGCTGACGACCCACGCCGCCCCCTCTTTGAGAACCGAACTTTCGTCGCTCAACAGATCCGCCACAACTTCCGGTTCGAGAGCGCTCCCCTCCATCTGATCGCTGGCGACGAGAGCCACGCGGGCCACCCACGGGTTTCCTTTGTACAAAATGACCGGCGACAGATTCTTGAAGTCGCCGATCTCGATGAGAGCGTACATCAGCGAGTGTTCGAGAATGCGGTCATAGTTCAACGCCTCCGGTTCGGCCGGCGCACCGACGATCGGAGCGGCTGCCGGTTCCGAGGATTTTGTTTCCGAACCGGTCTTGCCGAGCCGCGCCGCCGCCAACAACAGCGGCTGCCGCGCACTGGCATCGCCGATGCGGCCCAAGGCCTCGGCCGCGGCCCGCTGGTTGTGCGGCGAATTGTTCTCGAGAAGCGCGGCCAGCGCGGAGAACGCGGCTTTGTCGCGCCACAGTCCCGTCGAATGCGCCGCCGCTTGGCGGACCGTTTCGTCCGCGTCAGTCAGAGCCGCGCGGATCGCCGAACGGGCATCGGCGTGATCGATGCGCGTGAGTGTCCAAACGGCATTCAATCGCGCGCGTGCGGAATCGGCCTTGAGCATCTCCGCGAGAATGGGAATCGATTCCGAACCTCGTTTCGCCAGTGCGCTCATCGCGCGGCTGCGCACGGCAGGTCGGTTGTCGTCGAGAAGTTGCGAAAGTTTCCGCGCGTCGAGTTTCGCCCAATCAAGCTTCAAGCCGCGCGGGTCGTCAATTCTCGACATCCCTTTACGCCGGACGCGGTAGATCGCGCCGAGAATATCGGGCTTCCAGAGCTGCGAGGTTGGGCAACAGAGCTTGTACCATCCGCCGGTATCGACGATGACGAGACTCCCGTCGGCATCTTCGAGGATGTCGGTCGGATGAAAATCGAGATTCTTCGAGACGACGAAATCGGAATCGGTTGACTGAAAGGTCGCCCCGGCCGGCTTGAGTGCGTGCCGCGAGACCTTGTGCATGTTGAACTGACAGGCGAAGAGATTATCGCGGTGATCGTCGCCGAACGCGTTCGACTCGAACCGCACAAGTCCGCACGGCGCGGCCGGCCCCATGTGCACCAACGTGGGAAGCACATCCCCCGTGCGCGGATGGTGTTCGATCGGATCGTGAATCTTGCCATACACTCCGCCGTAGATCGCGTGGATCAGGCCGTCGCGCTTGCCGCCGCCGGGATGTTGCAGAAAGGTTGTCGTGAAAATCCGCTCGCCGCCGGGAGTGAAAACGACGTCGACCGGGTTATCCATGCCGCCGGTCATCACCGGTTCGATGCCGCTGCCGTCGGGACGGCAACGGAAGATGTGCGACGCCTTCGTGACGAACGGCTTCTTCCCCGGCCGCTCGTAGGTCTGCTCGGCGAAGGCTCCCTTGCACCAGTAAATCCAGCCGTCGAGCCCGGGGTAGGGGCCGTGCAGATCGTTCGCGCAGCCGGTGAGAGTTTTTCCCTGAAACCACTCGATCCGCTCGTCCGCAACACCGTCGTCATTGGTGTCGGTCAGCTTCCAGATCGACGGCGGGGCCGCGACATAGACCGAGCCGTCGAGCCACATCGTCCCTTCCGGGAACATCATGTGATCCGCGAAGACGGTCTGCTTGTCGAGCGTGCCGTCGCCGTCGGTGTCTTCGAGTCGCAAAATGCGGTGCGGACGTTCGACGAGTTGTTTGTCCGGCTTGTCGTTCGAACCGGAGGAGTCGGCCACATATAGCCGGCCGCGCTCGTCAAACGCGGCGGTGATGGGACGCTCGACGAGCGGCGCATTCGCGACGAGCTCGATCACGAACCCGTCGGGAAGCACGAAGGTGTGCCCGTTAAGTTCGATCTCGCCGGCCAAAGCTTGTTCGACGGCCACCCCCGCGAACAGCAGAGCCCACACGCAACACCCGGTCACCGACAAGCGTTTCATGGTCTTCGCTCCTTGAATAGTCAGGAACGCTCAGTATCGGCGACGGGGGATAGTGATTGCAAGCAGGGGTGCGGGGGTCAGGGCGAGTCAATTATTCCAACTGGGAAATGCGCGGCACGCCCTGAGTCCGCGAAGGGCGTGGCGGAAACCGGAACCACGCCCTTCCTTGCGTCAGGGCGTGCCACACACTCGCTCGCTTCCTCAATCGCACAACCTGAATAACTGACCGGCCCTGGGCAGGCATGGGAGGGACTGGAAGTGGGGCTTCGCACACCGGTACGATGATTGTTATTCTGTTCGCGTGCCGATCATTTGGGTTGAGTCATAGGGCGGTTCGCGCGCTGCGAGTGCATCAGCCTCTTGTGGCCAAGCCACACCGGTTGCCCAGCAACCGGTGCTACCCTGCTTCGTCGGGACATCCATAGATGAGTCCATTAAATTTGCCAGACGAGTTCGTCGAGTTTCTGCAATCGGGCCGGCAGTTGGACTATGATCCCGCCAGCGTCGAACCGGGCGAGGTGAAGCTCAAAAGACTTGAAGAATTTGCAATAGGAGAAGTGTGGATCGGCACTGAAATTCCGGGTGATCCACACGCCGGAGAGAGTGGTTATTATGCGATTCCCGCGGTTTCTCTTACCGGTGAGTGTGAAGATTACGATCCAGAGTTCATTCTTTTGTGGCTTCCCGAAGAGAGATTATTTGGCACTTGGGATTGTGACCACTGGGTTCTAAAGGTATTTCGTAATGCTCGTTGGGCGGATATTGTCGCCAACCCGGCCGCCTACATTAACGCCCAGTGGGATTGGAACGACGAACTCGGCTCGCAGTTTGTGCCGTGGCCGCAGTATGAGTTCAAAAGTGGCATGCCATTCTGACTTGAGAGCCGGGTAGGGTGTGCCGACGGCTTTGCGAGGCACACCAGTCACCGATGCATCCTGGTGGGCCTCGAAGACTCGGCCCTCCCTACTCGACTTACGGCACTGAGGAATCATACCAAGAGCATGTCAGAGCCGACTAAATACCGAATTCTCAGGATAAGGCGTTTGTGGTGGACCGCTGTCGGAGTTGGGTTGGCTGCCGTAATCTGGATTGGATTGCAATTACGTGACCGAGGCTGCGTACTCCGCATCTGGCTCGGCGGACAGGCGTCCGATGTTAAGTTCTCACCAAATGGAACGTACCTTGCTGTTGCATGTGAGACGCATTCGTTCTTTGGAGGGCGGTCAACGTATAGTACCTATGTCTTTGGCGCTAAGGATGGATCAAAGGTCTTGGAAGTGAAGAAGGGAGGAACCAGCTGCGCCTGGAATGCCGACGGTTCCTTGTTGGCCACCGCGAGACTGATTCGTCCAGACGAAGAAAAGAATCCGGAGAGAAAGCCGACTGTTGAATTGTGGAACACAGCATCATGGACGATTCAGGACGAGCTTCAGTTTAGAACAGTTCCGTTGATGGATTATGTGGAAATCGGCAGCCTTTGCTTTGATCGTGTTGGCAATTTATTTGCAGCATCAATGGACATACTCGATCCGCACACCGGTTGGGACGAGCGGCCACAAGTGTGGTGGATGACTCATGCTGGGCGCTCAGTTGAAGCGTCTGCCATTAACGCCACTCCCGATGCGACATCAGTAATGAGCATCTCAACAGCAGTGCGTGACAACGAAGATCTCATTGCTATTTCGGACCGAAGTGAAGGGACGTTTCTTCTCACCACACGGAAGAATAACAATGGGGAGAGTATATTTAAGCTCATCCATACATTTGCAGAACTTCCGGCACAATGGGTCCAGTTGACACCGGACGGAAATTATCTCGCTGTGCTTGGCCGGAGCGGATTTAAGTTGTATCGACTGTCGAATGACAAGGTTGAGCTTGTGGCAAAATCGACGGAAGGAGAACCGCATCAATGGCGGTTGCCATCAATGCATCCACTGGCAGTTTCTGCGGATAGTCGTTTCGTTGGTTGTAGGTGGTCGGGAGAGTTGACACAGGTATTTCGTGTTACAGATGGCGCATGCGTCTTGCGCCTGATGAAGCCGTCAGGTGCAATCGCAATTTCGCCTGACGGGCGTCATCTGGTCATAAATCCGGATGGCTACCTATGTTTCTACGAAATTCCGCAAAGCAATTGATGCGCCTAAGTGACGTAGGGCCGGTTCCAACCGGCCGCAGTGTTCCAAGACGTCCGGTTTGAACCGGACCTGCAAAACTCACGATGACGACGAACCTCACACCTGCTCGTGGGCAATCAGGTCGGCATACGTCTCGCGGCGGCGGATCAGCTTCACCGTTTTCCCATCGACGAGCACTTCCGCCCCGCGCGGGCGGCTGTTGTAGTTGCTGCTCATCGTGGTGCCGTAAGCCCCGGCGCTGAAGGTCGCCAGTAATTCGCCGCGCTCGACCGGCGGCAACGACCGATCTTTCGCAAGATAATCGCCCGATTCGCAGATCGGTCCGACGACGTCGGCCCGTGCGCAGCCCGGAATATCTCCTTCAAAATCGTGCGGCGCGGCGACGCGCGGCTCGACCGGCCAGATGCGATGGAACGAATCGTACATTGCGGGACGGACCAGATCGTTCATTGCCGCATCTTGAATGACGAACAGCTTCCCCCCTTCACGCTTCGTGTAGATCACCCGGCTCAACAGCACCGCCGCGTTCCCCACAATGAAACGTCCCGGTTCGAGCGCGAGCCGGCATTCGGCCTCCTTGATACCCGGCACAATCACCGCCGCGTAGTCGCTGGCCGGCGGTCCTTCGTTCTGCTTGTAGCTGATGCCGAATCCGCCGCCGAGATTGATCCAGCGGATATCGTGACCGCGCTTGCGGAAGTCGCGGACCACTTCGATCGCCTTGCGGGTCGCGGCGGCGTAAGGATCGGTGGTGAGAATTGGCGAGCCGAGGTGCATGTGAATGCCGCACAGCTTGAGGTTCGGGTCGCGAAGGACTTTGTCGGCGAGCTGCCCGGCCCGCTCGATGTCCATGCCGAACTTGTTCCCCTTCTTGCCGGTGGTGGTTTTGGCGTGCGTCTTGGCGTCGATATCGGGATTGAGCCGCAGTGCGACCGGAGCGGCTTTCTTGAGCGACGCTGCGACGCGCGAGATGGCATCGAGCTCGGCTTCGCTTTCGACATCGAACATGAGAATGTTCGCTTCGAGTGCGAAGCGGATTTCGTCGTCGGTCTTGCCGACTCCCGCGAAGACGACGCGGGTGGTGTCGGCTCCGGCCTGCTGCACGCGGTACAGTTCGCCGCCGGAAACGACGTCGAAGCTGCTCCCCGCTTCCTGCATCGTTTTCAGAATCGAGAGATTCGAGTTGGCCTTGACGGAATAGCAGATGACCGGATCGACCGCGGCAAAGGCGTCGCGGATTTCGTTGTAGCGGTCGAGCAAGGTCCGCTTCGAGTAGACCCAGAGGGGGGTGCCGAACTCCGCCGCCAGGTTCGCGACGGGCACTTCTTCGCAGCAGAGCTGGTTGTTCTTGTATTGGAAGTGATTCATGGTCTTATATTCTCTGTTCAAATCAGCGGGCTCTCGATGATTAATCGCCCCGTTCGTAAAGCACGAAGCACGAATGACGAAAGAAATCCGAAGCCTTAAAGCACGAAACCGGCGGGATCGAGTTCTTTGGCAAATCTATGTTCGGACTTGGTGCTTCGTGCTTCTTTCGTCATTCGGATTTTGTGCTTGGATGACCCATCCCCTTCGGCCAGCGAAGAGGGTTGTTTATACCGCCGCTTTGGCCGCGCGGTGTTTCGCGAGGAGTTCGGCGATCTGTACGGCGTTGGTGGCGGCCCCTTTCCGCAGGTTGTCGCTCACGCACCAGAAGCTGAGTCCGTTGGGATGAGACAGATCGCGGCGGATGCGGCCGATGAATGTCTCGTTGCTGCCGCTGCACGTGGCGGGGAGCGGGTATTGGCCGTTCTTCACGTCATCGACAACGGTCAGCCCCGGGAAGGCCGAGAACAGCTTGCGGGCCTCTTCCGGCGAAACCGGCCGTTCGGTCTCGACGGTGATGCTCTCGCTGTGACAGTTTGCGACCGGCACGCGGACGCAGGTCGCGTTGATTTGAATGGTGTCGTCGCCCAGGATCTTGCGGGTCTCGTACACCATCTTCAGTTCTTCGCTGGTGTATCCTTCATCCTTGAAGCTGCCGATTTGTGGAATGGCGTTGAACGCGATGGGGTGCACGAACGCGCGATAGTTGTACTTTTCGCCGTTGAGGTGCGCCTTCGTGCCGGCGATCAAATCCTCAGTCCCCTGCAAACCGGCGCCGCTCACGGCCTGATAGGTGCTTACGATCACGCGGCGAACGCGGGCGGCGTCGTGCAGCGGTTTGAGGGCTTGGACCATCTGTGTCGTCGAGCAGTTGGGGCTGGAGATGATGCCGGTTGCGTTGAGGGCTGCTTCGGGATTGATCTCGGGAATGACCAGCGCGACGTCCGGCTTCATCCGAAAGTAGCCCGACTCGTCAATTACCGTCGCGCCGGCCGCGACGGCGGCGGGAAGATAGTCGCGGGCGACGTCGTCGGGAGTCGATGCGATGACCAGTTCCAGCCCGGCGAAAGCATCGGGCGTCAATTCCTCAACCGTGTATTTTTTTCCTTTGAAGGTGATCGTCGTGCCGGCGGTCCGTTTCGAAGCCAAGAACCGAAATTCCTGGGCGGGAAAATCCCGTTCTTCGAGCAGTTCGACAATAATCCGCCCCACCGCGCCGGTGGCGCCGACGACCCCCACACTCTGGTACACGTTCACTCTCCTCGGTTTTACGTTCGTTCGTGCAATCTTTGGACTTGCGTGCGAACCGTCCACTATAGCGGGTGGCGGCGCGGTTCTTCAATTCCGCACGACAACCCCGACCTCAGCAGAAGTTTCCACGGACGAAACAGCCGAAAATTGCCCGATTTCCGCCGATGTTTCGACACTGCGGGCCAAATCCCGGTTCACCACCTTCGCTACAGGGGGATCGCCCGCGCTGCTATAATGCTGTCTGGAGGTGGTTTCAAAACATCGTATTTGGGAGGGGGACAGGGCACCGCCCGTTAGGGTGGTCCGTGGAGCCGCCACAACGAGTGACTTTCGGACGCAGCGGCTCGGCGGGAGCCTCGCCCTCCCGGTTTTGAAACCACCTGTAGTGAACGCTTCACCGTCGTCGGTGTCGGTCTGGTTGAGTGTCAAGCACGTACCTCACCAAGCTCCGGTTCGCATCGATGGCACACTCAGCCCGCGAATAACCCCCGCCTGCCGGGGATGGATGGATCGTCATGAAGATATTGGTCATCGGACAGGGAGGCCGCGAGCATGCCCTCGTCTGGAAGCTCAAACAATCCCCCCACGTAACCGAGGTGTTCTGTGCACCAGGAAACGCTGGAACGGGGCGGGATGCCCGCAACGTCGATATCAGCGCGACCGATACCGATCGGCTCGTGAAGTTCGCCAACAGCGAGAAAATCGACCTGACGGTGATCGGTCCCGAGGTTCCTCTCGTCGCTGGAGTGGTGGACGCCTTCGAGAAAGCCGGGCTCAAGGTCTTCGGCCCGACACGCAAAGCGGCGGAGCTGGAAGGGAGCAAGATTTTCTCGAAAGAGATCATGCGGTTGGCGAATGTGCCGACCGCCGAATACGCCGTGTTCCACTCGCCGGAAGAGGCGATCGAGCATCTCGAAAACCGCAACCCGCGGCCGGTGGTGGTGAAGGCCGACGGGTTAGCAGCCGGCAAAGGGGTCGCGGTCTGCCGCACGAAGGAAGAAGCGATCTCGGCCATCAAGCAATCGATGGTCGCGCGGGCGTTCGGCGACGCCGGCAAGCGAATTCTCATCGAGGAATGTCTCGTCGGGCAGGAAGCGAGCATTCTGGCGATTGTCGACGGCAGCACCATCATCCCGCTCGAAGCGTCGCAGGATCACAAAGCCGCCTACGACGACGACAAAGGTCCGAACACCGGCGGCATGGGAGCGTACTCCCCCACTCCGCTCATCACACCGGAATTGATGGATGAAATCATCGAAAAGATCCTCGTCCCCACCGTGCACACGATGAAGCGCGAAGGGCGCCCCTTCCGCGGCATCCTCTACGCCGGGCTGATGATCACCAGCCAGGGTCCAAAGGTGCTCGAGTTCAATGTCCGCTTCGGCGACCCCGAAGCGCAGCCGGTGCTGATGCGGCTCAAGACTGATCTCGCGACGATTCTGCTCGCGGCAGCCGAAGGGAACCTCAAGCAACTCCCGCCGCTCGAATGGGATCAACGTCCCGCCGTCTGCGTGGTGATGGCTTCCGAAGGGTACCCGTGGTCGTACACCAAAGGAAAGCCGATTCGCGGCATCGAGGAGGCGGACAAGCTCCCCGACGTGAAGGTCTTCCACGCCGGAACGGCGCAGGTCGGCGACCAGGTGGTGACCGACGGCGGCCGCGTGCTCGGCGTGACGGCACTCGGCGACAACATCGCCGCCGCGAAACTGCGGGCCTACCAAGCGGTCAAGTGCATCCGCTGGGACGGCGCCTGGTGCCGGAAGGATATTTCCGACAAAGCGCGGTAAGTGGCGAGACGAGAGTTGAGGAGAGAGACGGTAGCCGGAAGAGTCTGGCGGATGACAGCTCCCGGCGAGCGGGGGTGGACGGCCGGGTGCCGCGACTGTGCTGCTTGTCGATACGAACCTCGCGCAAAATACTTTCTGTGCCTCTAATGCGCTAACCTCGTCATCATTCCCTGCTATTTGAGCGGCATGAGCAAGATCGGATCAGAAGAATTGTTGCCAGAGCTTCCACCGACGGACTTCCGCGGGCCGTCTGCTATTTTTCTTGGAATGGGTGGATTCGTTCTGATTGTGATTGGACTCCTTGTTCAGACGAACTGGAAAGCGAACGCATGGCTTGGAAACGGGATCGCTATCTTCGGCGGTGTATTGTGTACCACGCACATCCTGTATTGCGTTCTTTACAGTTACATTCGGAAGAGGCGTGCAAAACTGACGCTCCGCAAACGTAAACAACTCGATGCCGAGGCGTTCGGACTTCTCTATTTTCCAGAATCGACGGAACGAGCGCAAATCGCAGCCCAAGTACGCGATGCACTTTCGGACTACCTCAAGCTCAATCTCGACGGCCTGCAACCCGAAGATCCGCTCGACGTCATACTCGATACCCGGACCGATGATCCCTCATTGCTTTGGCACCTGGAGGATGTCTTTCAACTGGGACAGACGTTTGAGAAACCAGAGGAATTTGAGGTGATCCACCGGTCCATCGTGACATTCAAGGATCTGGTGGAGTTCGTCGATAGCCGCTTGCAGGGAAAGTAGACTTTCCGACACAGTGCAGTGAGTAAGATTTTCTTAGAGCCAGTCTTCTAATTGACGGATGAGTGAAAAAAGAGTACGGCTCCGGT
>CAZVJA010000128.1:0-14539 GCA_964626885.1 uncultured Planctomycetaceae bacterium | reverse complement strand
GAAGCCTGATGACCTGAAGCCTGCTTCACCCGCTCTTCAGCCTCACCACTTGATCGCCATATCCGGCTCTTCGCGGGTGATGAATTCCAGCAGTGCCGGGCGGCCGTCGCGGGTCGCTTGAATGCCGCGCGTGATTGCGGCCGCCACCTCTGCCGGCTTCTCGATCCGTTCGGAATAGGCACCCAGTCCGCGGGCGACCTCGCTGTAATTTCCGCTCAGGAAACGCGTGCGATATTTCTCGCTCGATTTCGGGATGAAACGGTCGTAGTTCCCCATGCAGGAGTTATTGAGAAGCACTGTAAGAATCGAAATCTGTTCACGGACCGCCGTCTCGAGGTCCATGCCGACCATGCCGAACGCCGCGTCTCCGAGAAAGTGCGCGACGAGTTTTTCGGGAGAGGCGAGCTTGGCCCCCATCGCGCAGCCGAGCGAGAAACCAAGCTGCGTCGAATGCCCCCAGCCGATGTACCCGCGCGGCGACATCGACTTGTACAACGGCACAAGCTGGTCGCGCGGGTTGCCGGAATCGTGCGTGACGATCGTGTCGCGCGGATCGGTAAGCTTCATGAATTCGCCGATGACCCGGTAGGGATTGATCGGCGAATCGTCGGAGATGAGTTTCGGCCGCCAGCGGGAATCCCACTGCTCACGAGCAGCCTGTAACTCTTTGACAACGGAGCCACGCCGCGGATGTTCCTGTTTTCCGATTTGCCGTGCGAATTCCGCGGTGAGGGCCGAAAGCACGAGCGCCGCATCGCCGAGGAGCGGCACCGCCGCGACGTAATCCTTGTTGATGTCACGTGGATCGACGGTCACATGAACGATCTTCTTCCCGGCTGGAATAACCGGCGCGAAGACCGTGCGGGTGAGACTCGACCCGATAGCCAACATAACGTCGCTGCGTTCCAACCACGAGCGAACCATATCGGTGCAGCTCAGCCCGCCGGTCCCCAATGCCAGCGGGTGCGATTCGTCGAACCCGCTCTTGCCGAGGAGCGTGGTCATCACCGGCGCGCCGACCGCATCCGCCAGCCGCTGCAACTCGTCGGACGCATTCCCCCAGAGGACTCCCTGCCCCGCCCAGATGAGCGGCCGCTCGGCCTCCTTCAACAGCTTCACGGCATCGCGGATCGCCAGCGGGTCGGGACCGCAGCGCGTGGGAGCGACGGTTTCATATTCGAGCGAGCCCGGGAGTTCTTCCTGCGCGACATCGACCGGCACTTCGAGCAGCACCGGCCCCGGTCGTCCGGAGCGGAGCAACGTAAACGCACGTCGCATCCGTTGCGGGATCGCGCGGGCCGAGGGAATGAGATCGGCCCATTTGGTGATGTGGGCATAGTTGAGCGTCGCGTCAAACGTCGGCGGCACGCGGACTTGTTCGCGCCCCGGATGGCCCGGCAGAAACAGCACCGGGCTGGAATCGGTATAGGCCTGCGCGATACCGGAGAACGCGTTCTCGGTCCCCGCTGCCTGCTGCACTGTTATCACGCCGAGCTTGCGGCCGTTCGAGGCCCGCGAATAACCGTCCGCCATGTTCTCGGCCACGCGCTCCTGCCGCGCGACGATCGGCCGAATGCCAGCTTCGGCGAGCGCTTCGAGAATGGGCGTGTAGGGGAAGCAGAAGACATGCTCAACTCCTTCCCGTTTCAGAATCTCCGCAATCGCCTGGCTGCCGCGCATGGTGGAACTCCGGGTGTCGGGTATGTCGTCACGGATGAAACAGCTTGTAGGTCGTATATCCGCCGCCGATGTTGGCAACCTCGAAGCCGTTCTGCAACAGGATGCGCGTCGCCAGATAGCCTCGCATGCCGACCTGGCAGTACGCCACGATCGGCTTATCGCGCGGCAGTTCGTCGAGCCGCGACCGAAGTTCATCGACTGGAATATTCACGGCGTTGGGAACATGCCCATGCACAAACTCGTCGGCGGTGCGCACATCCAGCAGAAAACTCTTGTCGTGCGGAGGGTTCGATAACTCATCGACGCTGATCTGCGGATGGTCGCCGCGTAACAGCCCACTCGCGACGAACCCCGCCATGTTGATCGGGTCTTTCGCGGAGCCGAACTGTGGCGCATACGCTAGTTCCATTTCTTCGAGATCGAAGACCGTCATTCCCGCTTGAATGGCGACGGCGAGGACGTCGATTCGCTTGTCGACTCCCTTACCGCCGACGATCTGAGCCCCGAGAATACGGGCGTTTTCCGGGTCGAAGAGCAGCTTCAGGCTCATTTGCTCCGCGCCGGGGTAATAGCCGGCATGGTTCCCCGGATGAATGTAAATTTTTCGATAGGGGAGCCCGGCTCGTTTCAATCCTTTTTCCGACAAGCCGGTCGCGGCGGCGGATTTGTCGAACACGCCGACGATGGCGGTTCCTTGCGTTCCCCGGTACCGGACCGAGCGGCCAAAGATGTTGTCGGCGGCGATCCGCCCCTGCCGATTGGCGGGGCCGGCCAACGGAATCTGCGTCGGCTCACCGGTGATGAAGTCCCGAATTTCGACAGCGTCACCGACGGCATAAATGTTCGGGTCACTCGTCCGCATCTGCTCGTCGACACGCATGCCGCCGCGCGGCCCGACTTCGAGACCGGCATCGACCGCCAGCTTGTTCTCCGGACGAACGCCGATCCCCAAAATCACCAGCTGAGCGGTCAACGTTTCGCCCGACTTCAACTTCACCGAAATTCCGTCGGCTGTTTTCTCGAATGCATCGGCCGATTGGCCAAGGATGAGCCGAACCCCCTCCTCCGCCAGACGTGCCGCCAGCGGCGTGGTCATTTCCTTGTCGAGCGGCGGCAAAACCTGATCCTGAAGTTCGACAACAGTTGTGATCACGCCGCGATGCACAAGATTCTCAACCAGTTCCAGACCGATAAACCCCGCGCCGACGACGACCGCCTGCTTGATTCCCTGATCAACGATCTCCTTGATGCGGTCCATGTCCTGGAGATTCCGCAGCGTGAAGATCCCCGGCGAATCGATGCCGGGAATGGGAGGACGCAACGGTGCCGCTCCGGTCGAAAGAATCAGCGTGTCGTACGATTCCTCGTACTCGCGGCCGGAATCGAGTTCGCGCACGCGGATTTTTTTGGCCTGGCGATCGACCGCTTCGACCGAGGAACGCGTGCGGACGTCGAGATTGAAACGGGTCCGCAAACGTTCGGGCGTGACGATGAGGAGCTTGTCGCGGCGTTGAATCTCGCCGCCGATGTGATACGGCAAACCGCAGTTGGCGAACGACACATCCGGCCCGCGTTCAAAAAGGATGATGTCGGTCTTTTCGGAAAGACGGCGGGCCCGGGCGGCAGCCGATGCCCCACCTGCCACTCCGCCGACGATGACAAGTTTCATGGGAGAACCATCCTTGTGACTGAAGAGAAACCGTGAAGCAGAAATGACAACAGGCTGACGAGTTACCGTCAGCCTGGAGATGGAAAAGTACCCCTAGCGGGATTCGAACCCGCGTCACGGGACTGAGAACCCCGGATCCTGGGCCACTAGACGATAGGGGCACTGATAAAAATCTTGTAGCCGGAGCGGCTGAGGTTGTCAAGAATTCGGCGGGTGGGAAGCACGAAGTCCGAATACCCAATGAAATCCGAAGCACAAAATCCGAAAAAAGCTGGTGCTCTCAAATCCATTTTGTGCTTCGAGCTTCTTTCGTCATTCGTGCTTCGGGCTTTTACGCCTTGTGCTCGACCGTCACGTTGGTGCGGATACCGCCGCGGGGGGTGAAAGCCGCCACGATCTTCATCCAGCGGGGCTTTGTCACCGCGACCAGGTCGTTGAGGATGAGGTTGGTCACATCCTCGTAGAAGGCACCGTGGTTGCGGTACTGCTGCAGGTAAAGCTTCAGCGATTTCAACTCGAAGCAGAGATGATCGGGAACATAGGTAATCGTCAGCGTGCCGAAGTCGGGCTGGCCCGTCTTTGGGCAAACGGATGTAAATTCCGGACAGATTGTCTCGATCTCGTAATTGCGCTGTGGATGCGGATTCTCGAACGTTTCCAGAATCTCGCGGGAAATCGTGGTCATCAAATCGCTCCGGCAACGCTGCTTCGCGCGTCATCAAAAGAAAACCGTTTTAATAAGGAAATCAGGAAGAGAGGAGAGATGCAGGAAATCCAGAAGGGGCGAATCAGGTCTGCCGATCGCATGTTTCCAGGTGGTCGTTAGCCAGGCAAATTCTTTTCATAACTTCTACGCTACTTTCCTGGCTTCCTGCATTCCTTATCAAAATTATCTTTCTCTCTTTTTCTCAGTAAACTCCGTGTCTCCGTGGTAATTACCTTCATCCTACGACTGAATCAATTCCTTCATCTCCCGCACGGCGCGCTCCATGCCGACCATCACCGCGCGGGCAATAATGCTGTGGCCGATGTTCAGTTCGCAAACTCCTGGAATGCGGGCGACTCGAGTGACATTGCGATAAGTCAGCCCATGTCCCAGATGCAGCAGCAGCCCTTCACGAATCGCAAACTCCCCGGCTCGGACAATCGCCGTGAATTCGCGGTTCTGTTCGTCCAACGTTCGGGCGTCGGCATATCGGCCGGTGTGCAATTCGACGGCCCCGACTCCCAGTTCACGAGAGGCTTCGATCTGCCGTGCGTCAGGGTCAATGAACAGGCTGACTTCGATCCCCGCTCCCTTCAACCGATCGACGGCGCGACGGACACGGTCCCGATTGCCGACGACGTCGAGCCCTCCTTCAGTCGTCACTTCCTCCCGCCGCTCCGGAACCAGGGTCGTCTGATCGGGTCGCACGTCGAGAGCGATATCGGTGATCGCTTCCTCGGCCGCCATCTCCAGGTTCAACTTTACCTGCACTGTCTCGCGGAGGACACGCAGGTCGCGGTCCTGAATATGACGGCGATCTTCACGAAGGTGCAGCGTGATGCCGTCTGCCCCCCCAAGCTCCGCCAGCGCCGCGGCCCAGACGGGATCGGGCTCAATGGTTTTCCGGGCCTGGCGGATCGTGGCGACATGATCAATGTTGACGCCTAACGCGGGCATGATGCGGACTCTCAGATCTACTGCAATTTGCGTGAAGGGAGGGCACCTTTCCTGCGGACAACCAGCCCGGAGGCGAGGTTCGCCTGACGGACGGAAAGCCCCCTCACACGTCAATTATATCGGGACGGCTGGATTTCGGAACGAACTCGGACTATAGAGCGACGGCTGCTACAATCTCGGTGAATTCTCCCGCGTCCCGATAGCTTTTGTGGCGGCGTGTAATGTCGAAGGAACAAGCACTTCTCGGTCTCGTCGTGGCGATCCTCTGTGCCGTCGGGCTGTGGAAGGAACGCTGGTTTTACGAGAACACCAAGAAAGGACGCCGGCTGGCCCGCTGGTTCGGCGAAACACGCGGACTCTGGATCTTACGGTGGCTGCTGATCGCCGGTGCCGCCTTCGGCCTGCTTTTGGCGGCGAATATCATCCGCCCCGTGCGGTGGTAGAGTTCGCGCGGATATGCCGTGGGTTATCCTGTCGACCCGGTAGGGCGAGGATTTCGACCGCGATCCGGCTTGGAACTGAAGTGCGGCCGCGAACCGGAATTACCTGCCGGCGTACCGGTCGGGCTCGGCCCATTTGACGTTTGCTCTCCACGAGCGTTGTGGAGCGAGAGGATCTGCGGCGATTCGCCCTCATCGTCCGCTGCCTCGTGCTCTTCACTATATTCACTTGCGACAACGTCCTCATCACGATGATTCTTCGTTTGTGCGGAGAATAGCCGCTGATAGACCGGACAGGTTTCGATCAGGGCTTCGTGCGGACCGGCCGCGATCATCCGTCCCCGGTCCATCACGATGATCCGTGAGACCAGATCAAGAATGCTCGGGCTGACGGAATGCGTAATGAGAAAGGTGGTCCGTCCCTTCACGAACTCGCGGAGCGTCTGATGGATCAGGTATTCACTCTGCGCATCGATCGCGGAGGTGGCTTCGTCGAGTATCAAGATCGCTGGATCTCTAAGAATCGCTCGGGCCAGCGCAACCCGTTGCCGCTGTCCCCCGGAAAGCCGGCCTCCTTTTTCTCCGACGCGGGTCTCGAACCCGTCCGGCAAAAGATTGATGAACTGCGTCACGTGCGCCTGGCGGGCGGCCGCTTCAATTTCCGCACGCGTCGCTTCCAGCCGCCCGTAACGGATGTTGTCGTAAATCGTCTCGTCGAACAGCAGAGTCTCCTGCGTCACGACACCCAGTTGGCTGCGCAGTTCGCGCAATCGGACATCGCGAATATCGACGCCATCCACGAGCACCGCCCCATGGTGAGGGTCGTAATAGCGAGGGAGAAGATTGACCAAGGTCGATTTCCCCGATCCGTTTTCTCCCACGACTGCGATGACTTCTCCCGCCGTCACGCTCAGGGAGACGTTTTCGAGAGCCGCCGGACGAGGGCTGCCATCCTCTTCTTTGCTGCTATACGTGAAGCTGATGTTATGGAATTCGATCGTCTTGGAGTGGCGCGGCAATGGCTTGGGATGGGATGGCGATTTCACCATCGGCTTCATGTCGATGAGTTGGAACACTCGGTCGGCCGCAGCCGCCGCTCGTTTGAGCTTGGCATAGGTTGTCGAAAGTTTTCTCGCCGGGTCGATGATGCCCGCCAGAAAGACGTACAACAACGTCAGGTGACCGATCTCCAATTGTTCCGACGAAAGCCGAATCCCCCAGATCTCCTTTGTTTCCCGCAGCACGAGATAACAACCCGGCAGCAATGCGAGGAAGGCCGCCACGAAGGCCATGACCTCCGTGGCGGGGCTGGTGAGCGCGTCAATCTCCACAATTCTCAGCGCCTTGTTGTAATACTGTTTGTTTTCGCGGTGGAAACGGCGACGATGCTGCGGAGCGCCGTTGAAGGCGGTGACGACCTTGAAGCCGTCGATGGATTCCTCGAGCGTCTTGTAGATCCGCGACATGCTCTCCATCACGCGGTGACTGGCGCGCTTGAGGGTGCGCCCCATCTTTGCATACGTAAACGCAATCACCGGCGCGAAGAGGAGCGACATCAACGTCAACTGCCAACAGACATAAAACGCCCCGATAATGCAGGCCAAGGCCTTGAGCGGTTCCTGGATCAGCTTGTCGCAGACCAGTCGCAACCCCAGGCAGAGCATGTTCATGTCGTAGGTGAACCGGGACATCAGGTCCGACGTTCCCGAAAGCGAGACCGTCTGGTAATCCAGCCGCAGGACGCGCCGAAAGCAGGCCTTGCGAAGCCCGATGGCTGTCAGTTCCACCACGCTGCCGACCAGCGTTTCCTGGAGAAACATGAACAGCCCCTTCACGACCGTCGCCACCATCAGCAGCCCGAGGATGACCGCCAGAATATCGAACTTGTCCGCCGGCAAGTGGGGGATGACATTCGCCTTGATCCAATGCAAGACGACCAGCTTGTGGGAGCTGGCGCTCAGCTTCGACTGGTCGCGAGACTGTTTGCTGAGAACGCGAACACGCTCCGATTCCGCTCCGGCCCCCCCATCCTGCTTCCTTAATTCATCCAGAGCCGCCTCACGCTGGTCGATCTCGGCCCACCGCGCTTCGTTCTTTTTCTCCGCCGCTTGAATCTCCTCGTCGATATACTCATCCATCGACTGCCCTTCCAGCAGCACCTTCATCACCGGATAAGCGACCGAGAGATTCAGTCCCCACAAGATAGCCACCACGAACGCGCACGCGACCGACAGATAGACCTTTCGGCGATGCGGCCAGACAAAGGGGAGTATGCGGAGAAAGTTATTCACGGCGGTCGAAAGCCTCAATGCGCGGCGGTAGTACAAACGAGACGGGAAGCCAAGCTCGGCCCTGCTCGAAAGGGTTTGGAATTAAACACGTTCCGCCAAATTCCGTCCAGACGAATCCGACCGTCGAACGAGGCCCGTTTCCACGCTCGTCACACCAACCGAACTTCTGGACATTCCGGGCTTTACGCCCGTATCATCCAGAGTGGAGCACCGGAGTAATCCTCGCCGGCCGCGGCAGTGAAGGGATCAATGGCAGGTGCGGGGCAGCCATACGGATTCCGACGCCAGGTCGACGACCTCAGTCTGAAAGGACCGACGCGTGACCAGATGGATGAATGACATCCGGTGGCAGCCGGTGCAATGGGGACGACCGGAGAAGGAGTGCGCGCCCCTGGAACGGGACAAGATTCAGAGCCCGGCCGGCCGCCCAGTGATTTCCATTTGTGTCATTCTCGTTTCGGCTGCCGTCATTGCCACGTTCGTCGAGTGGTTTGCGAACGTCATGTGGCAACAGATACAAGTGCCGCCCCAGTTTTTCGCGCCGGACGGACCGCCGATCCACAAGCTGAGATACGAGTATCTGGTGGATGTCAGCAGTCTGCTGGGAGGCCTCATCCTCTTCCTCTTGGGAGCATTCGTGCTCTGGTGGGAAGGAAGACGGAACGATTGGAACAGTGCCCATACGCGGTCGTTGATCCTTGAAGTCGCAGCGGTCATCGTACTTTTTCTCTGGCCCAAGCTCGTGAACCTGGCATTCATTCTTTGGAACTGTGACAACCTCTTCGACATTCAATTCGCCACGACAACCTGGCCGAATCAAAGCGCCTATAACACCGACCCAAAACGGAACTTCTATGGCGGCGGGGGAGTCATCCTGGCCGCAACGATTTTTCTGTTCGCCTACCTCGAACAACGTCGGGCAACAGAACAACAACGCCCCTCTGATGGTCAGATTAGCACGGACGCCGATTCGGCTCCGCGGTAGCCTGCCCCACGTCAAGTCCTTGGGCAGCTTCACCGTCAGCGAGGGTCTTCCGGTTCCGCCCCCCCGGCGATACAATCGCCATTACCTGTTAATAATTCAGCATCTGCGCGAATCACTCTCAGGATTGTCGCATGGCTCCCGAACACGTAGTACCGTCCGCGTCCGCACCGGAGGAGGAACCGCAGTCTCCACCGCGCCGCTTCCGCCTATCGATGGCGCAGTGGATGCTCGTCGTCATTTTTCTCGCGTGCGCTGCACTGGGATTGCGGATCATGCTTCCCGGCGTCTTCAGTCGTCGCGCGATCGACCGCCTCAAAAGCGAGGTCGAGCAAGCCGGCGGCGCGGTGGAAATTTACGACAATTCGCCTGGAGTTCCGTTCATGCTCCGCCCCTTCGTCGGTCGCCGTGGTTTTTCTCAAGTAGATATTCTGCTTGACGGCAAACAGATTGACGACGCGTGGATTGTGGCGCACCCGGAGCTGCGCGATATTGAGCGGCTGGAACTTCTGCTGCAGGACACGAACGTCGGCGACGATGGTCTGGCCGCGCTGTCCGGCGCCACGACAATCAACTCACTTCTGTTGAGTAAGTCTCGAATCACCGACGTGGGGATGAGCCACCTGTCGAAAATGACTGGGCTCACACACATTGCACTGTCGGGCACCACCATCGGCGATGAAGGGTTGCGTCAACTGGCTGGGATGCAGAATCTCACTTCCCTGACGCTGGACGGAACGAGCGTTACAGACGCCGGCTTGCAGCACCTTTCAAAGCTCTATTCCCTCAATTGGCTGAACTTGAGCAACACCCACACGGGAGACGGCGCGCTCGAAGTTCTCAAAGGGAAGGAAGTCACACTTTCCGGATTCGGAGCCGGCAAGAACTTTACCGATGAGGGGTTGAAGCGATTGGGAGCATTTCAGGAACTTGGCTGGCTGGATCTTCGAGGAACCCAGGTCACCGATGCCGGGCTGGCGCCTATCTCGAATCTTGGGCGGCTATCGTCGTTGCAGTTGGGCAAGGGTTCGATCGGCGATGCCGGGTTGGCACACCTTTCAACCAAGAACTCGCTTACTTATCTGTCATTGGCAGGGCCCAGTTTCACCGACGCCGGGCTCAAGCATCTCGCGAACTGCACGAGGCTCAACCAGATCGAATTCGATGGTACCGGTGTGACCGACGACGGGTTGCAGGAGTTCTTTAAGGTGCATTCCGCTGTTTTATCTGTGACGTTGAGGCATTGCTCGGTCAACGTGGTCACTGCAGAAGCGCTGTCACAAGCCCGTGCTTGTACTGTTTTATATTTGGAAGCTGTCCCAATTGGTGACGAGATCCTTCGAAAACTTTGTGAATTGGGGCGGTTTGAGTTTCTGTCACTCAAAGAAACACTCATCACCGACGCCTCGCTCAAGCACCTTGGCAAGTTGCGGAGTTTGAATTCGATTGATCTCTCAGGGACGAACATCACCGACGACGGCCTGCAATACCTGGAGAGTGCCCCGAGCCTTCAATGGGTTCGCCTATCCAAGACGAACGTCAGTGATGAAGCCGTCAATCGGCTGAAGAAGGCTTTGCCACAAGCACGAATTACGCGATCCCCCGCGCCGTGACGTTCGCCCACCGCGCCGGTTTGCAGAGATCAACACGGAGACACGGAGATCACTGAGAGAAAGACAGAAGGACAATTTCAATAAGGAAACCAGGAAGACAGGAAAAGGGGAAACCGAAGATCGATTTTCCGGACAACATCAAACTCGATTGTTCTCGTGAAAACTACGTTCAACCCCGGATCAACCTGTTGGAATAATCCAATCTACTCCCGGTATTTCTCCTGACTTCCTGCATTCCTCATTAAATGGTCTTCTCAGTGAACTCCGTGTCTCCGTGGTGAATAGCTTCGTTCGGCGTTACGCCTGACGCAGCGCGTTCACCAGCCGGTCGATGTCGTCCCCGTTGTTGTAGACATGGGCGCTCGCGCGCATGCGGCCGGCGCGTTGATTCAAGGCGACCCCATGCTGGCGGCAATGCTTTTTCAGCTCCACCGGGTTGCGCCCCGGTAATTCGAATGACACAATCCCCGACCATCGGTGCTCGCCCCGGTCGCTGGCAACAATCGCGCCGGCTTCCGGCAGTCGCCGGCACAAAAGGTCGGTCACCTCGCGCAGCCGTGCGGTGATGGCTGGGGTGCCAATGTCGGCGAGCATCTTCAAGCTGGCGGCCAATCCCGCAATTCCCGCGTAGTTGTGCGTTCCCCCTTCGTAACGGTCAGCCGAAGGTTTGATGTTCATCGTCGGGTCAGTGAAGTCGCCGGCGCTGGTGACGCTGTGCCAGCCGACGCCGATCGGCCGCAACAGGTCGAGATGCTCACGCCGCAGGTAGAACAACCCCGCCCCTTCGGGACCGAGCAGCCACTTGTGCCCGTCGGCCGACAGAAAATCGACCGGCGTCTCACGGACATTGAGCGGCAGCACGCCGAGCCCCTGGATCGCATCGAGGAACAAATACGCGCCGCGGCGATGGGCGATCTCCACTAATGCGTTCACGTCGTTCCGCCAGCCGGTCGCATAGCCAACCCAACTTACGGCGATGATTCGCGTACGGGCATTGCACGCCTGCTCTAATTCGCGAAGATTGAGCCGTTCGTCGGGAGCCGGGACGAGCCTCGCTTCGACACCGCGCGACGCGAGGTTCATCCAGGGGAAACGGTTCGACGGAAACTCGGCCGCGACGGTGACGACGTTATCCCCCGGCTGCCAGGGAAATCCTTCCGCGACAAGATTGATCCCTTCGGTCGTGTTATGAATGACGGCCACTTCGTCCCGCTGCGCGCCGAGCAGGTTCGCTCCCAGATCACGCACGATTTCGACGTTTTGCCGCCAGCGGCTCCAGTGGACCGCGCCGTTGGCAGCCATGTCGGCCGCCCAGTCGTTCACTGCCTGCTGCACCGGCACCGGGAGCGGCGAAACTCCCGCATGATCGAAATAGGTCCAACTCCGCGTGACCGGCATCAACGCGCGGAAATCGTCCCAAGTGGAGTCAGTCTCAGTCATGAATGAGGTCTATCAAAGCTTCGAACAATGGAAATCGCCCAGAGTCGCCACACAACGGTCGTTCCCCTATGATGACAACCTCGTCACACACTCTCAACGCGAATAATTGTATGACAGACTCCGTCCCGTCCCGCGATGAACTCGGTTCGAGATATCTCGAACAGTTGCCCTACGCGCCGTACCCGGTGCAGGAGGAAGCGCTGCTGGCGTGGTTCACGTGTGACGAAGGTGTGCTCGTCTGCGCGCCGACCGGCACCGGCAAGACGCTGATCGCCGAGGCAGCCTTATATGAGGCGCTGCACACCCGGAGGGTCGCGTATTACACGACACCGCTGATCGCCCTCACCGAGCAGAAGTTTCAGGAAATGCAGGCCGCGGCGGTACGCTGGGGATTTTCTCCCGATGACGTGGGGCTGGTCACCGGCAACCGCTGCGTCAATCCGCAGGCCCTGGTGCGGGTGGTCGTGGCCGAAATCCTGCTGAATCGTCTGCTGCACACCGAAGCGTTCGACTTCGGCAACGTCTCGTCCGTCGTGATGGACGAGTTCCACAGCTTCGCTGATCCGGAGCGGGGAATCGTCTGGGAATTGGCCCTGGCATTGCTTCCCAAGCATGTACGGTTGCTGTTGCTTTCCGCCACGGTGGGGAACTCAGCGGAATTCATTGTCTGGCTCAATCGCAGCCACGGACGCAAAGTGCAACTCGTACAGAGCACCGAGCGGAAGGTGCCGCTGGAGTATCACTGGATCGGCGACGAGTTGCTGAACGAGCAACTGGAGATTATGGCGGAAGGGGATGACGAGTCTCGCCGCACTCCGGCGCTGGTGTTCTGTTTCAATCGGGACGAATGCTGGTCGGTCGCGGAACAGCTCAAGGGAAAGTCGTTACTCGCGGACGGCCAGCAGAAGCGATTATTAGCAGAGGTCGACCAGCACGACTGGTCGCACGGTGCCGGGCCAAAGTTAAAACAGGTGCTGCTTCGAGGCGTTGGCGTGCATCATGCGGGTCTGCTTCCCAAATATCGACGCGTTGTGGAGGAACTGTTCCAACGGAAGCTGCTGTCGGTCTGCGTCTGCACCGAAACGCTGGCGGCGGGGATCAATCTGCCGGCGAGGTCGGTCGTGCTCACGACATTGATGAAAGGTCCGCCGGGTGACAAGAAGCTGATCGACTCCAGCGCGATGCACCAGATTTGCGGTCGTGCCGGCCGGCCGCAGTTCGACACGCGTGGGCATGTTTACTGCCTGGCGCACGAGGACGACGTCAAGATTCTGCGGTTCATGGAGAAATACAACCAGATCCCGGAGGACACGAAAGACCCGCTGCTGATCCGCGCGAAGAAGCAGCTCAAGAAAAAAATGCCGACGCGCCGCAAGACGGAGCAATACTGGAACGAAGCACAGTTCCAGAAGCTGATTGAAGCCCCGCCCGGCAAGTTGTACAGCAAAGGGCAACTCCCCTGGCGGCTGGTGGCGTACCTGCTCGAAATTTCCCCCGAAGTTGATCGGTTGCGCGACGTCGTCCGTAAACGGATGATGGACCCCAAGCGATTGGAAGCGGGTGAGAAGGCGCTCACGCGGATGCTGCTGACACTCGAAGCGGGAGGCTATGTCACACTCGATCCGCCTCCACCCAAGGTGGAGGTGGAATCGGAGCAATCGAACGCCGCGGAAGAGGCCGGAGCATCGACTCCCGCCGACAGGCCTCCTCCACCGAAGCCGGGGAGCTTCGCCGCCCTGATTCTGGAAGCGCGCGGAGCAGCCAAAGAAGAAGCGTCGAAAGGTCGTCCCGACGAAAAGGAGAAACGTCCCGAGCCGGCACGACCGGCCTATCAGCCAATGTTCGCCCACCCGACTCCGGAACTCGATAAGCTGCTGGTGTTCCGCAGCGTCAACCCGGTGTATGGAGCCTTTCTGGTATCGCACCTCGGCCTAGCTGATCGGGACGAGCGGATTCAAGCGTTCGAAAGTGTTCTGGAAATGCCGGGCTCGATGTCGCGCGACGTGCGCGTGCCGCCGATGGGCGAACTTCCACCCGGGCCGCTGGCGACGAACAAGCTCGACCCGCTTTTATTGCAACGAGGTCTCGTCACCGCCGAACAATTGCGCGACAAGTCGCACGAGGATCTCCCCTGGGAGCTGCGCTGGACGCCGACGCTCGCCGAGAAGCTTCGCCTGCTGTTCGATTCGGAATTTCCCGGCGTGGCCGACTTGCGGACGCAGCCGGTCTGGGCGGCGGGCGAGCTGCTGCGCCAGGGGGGAGACTTCAACAAGTACGTCACATCGAAGAGCATTGTCCGGCAGGAAGGGATTGTGTTTCGTCACCTGCTGCGGCTGATACTCTTGTGCGGCGAATTCGCGCAGGTCTCGCCTCCCGACGTGAGCGCGGACGAATGGCGTGCCGACATGCGTTCACTGGCGGATCAACTCACCGAGTGCTGCCGACGGGTTGATCCCGACAGCACCGATCGGGCGATTGAATCGGCGCAAACCGCGCCGGATGTTGTGACGGGTGAAGCTCACTGATTTGCCCGAGGGAAGCGCTTCCGTGAGCTTTTTTGCTTTCGATCCCCAGCGTCGCCGTTACAATGGGGACCTTCATTTCTCCCGCGCGTCTTAAAGATCCCGAGGAGCATCCGTGAACGATTCCGACTTTTCGTCAAACAACCTCGACTCAACCGACTTCAAGCACTCGCCGAATTACAAATGGTGGGTCGTCGGGATGCTGTGGTTTATTTGCTTCTTCAATTACGCCGACCGGC
>CAZVJA010000127.1:0-14684 GCA_964626885.1 uncultured Planctomycetaceae bacterium | reverse complement strand
CGGTCAAGACGGAGGGCGGAGGGAGGAAGATGGAGGCGAGGAAGCCCCCTCACCCCCAGCCCCTCTCCCGCGAGGGGCGAGGGGCGCAGAAGAGTCCAGACGGAGGGGGAAGACTCTTCCCAAGCCGACGACTTGTCGTCGGAACAGCAATCAAGACGAGGACGGAAGTCGGAGGATGGAAAGAAAAAGAGTCCCGAGTCCTGGGTCAGCAATCCGCAATTCGCAATCCGAAATCCGCAATGCCTGAAGCCCGAAGCCTGACCCGCTGAAGCCAGAGGATGGAGGCCTCGAACCCTCGCCCCCAAAAACCCTACCCACCGGCCGTTCCCGAAGCCTGACCGCAACCCTACTGCTGCTTTCCTTTGGTCAGCTCCATGAACGCGGTTTCCAGGTTCACCTCTTCCTCGCGGAACAAGGTGATTTGAAAACCGGCTTGAACGAGAGCGGTCGGCAGCGCGCTGTAATCGAGCGTCTCTTTTTTGAGCGTGACGTCGATCGTTCCTTTTTTGATTGAGACCGACTCCACTCCATCCACTTGTTCCAGGAGCTTGGCTGCCTTGTCCTGGTCTCCCTTCACCCGCACGTGCAGCAGCAGAGCCTCGCGGGCTTTGCGCATCACTTCATCCACGTACCCGTCGACGATGAGAATTCCCTTTTCGATCATGCCGACGCGTGTGCAGACGTCGGCCAGTTCCGGAAGGATGTGGCTGGAGACGATGATCGTCTTGTTCATTTCCCCAAGCCGCTTGAGGAGGTTGCGGATTTCGATTCGCGCGCGGGGGTCGAGGCCGCTCGCCGGCTCGTCGAGCAACAGCACTTGCGGCTCGTGCAGCAACACCCGCGCCAGCCCGATGCGCTGCGTCTGCCCGCGCGAGAGCTCGTTGACCATGGCGTCCCGCTTGAACGCCATGTCCACCAGTTCGAGTTTTTCCTCGCACACTTTCCGACGATTCGGCCCGTTGATGCGGTAAGCCGCCGCGAAGAATTCGAGGTACTCGATGACCGTCATGTCGTCATACACGCCAAACAGGTCGGGCATGTATCCCACGAGTCGGCGAATCTCCTGGGGGTGCGTGTAGATCGACTTGCCACAGACGTAAGCTTCGCCGTAATCGGGGCTCAGCAGCGTGGCGATCATCCGCATCGTGGTCGTCTTCCCCGACCCGTTGGGGCCGATGAAGCCGAACACATCCCCCTCTTTGAGACTCAAATTGATCTCATTGGCGGCGATGAGGTTTCCGTAGCGCTTTGTCAACTTCCGCGTTTCAATCACGTGACGACTCTCGCGTAAGGCCCGATGTGTGGAGGACTGTCTACTTGGCGATATTTTTCGTGTTCGTTACCAAGGTTTGAATCGATTCAACTGCGGCGCGGCGGGCACTTCGTTTGCTCCCGCGCCTGCGACGTTCATTTTTTGTCGGCCTTGTCCCCGGCCTTCTGGCTGGCGGCACTCCCCGAGGCATTGTCGGCGGCGCCGGTTTCGACTTTCGGCGATTCATTTGATATTCGCAAATCGCGCACCGGCAACACCACGCGGACAAACGTGGAATGACTCCCCTGTTCGACCGGTTTTCCATCGACACGAAGCGTGGACGCGGGGCTGTCGATTCGCCCGTACAACACGGCGCGATTTAATTCGAGCAGCGGACTGAGATCGAACGAACGCAAGGCATGATTGTCGAGCCCGGTGTAGTTCAATCCTCCCGCTTCCCGATAGAAGGTCAGGATTTTCAGAATATAGCCGTCATCACGACTGGTTTTGTCATAGAGCACTTGCTCACGCACCAACTGGAGTTCCTTCGATTCTTTGCTCTCGACGTACTGCTGAACAGTACCGGTGAGATAGCCGGAAAGCTCCCGCGGGCTGGCGTCAGCCACCGACCAGCTTTGACGCGGCGCCAGCGCTGCCCGGGGATTCCGCGTCGTTGCGACGGGACGATACACCTGCCTTCCATGTGCCAGAACCCAATCCTTGAGCTCTCCGCGAAAATGATGCCTCAACGTACCGCTCAGCCGACCCGCGCCGCGGCTGGTCAACTCCGACTCGACCGGCGACGGCATATCCCCCTGCCAGACGGCATCGAGACTTTTCACGGACCAGATCGGTATCGGAACATTCGCCAATCCCATTCCATCGGCGCTCAGCGAATACGATGTTCGCCCGAGTTCAATCCCTCCTTCGCGGTACATTCCGCCGAACCGATCTTCCGGCACTCCGTGCCAGGATGCGCGTCGAGTATGAGTCGATTGAAAAGGAAACTTGCCTGCTTCCGCATCGGCGGCGAGAGAACTTGTGGGGAGCAGGTCCACGTGATACCGGCGCATCTCGGGGCTGTAAACAGCGGCATAGGCCGTCAAAGTCGCGGTGTTCGAGGCGGCATCGATATCGACAACCTCCAGTTGATTCGCCCGAAGCTCAGTTCCGTTGGTCGCCCGGCCGTCCCACAAAGTGAACCAGAGGGACAGCCCGACAAACAGGGGAAGCGTCAACCACGTGAGTTGCGGCCGCTTCAGCAAACGATAGACAACGAAGTAGTCAACCGGACCGATGAGCGCCAGATAGAGGAGCAGCAACCCCATGACCGTCCAGGTTGAGGAACGGGAAACGGCCGAAAAGCCGTCCAGCGTCTGATACAGCTGCGAGGCTATCTCGGTCACGCCGCTACGCGCCAATTGCGTGGTCGAATCCGCGGCGCGTCCTTGAACCGCGTTCGTAATATCGCCGGTCAGCCTCCGGCCCAGTGCGTCGGCGGAAGACCAGTTCGAAACGGGAGGCGTATTGAGATCAACAGCCACCATGGTGACGCGTCCAGCTCCCACTGCCGAACGGACAACAAACGGAGCATCGAGCCCCGCCGCCAGAATGACCCCGTCACGCACTTCAAGTTTGGCCGTCGGAATTGTACTTCCCGCGGCTTGTAACAATCGGGTTCCCCGTCCCGCGAAACCTTCAAGCCCACCAACTTCCCGCACGGAAAGTCCGCCGGCGACCGAAACAGGAATCCACGATTGCAATACACTCGATTGAAAACCGGCCGGATCTTTTCCCACGGAAACAATAAGGTGTCCACCCAAGCGGACCCATTGCCGCAAGACATCGCTGCGCTTGGCGTCGATGTCATAGCGGCCCGAGATGACAAGCAGGTCGAGCGACTGATAGGCGGCGATATCGGTCGGCAGCGCTTCGAACGAATCGAGCTCGATCAATCGAAAGCCTGTCTGCGACGGTTTCTTCGAGGTCGACCCGACAAATTCCGCTTCACTTTCCTCGTGCAACTGTCGCCAGCCGCTCGGGTGCCCCAATGTCGCGACAAAAAACGCCGTTTGGCGAACGGGTGCGGGCAGCTCGACGTTTTCTCCTTGCGACGACCATTGGAAGGTCTTCCCGTGCGAATCGCGTACCTCGACGCGCAATGCGTTTCGCAACTGCCCAACCTTGAACAGGGTCTCGAAATGATGTTTGCCGGCAACCGGAAGCTCACGTCGTACGGCAGGGAGCCCCACCCAATTCCCGTCCGGATCGGGGGCTTCCACCATCATTTCCACCGGCCCGGGTTCGGCAGTTGTGATATCGATGCTGATCGCCGTCCAATGGCCAACCTTGTAAGCCCCCCCAATTCCCACCGCAACTCGATCGATCGAGAGGGAGGATTCACCTTGCGCCAGCGCAGCCGGCGAAGTGAAACTGGCGATGAAGATGCCGGCAGCCATTACGGCCGGGAGCGGAATGAGTCCGAGCGGAGTTCTCACCGGAGGTTCTGTTTCAGTGCATCACGGGATAAAGGAGAGAGACCGGCGAGAATCGGCGGCCGAAATCACGACAGTTTCCCATCATACGCATCCCTTAACCAAGCTGTGAACTCAAGTTGCAGCTCTCGAAGGGAAATTCGAGATTCCCCGCCGATTTACGCCGCAAGGTTTGACGTACAAAAACGAGTTTTGAGTTGGGGCGTGAGAAAATGGACGGTCGTATACATCGATCGACGCTCACCGGCGATGCCCGTCGCATCAAGACCGATTTTCGCCCAGAAGGCGCCCCAGGAGCGACGCAAAGCGGTGCAACGCCTCGAATGGGATGGTGTGGATCCCACGAAAGGGGACAAAATCGACCTCGAAACCCGCGTTCTCGAAAAGTTCGCGTAGCCATTCGGCTCCCTGAAACGGGAGAATCGGATCGTTGGTCCCATGACTTTGCAACACGGGCAATGGACCGCGCCGACTCGCCAACTCCCGCCACTCTTCTTCGCACAGCAACGTGCCGGAAAAAACGCACAGGGCTGCGGGAGAGTCGGGCAGGTGCAGCGACACGTCAGTTGCCAGCATCGAACCTTGGGAGAACCCTCCCAGCACGATACGAGATGTCGGCAGGCCAGAATCGTCCTGTACTTTCTGTACCAGCTGAGTGAGCATCGCGCGAGCCTCGGCCAAGCCGGGGGGCGTTTCTCTTCGCAGGTCACGAAAGTCCCCCGTCTCGATCGACATCATCAGCTTCTCAACATTGAGGGGCCACCAGGCTCGACCTCCAGGCATTCCAAACGATTCGAGAGAAAGGGGAGCTTCCGGAAAGATGAAGCGCACTCTGCCAGCCAGACCGGGGTGCAGATGGAACAACTCTGCCCCGAGTGGGACGAGGTCGGTTCCCGGAGCACCAAAGCCGTGGCACAGCACGACAATCAATTCCGCGGGGGCTTCGCTGGATTCGGCCTCAACCACCCGACACCGCAAGCCTCCCAGAATTACCGTTTCAGACTGCATTGCACCCCTTTCCTCGATATGCCTCATTTAATCGAAATCCACCGGGACAGGTCGCTGCAAGAGCGGCCTATTCTCGGTTGGGACAGTCGAAATCGCAACCGGGCCGTAGTCGTACCCAAACCTCCACATCTCAACCACCACTCCAGCCCGAAAGCAGTTTTCAAAGACGACCTCTGACAACTTCCCCACACGGAAAAGGTCATAACGACAACGCGACCGTCACAAAAAGGAAACACAATAAGTCAACTTGATGTCACCAAAGGCCTGAGCACCTTAGGACAAGCGAGTATTCCCGAGAAATCCATAACATATTACGAATAAATATTTTACAAAAATAAATCGGCAGTTTTTGCCGGTCGAAATGAAAATGGCACACGAGGTGCCATTAAGAATTGGCAGTCACACGGGTGGCAACGGGCGACAGGGAAAAGCGAATCCATTCACACTCGGGACATGAGGGGAACAACGAACATGAAGACGGCATTCTTCACCACCGCAGCCTTGGCCTTCACCACGATTTGCACCGAAACCGTCAATGCCGCGGACTTCAACCACGTCGATCAATTAGCTTCGCGACTGCGGAATCAGGCATCGCGAACCGCGTGGGAAGTCCACAACAACTTCCGCCGCATCCCGCAGTACCGGCACTTGTACAGCGACGTCTACGAGATGTACACGACCGCCGATCACATCCATGAAATCCTGCATGAAGGAGCCGATCTTGGTCACCTGCGGGCTGACGTGGAAAGCCTGGACCGACTCTTCCACCACGTGGAAGAGTCGGTCCGAGAGATCCGGCCGGTCGATCAGTTCTATGGACATGGCTGGGGCCACTGGCACGGCTCCTTCGGACCGACCCGCAATGATCTCCGTAGCCTCTGCAACTTGCTGGAAGAGATGGAAGAGACACTGCACCACCTGCGTGAAGACCTGCAGTTCGCGGCTGTCCCGGTGGCTCCCGTCGCCCCCGTGGTGAACCCAGTTCCCTACCAATTCCGATTCGGCAACAGGAAGCTGGGAATTGCGATTAACATCCCCTAACTGACAGGCTTGCCAATCAACCGCCTCTCCCGAGGCGATCTCGATACGCTTCAACGATGAAGCGCGGAACCCCGGAAGTCCCCTGCACTTCCGGGGTTTTCCCCCATTTTTCGACCCAACTTTTGTATTGGCATCATTGGAAAACCGCCGAGTTGTGATCCAGATTACCGACTCGTCGCTTGTACATCTCTAATATCACCTTTAATGTCGGGGTTCCCTTTGTTCGAAAAGGGAGGGCTTGTACAGTCCCCAATGCCCTTTTTGACAGTTTCCCGAATGCAAACGTATATGTTCGAGTGGTCCGTCGCCGTGATAAGCTAAGTAACATTGAGGGGTTCGGTGATCCCCACTCTTTCTTCGAGAGGTCTTTAGCCATGGACTATCAAATTCCGGCTGAAAGCGGTTGGGAAAACTGCCCCGATGGAAAGATTGGGAATTTCACATCCCGATTGAAAGCGCGTCAGCGACGCTCGCCGGTTCGGTTCTCCTACGTTGCTGTTTTGGCGGTGCTCTCCGGCATTTTGGCGGTCCAATTGAGCGAAGCCAGCCAGATGGAGTTGGAGCGGCTCTCCAGGAAGGGGGGCGTTAGCTGTACCGAAGTTCTTGCGAATATCGATCGCTATATCCGGGGGGAAATCACCGGGGAGTTTCGGTCGCAGATGGGCTTTCACCTGAGCAACTGTCCTCACTGCGCCAGAACGGTTCGGGGAGTGGCGAAGAAGGACGTTCTTAGTGGGTTGTTCAGCGGGCTCTCCAGCCCCCACACTGACATGATCGCCGCAGCCCCTCGAACAAACCGAAAGCGGTGCGATATTGACGCGCCGGTTCGTTCGGTGACTCCGCGCACTCCAATCGTGGCACAGAAGGTTTTGGCGGCGGCTGGTCAATAACTCGGGCTGTTCGCAGCACAATCATAGCGGGCCAGATTCCAATCCGTTTTCGTCCGCGGAATCTCGCGGCATTCATCAGGCCGGGCATTCGGAGAGCTCTCGCTGACCCGCTTCTTCCCAAACAGGATGTTGGCGGAAGCCCCGCCTCTTGCTGAGCCCTACCCCGTGACTTATGCTCGAATTGGGGTAAGCTGCCGCTCCATTGGCGTCTGCCGATCAGCGGAATCGCCATTTGCTGCGTTCATCACGACATCTCCCGGCCGTAATCATTGCGGTCAAACTCATCCAGTCGGTCCGCATGGATCGGCTAAACAACGATCCCCACAGACGTAATTCACTTAGACGCTGAGGGCACGGTGGAACGGTTCTGGCATCTTAAGAACTCCGACCTGTTCAAGCGTCTGACACCGGATCAGATTGCCCGGCTCGAAAAACGCGCGAAGTTCAAACGATTCGAGCGCGGCAACCTGGTGTACCTTCCGTCCGATCAAAGTGATTCGGTGCTCTTTCTCGAATCCGGCCGGGTCAAGATGTATCACGTCACCCCGGACGGCAAGCAGACTCTGCTTGCCTTTATCGACCCCGGTGAGTTGTTCGGCGAATTGGCGGTCTTCGACGCCGGACAACGGGAAGAATACGCCGAAACGATGGAGCGATCGGATGTGATCCTTATTCCTGGTGAGGAGATGCAAAGACTGATGGAGGAGCATCCGGATGTCTCCGTCGGCATTACGAAGTTGATGGGGCTGCGGCGGCGACGCATTGAACGCAGACTCAAGTCGCTCCTCTATCGCACCGCGCGGGACCGCCTCGCCCACTTGCTGCTCGAACTGGCCGAACAATACGGCCGCCGCACCGAAGAAGGGGTGCTGATCAATATTAAACTCTCCCATCAGGATTTATCGAGCGTGATCGGCAGCACCCGCGAGACGGTCACGAACGTTATCAGCGAACTGCAGGCGGAAGGAAAAATCTTTGTCCGCCGCCGGCAATTTATTCTGCGGAACATGACGCAGCTGGCGGAAAGCATCGACGCCCCACTGCCGCAGCTAAAAGCCCCGTCCCCTGCGTAAGACACGTGTGTGCTCGCGCTCAACGCTCCGGTTCGACAAGTCCCGGCTCAGTGCCGATGTCCAGCCGCGGCTCGACTTTAGGCTCCGACGCTTGCGCCTCCGTGATGTACGCGATCAGGTCGGCCATTTCCTGCTGCGTGATCTTCTTTTCAAGTCCTTCCGGCATCAGAGATTTGCCTGTGCTCGCCATCTCGTCGATCTGGCTGCGGAGAAAAGTATCGCTGGCGTCCTTGTCCCGCTTTAAAGTGACGCTCGTAGAGGACTGATTCGAGACCAGGCCCGTATATGTACGGCCCTCCTGATCCACCAGCACGTATTGTACGTAGTTCGGCAGCACGTACAGATTGGGATCGAGAATGTTCGTCAGCAACGCCTTTGGATCGCGAAAGGAAGACGCGATCAGACTCGGACCGATGGCATGCCCCTTCTCGCCGATCTTGTGACACCCCATGCACTCCCGCTCGAAGATTTTTTCCCCTGCTTTCGCACTGCCGGCAAGAGTGAGTACGCTCTCATAGTCCGCCAGCACCTGCTTGCGGAGATTCAACGCGTCAGCTCCGAACAGCTTCCCAGCCAGTTCTTTGAGCGCTATATTCCGGTGTTGCAACAACAGCGATCGCTGGCCGACGTCAAGCGCGGCAATTGGTACTGTCTCATTAGCGATTGCTCCGAGCAGCGATTCGGCCCACGCATCGCGCGACAGCAGTATACGGATCACCTCTGAGCGCACATCCGGCACAAACTCTTTCCAGCGGTCTAGCAGCTTCCCGGCGATCGCGCTCTCCTTATAGTTCCCTAGCGTGCTAACAGCCGCAAGCTGAACCCCCAGCGGCGCGTGCGGATCGATCAATTTGGTTAGCGTATCCTCAGCAAAGGAATACTCCACGCAGCCCAGCAGACGAATCGCGTTGCAACGATCTCCTTCCGACATTTTTTCATCGGCAGACATCGCGCGAGTACTCTCTAACAATTCGCGCAGGTATGCATCCGCTGAGCTGGCATCCCCCGCCGTGGAAGGAACCGCCAGGTGGTGCCCTGTCTGCCGTAACCCGTCCCCCATCCCCTGCACCATGCGCCGCTCGACTGCCTGCTCGCTCGAAGAATGACGGTGAGCCGCAAGCGTCTGGAGGACGGCGCGGATATCCTCGGCACGGTTCCTGGCACCAACAATGTACGCTGCCTGCGCCAGCATCTCCTGTCCTTCAGGACTTTTCGCGAACTCCTCGTCGGCCAGCCAGAGTGCGAGGACATTCGGAGCCGTCTCAGTGATTGAACTTAGCACGGCGGTTCGCATCCATGAGTCTTTCACATCGCGGCGTGCGACCCGTGCGATCGCCTTCACGGCCCGTTCATCACGAGAGGCACCAAGGGAAAAAGCCGTCTGAAACCGGACTCGCGGCGACTCGTCATCGACCAGAGAGACTGCTTTTTCCAGTAACTTTGGCGACGAATCCAACCGCGGTTCCGACAGCCTCAAAGCATGCTCGCGAATCACCGGTGCGGCATCGCCAAGCGCCAGCAAAATCTGTTCATCGTCGAGCGATCCCAATCCCTGCAATGACCAGAGTGCGTGCAATCTTCCCTGTGGCGACTTGCTTTCACGGAGCAGTCTCTTCATCGCATCCACTGCGGATTTGTCTTGCCGCTCAAACAGCAACCGATGCGCCGTGTCGCGATACCAGCCGTCGGGGTGTTCCAACAAGTCAACAAGTTCCACAGTGGTTGCCCGCGACAATTGCGGCGGCTTGGGGGACCGGAAGCCGGGTGACGCCATGCGGTAGATTCGCCCCTGATCTCGCCCCCGTTTCAAATCGAGAAACTTCAACACATCGAGCGGAATGTGGATCGATTCGAGAATCTCCCGGCTCATATCGAGGACGTAGAGCGTGCCGTCGGGAGCGTTCACGAAGTTCACGGGCCGGAACCAGTTATCGGACGAACGGACAAACTCCGTATTCTGCTCGACGCGAACCGCCCGAAACGTGACGCCGTCCGGCTCCAGCCGCGTGTGGTACACCAAATCGTTCTGTGCGTCGCCGGTGAAGACCGTTCCATAGTATTGCTCCGGATAAGCATGCCCGCGATAGATGGTGACACCGGCCGCGGCATCGACAACGTGGTGACTCGCTCCGGAAGAATTCGCCCCCCGCTCATTGTGCGCAATCCGGCGACTGGAGCGGACGTTTCTCCAGTGCTCAATGGGGCTGATGCGAAAGATCGGCACGTCGCTTCCACCGATGTTCACGATTGCTCGCGGCACCGGCAGAAACGGATTGCGCGACAGGTACTCCTGCGGCAGCACCGGATGTTCCACGGGGCTTGCCTGGCTGCAGACGAAACGGTTCCCCCAATCGTCGAACGTATTGCCGAACTGAATCGTGCCGGTTAGCGTCTCAAATTTTTCGCTGACAGGATCAAATCGAAAGTCGCGCCCATCGACCGAAATCGGTTCCGCATCCGGCTTGTCTCCAGGGCGAATGCTGCCGCCGTTTCCCGCAGTCGCGCCGTAAATCTTGTGATCGAGCCCGAAGGTGAGGTTATTGACCATCGCCTGCTGGTTTTTCGTACCAAATCCGGTGAAGACCTTCCGGCGAACATCGGCCGTGTCATCGCCATTTGTATCCTTGAGGTACCAGATGTCGGGGGGCGATGCGACGAACACCCCCCCCTGCCACGGAGCAACCCCCGCCGCCCAGAGCAATTCATCGGCAAAGATAGTACTTTTGTCGAACACCCCGTCGCCATCGGTGTCGATCAGCTTGCGAACTGTGCCAAGCGGCTTGTCCCCCGTCTTAGGAAAATAAGGGTAATCGATCATCTCGCAAACGTAGAGCGCGCCGTCCTCGTCGAATGCCGCTGCGACCGGACTGTGCACAAGCGGTTCGCTCGCCACCAGTTCCATTCGGAATCCGTCCACCGTCTCAAACGTGGCGAGCGCTTCTTTAGGGGTTCGTGACGGCAGCGGCTTCAGGTACTCTTTCAAATCTTCGTCGGAATGTGTTCGGGCTCCGGGATCTTTGAGCGTCGGAAGTTCCGCTTTCAATATGTCGGCCGGATGACCCGTGGCCGGAACACCCCCCGCCTCGCGGATTTTCAACAGAATGTCACGAGAGCGTTCGAAGTAATCGATGACCTCGGCTTTTGTGCCGAAGTCCCGTTTCTTCTGGACGGCGATCTGGCCGTCGAGTTTTTCGACGAGTTTGTCGAGCGACTCGCGGTCATACGGCGCCTTGCCGTCAATGACAACGTAAACCGGATTCGTATGGGCCTCACCATCCGGTCTGCCGTCGGTGGCTTTAGAGTAGGCACGGGCGGCAATCCAGGAAGGTTTTGTTAGATCGAGAGTCGTGGTGAATTCCGACCAGCCTAACTGCTCGGCGGAACTCTCTTTTACATCCGAAGAAGCACCACCACTACCGGTAACCTGCCCATTGCATACAACTTCAATTTGCCTGTCATTGGTGACCGTGGAGAAAACCCGCGCGCGGACCGCCACCCGATACGGTCCCGCACCGGTCTTTTCGATGATGGCCCCCGGCTTTTGGCCCTCGACCTCCAAAAAGAGCAGCGGTCCGGTGGTCATAAAACTTCGCCCCGCGCGGCATCCTTCCAACCAACCTTTGAAATCGGGCTTCTTCTCGCTGTAGACATACGTGCGGCAATCGCTCAGGAACCGGCAAGCGGGATAGTCACTCGCCCCGGTCGCGGGGAAGCGGTAGCCGATATTGAAAAACCGGTACCAGTCCTCCAGCCCGATACCGCGGTAAACGCCGAACTGCAACAGCTCAACGCCGTCGATGTCTCCCTGCACGGCATCGGCGTAAATGGACTGCGCGTAGCCGCCGTGCGCGTAAAACGCGAAGCCCCCCTGCTGCTTTGTTTCGCGGGCGATGGTGCCGTAGGGCGGACCGCTGTCCGCGTTGAGTGATTTTCCATCGAGCACGAGATCTTTTCGCAGAAAGAGGTTCAGGTGCCCGAACGTCGTACTGCGGTATTCCTGCCCCGACACGATGTGATAGTCGCCACGGCTGCGCAGTGATTCGATACCCAGCCCGCGCGATTGCGGGGAGTCCATGGACTTCATAAAACCCTGGTACGGGCCGGCCGGCTCGTTGTAGGCGAGCACGCTGCCGAAGTGGACATCCTCGGCCTCGAGCAGGTCGAGGATCGTGTCATCGTCAGCATCGCCTTTCCGAGCAAAATGGAGGTGTGGGTCGCCGGAATAGTATCCATATTTCTCCATCGGCTCGGGACGTTCGAGCGCTAGTTCGACAGTTGCTGTGAACCCGATCTCGACGTTGACAGCCGCCTGCTGCGGGCGGTATTCGAGCCCCTTCCAGACTTCAACACGCACCGGTCCCGGAGGAACCTGAACGGTGACGTCTCCCCAAGAATAAAAGAACCGACCGAGATACCGAAACGGCCCCTTCCCTGAGCGGTTCCCTTTGCCGGACTTCGGCCATTCGCCAGTGAGGGAAAATGGCGAGAGGTAATTTTCCCGAGGCTGATAATAGTCGCCGTCCGGCCCAATGACGTTGACGCGACAACAGGTCGGCTGCTTTGTCGCGGCGTCGCGAACAATGATTCGCACGAAACCGTCATTATTTCCGGTCGCAGTTTTCACAACCCCCGGTTTCTTGAATCCCTGGGGCGTAAAGAAGAGTGAATCATCGTCGGCGTACGATATCCCGTTCACGCACAATAGACCAAGGGACATCGCGAGAAGACTCTTACGAAAGAAAAACATGCCAGTCCTTCGTGAAATTCGTCGCGGAAGAAACAAAACTGAATTGATCGAGCAAGGTTCCTGATGCGGAAATTAAGCGTACCAGGATTCTCAGTTCGATGCCTCTCACATGGCTTTGCGTCTCTTGCGCGGCGAACTCTCGATGATTCGCACCCGCTCGGCGCAGACATCAATCTGGTGTATTGGCAACTTATGGTAGGTGCAATTCCCCTCGAACTCGGCCTTAAAGAGCCTGGTCCCATGGAAAGGCCATCGTCGGTGGGTTGGCATAGCGTTTCACCGTGAATTGAAGCCGCGTGCCGCAACCCGGCGGGAGTTTGACCGTCACGTGATTTGCATTCAGTTGGGTCCGTTTGCCGTTCAGTGTGACATCGACGAACTGATGCTCACCATAGCCCCCTGCTTGAATCACCACCGTGCGTGCTTTCACAGGACTGACATTCACGAGTGTCAATGACGTTTCAGTGTCAGTCAATCGATCGACGAGCGCCGCGACATCATCTGGTACGCCCGCACGGCGGCGTGCGGGATCGAAATACCGTACGCGGCAATGCAGCGGCGAGCCGACGTGCCCCGGATGCAATCCGCCCAGCATGAGTTCGATGAGCGAGTTCACGCTGGCCGGGTTGTACGGCATCGGATCATCGGAGAGGCGCGTGTCGGGAGTTGTAGGATCATTTCGCATCCCTTCGACCGCGGTGCGAATCTTCGCGAAGTCGGCTGCCAGGGCACTGTCTGGATAGCTCGGATTATTTCCGTCGAGGAATGCAAACCAGCCGTCGTCGGCGACGCGCGACCGGTCGGCAGGATTCATCGACCAGTAATAGATCTGCCGGACGCCGTTGGAATACTTGTTGGGGACATATGCGTACCAGCCATCGTCGCCGTACATCGTCGGGTACATCATCTTGCCGTCGATCTCTTTTCCATTCGCATTAATCTTGTCGATCATGATTCGCCAGACATCGACGTATTTCTGGTCACCAGTGAGGAGTAACGCGTTCGCAAACCCGGTGATGCCGAGCCCGTGCGTGTTGCGGTTGGCTTTCTTTCCGGTCTGCGGTTCGGTGACGGTGAATCCCCAGCCATAGACGCCGCCGTACCATTTGCCGCCGGTCGCGCCGCCGATCGTTCCGTCGAGCCCGATGTTGGTGGGAATGATCCCACCGTTGGCCTGGGTCCGATCCAGCCAGGCGTCGACGTATTCGAGCAGCCACTTCCGGTATTTCTCGTTGTGCGTCAGCGCGTATGCGTTGAAAGCCAGCGAGGTCGCTCCCATGTTCTGTGGATGGTCGCCGATGACGTCGTTGTACTCCTCGAAATGTTCGAGCATCTGCTGATAGCTCGACTCGCCGTGCCGGGGGAGAAAGCGATGCGCGACTTCGATGGGATCGCCCGCCCAGTCGAGTGCCGTCGCTTTCCGCAGCAGCGGGCCGCGGCTGCCGTTGAACAGGCTGCGAATGATTTTGTGTTCAGGGTCGTAGTTCGGCGCGCCGGGATCTTCGTTCATATAGAAGCCGGCGAACCGCCGGACACGCTGGCCGAACTTCAAATCGTGCGGGTCGCCGAGCCCCTGCAAATTGAACACCGAGAGCCCTTCGCCATTGTGGACCCAGTCAAACATGACTGGGAATTCCTTGTAGTACATGCCGTCTTTCGCGAACGGGACTTCCACGGTTTTGGCGAGCGTGAATTGCCGCAGATGCCCTTCCCACGCCTTCTTGTACATGTCGAGAATCGAATCGTCGGCCCCCAGGGCATGCAGAAGGGGCCAGTCATTGACATTCTCGATCGCGTCGTCCGGCCCGTCGTCTCCTCCCCAGCGCTCGACGCATTCGAGCCAACCGAGGTCGTCAAAGTAACGCTCAAAGAACTCGCGGCAGGCCGGAACCTGGGCACGGAGCAACTCGCGCTCGGCCAGTGCCCAGGAGGGAGGAGCCATCGGAGTTTCGACCGACAACACAGGCTCCGCTGCCACGCTCGACGATGCGAGAATGATCAGCATGCAGGTATAAACGCAACTCGCGGCGAGGATTTTTAACGAAGGCACATCACGTTCCTTTTTCTGACATAGGGGATGTCGCGGAGGCGAGTTAGACAGTGAGTTGCGAATCCGTCCGGACGATATCCTTCGCGCATCGTACACCCGACGAAAAGCTGTTGCAAACAGGCCGCTTG
>CAZVJA010000126.1:0-14914 GCA_964626885.1 uncultured Planctomycetaceae bacterium | reverse complement strand
CATCTTGGCAATGGCGGTGGAAATCCGTTCAGCCCACTCCCGCGGCGTATGGTCGGTCGTCTCCGGGTTTTTCAAAAACGGGAATATGCGAGTGGCGATACCGAGTTCGTACTCATTGGCCGGTCGCACGTCGATAAATGGACGGGGAAGTTCAGCAAGGGCCCAGTACAAGTTGGGAGAGCCGGGGGCATCGATCAGTGTTTCGAGTTGGTCATTCAGGGTACTGCCGATGGCGAGTCCGACCAGCCCGCAGATGTAAATCGGGGGTTTGCCGACGTCGCGCGCCATCTGGTAGCCGAGGCGCAGGGTCTCAAGCGCGTGGTCATAGTGTCCCTCGGCGATTTCCAGACGAGCCTTGGCACAGAGGTAACGAGCAATGCCGCGCGATTGCTGGATTTCGTCGAGGCCAAAAGAGATACTTTTGGTTCCTTCCATGTCTTCAAGACGCCAGTCCCAGGTGCATTCCTCGCGATGGGCAGCGATCTGAATTTGTTCGAAGACGATGGTGGAATAGCGATTCAGAACCTCATGCATTTCCGCTTTAGGAAGTTCGTCGAGCGGAATGGACTTCCATTCGTCGAACTGCACATCAATGACTTTTTCCCCTCGATCCTTCAATACAACGGTGCGCTCCTGGATTCGGGTGTACCACTGAATGGCACGGTAATAGAACGGAACCGCGTTCCCCGGCTTTCGCTCTTCCATGCGGGGAAGCAGTGCGTACTTGAGTGCTGGCGAGGGCTCGGCGGCGGGGGTGACCGAGAGCCGGATCGTCGTCGGTTTGGTCGGCTCGGGCTTGGCGTTGGTGGCCGGAGCCAGCACGTTCACCTGGCTCATTGCCGCCGAAGCCGATCCCAGGACCGCCGTCGCGAAAAAAGCCGCTCTCAGAGTGACCGTCATCGAAATACCCCTTTTTAGATTGCGCAAATGTTAACTGTGTTTTATTGTGCCTTTTTGCGGCCAACATTCTTGTTGACGAGATTTATCCCGCGCGTTGGCGCATCGCGCCGCTCTCCTTCAACAGATCTTGCAGCAGTTCGCGCTGTGTTTTCGGAATGTGTCGTGTCGTTGTGGGAGTGTGAGATTCCGTGGATGGCTCGGCGGACGAGAGGGATGGCAGCGCTTCGACTCCGTAGGCCAGCACATAGGAACGAAGCTGCAGATAGTTCGGCTCTGCCGGAAGTTCGCCCCGCTTGGGTGTTACGAAAGGAGCGGGACCGAACAGCGGCAACCACCCGTCCCGCGATGCGTGATGCTGCTCCAAGGCAATGGTTTGATGCTCAGGGTTCGGTTGTTGAGGCTCATCCGCGACATCCGCGTGAGCGATATCCGCATTCTCGTGGGTGCCTTCAACCGCCACGGCGGCACCGCCGGCGACCGGCCGCACCATCAATAACGCGAATAAGACCGCGGCGATGGTGCTGCTCAGAAATGTCGCAGCCGGCCAGACCCATCGGCCGAACAATGTTGGCGGCGGGTCGACCGAGGCTCGGCCCGCGAGAAATAACAGCCGGTCGCGGTCGATCTTGCTCGGCCGAGGCAAAAGGGAACCGAGCGCCGCTTCCAGTGGAGTCAGGTCTTTTGCGTCGAAAGCTTTTCCGTCAGCCATGTCACACCCAGTCTTTGCCGTAGTGATGCCAACGCCGCCTCGTACCGCCGATGGGCAGTGCTGCTGGTGACGCCGGCGATCTCCGCGATTTCATCAAACGTGAGCCCGCCCCAGATGCGGGCAATTACAATTTCGCGCTCTTCTTCCGGCAGTGACTGCACTGCTTCCGACGCCCTCGTCGCATCGAGCGGAGAATATTCCGATGGGAGAAACCAATCTCGCGCATCACCCGCAACCGATTGTTCTCGGCGGCGTCGACGGCCGTCACTGCGAGCCATGCTCACCCCGCGATTACGGACGACACGATACAGCCAGGGGACCGGACGGTCGGGAACGTTTTTCGCGCGAACCAGTTGTAGAAACGCCTCCTGAACGACGTCGGACGGATGATCGGCCCATTGGGCGGCATACAACTCCAACGCGGCGGCATGACCGTCAAACAGCCGCGCAATGCGTTCCGGGGTGATGCCGCTCATTCCCTGGTGGTGTCACTCTGTCTCAAAGGGATTCCGATCTCGTGCGACGTTTTTACCCGTTCTTCTATGAGACGCCGCCGCCGGGGGTTCTTCCCGCGAATCGTCAATAAAAAGATGTGTCGGAGGCGAATTTTTGTTCACGAAATTGCTGGCGATTTCCCTCTCGCCACCGGCCGCGAAATCCGGTCAACCGCCGGCACCTGCGGCACGATGGTCTACGAGGGGGGGATCTGACCTTCGCCAGCGGCGGCTATCCCAGCAGCGAGACGATCTGCATTCGCGCCGACGGATCGAAGGACCTGATCTGGCGGAACAAGCCCGAGGCGTATGTTCCCTCGATGCCGGTGCACGGCGGGTCGCTCTTTTTGGTCGACGACCGGGAAGGAATTCTGTACTGCTAGGACAGCGCCACGGGAGAAGGGGCAAACTGGCGCCACAGAAGGGGCAGTTTTGGGGCAAGCAATCGGCGTCCCCGACGAATAACAAAGTGGGCGATGACGGACTCGAACCGCCAACCCCCTCGGTGTAAACGAGGTGCTCTAACCAATTGAGCTAATCGCCCCGATTGGACTCGGAAATGGCTGCCGACGACGGGGATCGTCTCGCCCACTGTAGCGCTCGGCGAATATACTGTCAATAAGGGCCGACTCTGGCCGTATGCTCGTAGATTGTACGATTGTGCGTGCCTGGAGCAGGCCGATTGCTATCCCCTTTAAAAGAAACCATCGGGCAAAATGGTGTTCTGCCCAAACCGCTGTTGACGAGATTTTTGACGAAATTATCGGGAACATCGTCGATGACGACCACCTTGTTCAGCGCCTGTGCCGAGACCGTGCAGCAACTGCACACGTCGGCCTCTGCGCTCGAAGAGGCATCGAAGTTTCTGGCACTTCCCCCGCTGCGAGAGCGGGAGTGGTTCCAGTCGCTGGAACAGAAGCTCGTCCCGCAGTTGCAGGACAACGCCTTCCTGGTCGTTGCGGTGGTCGGCGGGACGAATATCGGCAAGAGCGTGATCTTCAATCATATCGCTGGTTGTTCCGCCAGCGCCGTCAGCCCTCTCGCTTCCGGGACGAAGCATCCGGTCTGCCTCACGCCTCCCGGGTTCGCGGAGCATCATGATCTGCGGGGGATCTTCCGGGAATTCGAACTCGTCGAATGGAGCCGGGATGAAGACCCGCTCACCGACTGTGCCGAGGATCGGCTCTTCTGGAGAACCAGCGAGCGGACGCCGGACAACCTGCTGATCCTCGACACTCCCGATATCGACAGTGATGCTCAGGTGAACTGGCGCCGCGCGGACAGCATTCGCCGGGCCGCCGATGTGCTGCTGGCGGTCCTCACGCAGCAGAAATACAACGACGCGGCCGTGAAGCAGTTCTTCCGCAAGGCCGCCGCGGAAGACAAAGCGGTGATCGTGGTGTTCAATCAGTGCCAACTGCCGGACGACGAACCCTACTGGCCTCTCTGGTTGCAAACCTTTTGCCGAGAGACCGGGATCAAGCCTGAGTTCATCTACGTTGCACCCAACGACCGCCGCGCCGCCGAACAGGGGACTTTGGCGTTCTACGAGCGACGTTGGAAAAGCCCGGCCGCGACAATCGCCACGACGGATGGAGCCGCGGAATCCACAGCCGTGACGGACGCGGTCGGTGATGAGAACGCCGGCGAAGAGCAAACAGCGCGGCATCACCTGGCGGACGATTTGTCGCGCCTGCGGTTTGCGACAATCAAACTGCGGACGCTGCGCGGGGCGTTGACGCAGTTGGCCGACGCGGACCAGGGAGTGCCCAGCTACCTGCGGGAGATTCGCGGTCGCAGCGGCGAGTTGCGTTCGGCGGCGGAGTGGCTGACTTCGGAAGGGGTTGTGAAGATTCACGACTGGCCCGCCATGCCGAACACTCTGCTTGTCACGGAGATTCGCCGCTGGTGGCAGTTGCAACAGCAAGGGTGGTCAAAGACGGTTCACGGGTTTTACAACGCCGTGGGGCAGGGGATGCTCTGGCCGCTCCGCTTCGCGCGCGATCGTCTACAGGGGCCGCCGCCGCAGCCGATGGAAACGTATCGCAAACAAGAATGGGGCGCAATGCTGCGGACTGTCGAGGAGATCTTCGACAAATTGACACTGATGAGCGAGTCGGGAAACGAACTGCTGAAGCCGCAATTCGAGCGGCTGCTTACCGGAAGTCCGCGGGCGGCGTTGGTCGAGCAATTGCATCGGCTGCACGATGATGTTTCGCTCAATGAAGAACTGGCGGAGGTGATTGCGGCGGAGATGCAGGCGTTTCGCAACGACCGTCCGGCGATGTACTCGTTTTATCGAAGGCTGAACGAATTCTCTGCGGCGGCGCGTCCGGTTGCGAGCGTGGTTCTATTCTCGCTCGGCTGGGGACCAGCGGGGCATGCGGTTGCGCCGATGCTGGTGGATGCGGCGACGCACACGGTGGTGCCGATTTTCGCCGACTTCGCCGGTGGGGCCGCCGCCGCCGTGGCGGGAGAGACAGCCATCAGCAGTGCGGCGGGGACCGGAATGGGATTGCTGCAGGCGAAATTTCAGAGGCTGCAGACATCGTTTACCACTCGCCGCGCCCGCTGGCTGGCGAAGCTGCTGAAAGAACATCTGTTGGGGACGCTTCCGGAAGACTTGCGGAACGCAGCGCGGCTTCCCGAATCGGAGCCGTTTCGCGCCCTGGAGTCGTCGCTGCGTCAGTTGCAAACACGGTTGGGGGAGTTCGTAGCGCCTGAGTGAATGGGTTAGAGGTGGTTTCGAAACCGGGAGGGCGAGGGGGGAACCGCCCGGAGGGTGGTCCGCCGAGCCGCTAAGTCCGAAAGTCTCTCGTTTCGGCGGCTCCGCAGGAGCGTCGCCCTCCCAAACGCAGGGTCTTGTTTTGTAACCACCTCTAGCAACTTCGAGATTGCTCTGGCCGCGGACCGATTTGCGTGGGAGACTTGAATTGAGGAGCGGTTTGCCAAGGGAATACCGCGAAACAGACGGGGGAATGACCGAATAGCATGCAATCACCGGAATTGGCACAACTCGAGGTTCTCGCGCGCATCGACGAGATTGTCGGTCGGCTGTCGCGCTGGGCCGAGGAAGATTCCCCTTGGGAACCGCTGAACCGCAGCCGCGCGCTGGTTCGCCGATTGCTGACGCGCGTCGAGGGTTTGCGAATTCGACTCGAAGCGCCGCTGGTGGTCGCCCTCTTTGGCGGGACCGGGACTGGAAAGAGCACGCTCGTCAACGCGCTTGTTGGACGCGATTGTACCCGCACCGGCCGGGAACGCCCCACGACGATCAGACCGGTGCTCGTCACGCACACCACAACGGAACTCGACCCCCTCGGCTTGCCTTTGGATGAGTTTGAGATTGTCCGGGACGATGCTCCCTTGTTGCGCGACATTATCCTCATCGACTGTCCCGACCCCGACACCACCGAAGCGGAAACTCCGGCGAGCAACCTCGCGCGGCTGCACCGTCTGCTGCCGCACTGCGACGTGCTGATTTACACCTCTACGCAGCAGAAATATCGCTCGGCCCGCGTGGGAGAGGAGTTGGGGCAAGCGGCCAGCGGCTGCCGGCTCCTCTTCGTGCAGACGCATGCCGACCTGGATGAAGACATCCGCGAAGATTGGCGGCGACAGCTCGCGGGACATTATGAGGTTCCCGAGGTGTTCTGGGTCGACTCTTTGCGGGCGCTCAACGAACAGTTAGCGGGACAACGGCCGTCCGGAGATTTCAGCCGACTGCTCGATGTGCTGACGACGCAACTCGCGGCTTCGCAGCGGGTGCAGATCCGCCGGGCGAATCTCGTCGACCTGATTCACGCGGCCCTCGACCACTGCCGACGTCATCTGGCGGGGCACTGGCCGGAGGTGGAACAGCTCGAAGCGGCCCTCGCGGAAGAACGCCGCAAGCTGACGAGCGCGATGGCGGGGCGATTGTCGGACGAGTTGCTCACGAGCCGCGCGTTGTGGGAGAGGCGGCTGATTGATTCGGTCACCGAAAGCTGGGGCTTCAGCCCTTTTTCGTCGGTGCTGCGGATCTACAACGGGTTGGGAAACCTGCTGGCTTCGTTCGGCATTTTTCGGGCGCGAAACACGGCGCAGGTCGCGCTGATCGGCGCGCTGCAGGGGGTGCGCTGGCTGCGGTTTCGCCGCCAGCAGCAGGATGCGGATGCACCATTCGAGCGGTTGAGCGAATTCGCGATTGATGACGATCTGTTGCGCGAGGCGCATGTGGTCGTGGCGGGATACGTCCGCGGGGCACAGCTCGACCCGGCGCTGATTAGTCCGTCTTCTCCCGATGGGTTGCGGGAGGACGCGCGGCGCATCGGCGGCGAGTTTCTCGGAGATGCCGGCCGCCGGCTCGACACGTTGATTGAACAACTGGCACAGCGCAACGCGCGCCCGTTGGCACGCTGGACCTACGAGATTCTGTTTGCTGTTTACCTGGTGTTTGTGCTGCTGCGGGTCGGCAAGAATTTCTTTGTCGACACGCTGTTTTACGACTCGGAGTTTCTTTCCTTCGACTTTTACATTTCGGCCGGCGTGTTTCTGCTGCTCTGGTCGGGCGTGCTGGTGATGGCCTTTTGTCGTGAGTTGCGGAACGGCCTCACGTCACGGGTGCGAGAACTTGCGGCGGAGATGGCGCGGGGGCAGTTCGCCAGCGGACTGTTCCCGCGCCTGGAGCAGGCCTGCGGCGAGATCGAAATGGCGCGGACTCGGCTGGAAGCAGTCGCAAATTCGATCGCCTCATTGCGGAGTCAGGTTGCGACTTCGACCCTGCTCGGTTCTCGCATCGACCACTCGCGTGCGTGGAATGAACTCAGCGGTCGTTGAGGCGCGTTCTTCGCTGCTGGCAAAGGTCCGAACAGCGCCAGGAGGAGCGTTCATTCCGGGCGCCTTATGAAAAAAATGGCACGGTCGATGATTGACCGTGCCAAGGCTTCCCTACGTTTCGGCAGTGACGCTGAACTTATTTCTTGCCGCTGTAGGCCTTGCTCGTTTGGCCGCTCGATTCGGGAGGAGCAAGCTGCCGATTGCGGCTGTAAATTGGCGCGACCTGGCCCGCCGACACGGCCGGCGTCGTGATGCTCGGAGCAACACCCGTGCTGCGGGCTCCCTTCCGGAGATTCCAGGTATCGCTCACACCTGCTTCCCACAAGCGACGCTTCGCTTTGTAGCCGACGTAATCGAGGAAGTCGTTTAAGTTAATGACCCGCACGCCCTGCTCCTGGGCTTCTTGCATTACCTCGCGGCGTTTCTCGACAATCTTTTTGTCAGCGTCCTTCCGGTCCGGCTTGCTTTCGCTGATATCGGGAATCTCCCCCAGGATCAGGAATTTTGTCCGGACGGAGAGGTGTCCGTCCGCCGGAACTCGTTCCCCCTGATCATCAATTTCAAGATCGATCACGGCACCCGCCGCGGCGATAATCTCGTGAAGACGTTCGCGGTCGCTCCGCCCGTCGCTATCGAGATCCATTCTACCCAACAACGCCACGTGCTCGTATTTTCCGCTTCCCCAAAGAGGCGTGTAGATCGGATCTCCGGGAGCAATGGGATCTTGAATATTGGGTCCCGTGATGCGGGCCTCGGCCTGATGCGGACCAATGATCTTGGTGACTTCGATCGACCCCTTGATATCCTGCTTATCGCGGTGTCCGACACCGTAATGGCCCTTGGTATACACGCTGAAGGAGGTTCGCTTCTTGAGGTTGTCCGCCTCGCCGAGATTGATCCAGACGAGCTTGTTGTTGTGATCGACCCACTCCACCACGCCGTCCGGTTGGTCGAAGCTGAGATCCTCTTCTTGCTCCTTCTTTTCACGCAGGACGGTATTGATCTGCTCGAGCTTGTTGATTCGTTCGTTCAACTCGGCGGTCAGCTTTGCAATAGCGTCCCGTTCCTGGTTCAGCTCAAGCGTCAGCTGCTCCGCTCGATTGTTAAGATCGGTAACCTGCTTGTCCTTGGCGGCAATTGCTTCTTCCTTCGAATGCTGCGCCGCATCGCGGTCTTTCTCGGCCGCCTCGCGCGCTTGTTCATTCGCGGAGACCGCTTGTTGGTACTGTCCTTGCAAGGCGAGGATCGTCGCCTGCAGTTTTTCCTTTTCGGCGACCAGGCTGGTTCGTTCCTGGTTCAACTTTGCGATCTGCTCGTTCAGCTTCTGCAAGAGCTCTCGCACGGAACCTTGCGCCACATCGCCCGGCGCGGTCTTCAAGATGTCTGCGGTTAACTCGCCGACGACCGTGCCGTCTCCGTTTGCATCCGGAGGGCCGATATTTTGACCTTGGTAGCCGAGCTTCGCTTTCAAGGTCTGAATGTCGTTATCCAGCGTTCTGTGGGCGGTTTGCTCTTTATTGAGTTCCTCGGTTGCCTTCTTTTCCTTCGCGGCTGCTTGAGTCAAATCGCTGCGATACAAGTACGTCGACGCCCCCAGGATGACAGTCGTGCAGACGAAGACAATCAGCGAGAAGTGAACAGCGGTGAAACCCTGTTTGGAAGCCATGCCTTTTCCTTTGTGCAGTGAGCACTGGTCGTATCGCGACGTAACACCGCCGCTTACGGATTTCCGCCGTGACAAGGCGAAACCCGTCAGCCAACACCGTCGTGCAGGTTGGTCACCTGAGAGGAGAACCCCGGCCGAATGGCCCGGCGCGTCCGCGGAAAACCCCTATCTCTAGAGTGTAAAGGGGGATAGGGGGGTGTCAAGAATTAAACCGCACGACCGGCAAAACACCGGTCCAGTACACGGATCGAATCGATTCCGCCAGCTTTGACGCGTGACGATCATCAATCATCTCCCCCAGTAAAGATTCATCGCTTAATCTCGACAGTCGTGGCGTTTCCAACCTCAAAGGTCCATAATGACCCTTCCTTATCCCGTCAGGGTGGGATTAGACCTTCGATTCGATGCCGCGTCTTCTGGCCTACAATCCACGTGGGAAATTGCCGAGACCATGAGTGAACTTTTGTATATTGTCGATACTTTCTCACTCGTCTTTCAGGTCTTTCACGCGCTCCCGGAGATGACCGGACCGGCCGGACAGCCGACGAACGCGGTCTTCGGCTTCGCTCGCGACCTGCAATTCCTCCGTGACGAGAAAAAGCCCACGTACCTCATTTGTGCCATGGATTCCAAAGGGCCAGGTGAACGCAACGGCTGGTATGAACAGTACAAAGCCAACCGGACCGAGATGCCCGAAGACCTCGTGCCGCAAATTCCGTTGATTCTGGAAGTCATCGACGGATTCAACATTCCGGTGATCGATTGCCCCGGCTGGGAGGCGGACGATGTCATCGCCACGATCGTCAAGCAGGCGATCGAGAAGGGAATCGACGTCCGGATCGTCACCAGTGACAAAGACGCGCGGCAGCTCCTCGGCCCGCATGTCGAACTGTATAACGTCCGCAAGAACTCGTTTTATAACGAGCAGTCACTCAAAGAAGATTGGGGCATCCGACCCGATCAGGTGATCGATTTTCAAGCGCTCGTCGGCGACAGCGTCGATAACGTTCCCGGAGTGCCGCTTGTCGGTCCGAAGAAGGCGCAGGCGCTCATCGAGCAGTTCGGCACGCTGGAGGAAGTCCTCGCGCATGCGGATGAAGCTCCCGGCGCCAAGCTCCGCGAGAATCTCAAGAACTTCGGCGCCCAGGCAATGCTGAGCAGGCGTCTTGTCACGCTGCATCCCGACCTCCCCCTCAAAGTCGACTGGGAGAAAGCCCGGCTGACTCCTCCAGACAAGAAGCGGCTCGGAACTCTCTTCACGAAGTTTGGATTCCGGCGGCTCGCCTCCGAAATGTTTGAGGGAGCGGGGACAGACGGGGATGCAGGAGACGATTCCGCAGCCGCCGGCGAGTCGGCACCCATCACTTCTTCCGAGCAGAAAATCTCCAGGACGAAAACCGAACCCGAGTGGGAGACGATCGACACCGAGAAACGCTTTCAGGAATTTCTCGCGGAACTGAAACAGCAGAAAAGTTTCTGCGTCGATCTGGAGACAACCAGCAAGAACCCGACCGAGGCTGACATCGTCGGCTGGGCGTTCAGTTGGCAAGACAACCTGGGCTATTACCTGCCGGTCGATGCCCCGAAGGGATCGAAGAAGCTCGATCCGAAAAAAACGCTCGCGTCCCTCAAGCCATTGCTTGAAGACCCGAACGTCGAAGTCATCAACCAGAACATCAAGTACGACATGATCGTACTTCGCCGCGCTGGAGTGCGGGTGCGCGGGCTGGGGCTCGATCCGATGGTCGGCGATTACCTGCTCGATGCCGGCGCGCGGAGCCACGGTCTCGACACACTTTCGCAAAAATACTTGCAGCATCGCATGATTCCAATTTCCGACCTGATCGGTAAAGGAAAAGAGCAGAAGAAGATGTTCGAGGTGGATGTCGAAAAAGCGGCTGAGTACGCCGCCGAGGACGCCACCGTCGCGTGGCATATCTCGCACATCATCGCCGAGGAACTTCGTCACGAAAATCTTTGGGATCTCTATTGGGATCTCGAACGTCTGCTGATTCCGGTGCTCGTGGACATGGAATTCACCGGAATTCGGGTCGACGTTGACGAGTTAAAACGGCAGAGCGCCGAATTGACGGAACGGCTCACTCAGCTGGTCGGCGAGATTCACGCGGAAGCAGGGCGCGAATTCAACATCGATTCGCCGGTGCAGTTGCGCGGCATCCTGTTCGACGAATTGAAGCTCCCGGTGCAGAAGAGGACGAAGACCGGCCCCAGCACCGACCAGGAAGTGCTCGAGCGTCTGGCACCGCTGCACCCGCTTCCCGCAAAAATCATCGAGCATCGGCACCTGTCGAAATTGAAAGGAACCTACCTCGACACTCTGCCGGACATGGTCAATCGCGAGACGGGACGGATTCACGCCTCCTTCAAGCAGACGGTTGCCGCCACCGGCCGGCTGAGTTCGAGTGATCCGAACTTGCAGAACATCCCCATCCGTACTGAGGAAGGTCGCCGGGTCCGCAAAGCATTCCTGCCGAGCCAGAAGGGTTGGAAACTGGTCTGCGCCGACTATTCGCAAATCGAGCTGCGGATGCTGGCCCACTTCAGCAACGACGCCGCACTGCGGAAGGCGTTTCACGAAGGGGCCGATATTCACACCGCTGTCGCGTCGGAAATCTACGGAGCCGACCCGCGCGATGTCGATTCCGAGATGCGCCGCGTGGCCAAAGCGGTCAACTTCGGCGTGATCTACGGGCAGAGTCCCTTCGGGCTGTCGGCGGCCCTCGGCATCAGCCAGGAGGAAGCGGCGGCGTTCATCGACAGCTACTTCGCGAAGTACGCGGGAGTCGATCGGTATCTTGCGGAACTGCTGCTTGAATGCGCGAAGACCGGATATGCCCGCACAATTCTCGGTCGCCGCCGCGCCATCACCGGAGTCCGCACCGACGCCGGCCGTCAGCGCAACCTTCCCGAGCGGACCGCCATCAACACCGTCATACAAGGTTCGGCGGCCGACCAGATCAAACGGGCGATGATCCACATCTTCGCCCGGCTCGAACGGGATCAGCATCCCGCCAAGATGCTGCTGCAGATTCACGACGAACTGATCTTCGACGTTCCCGAGACGGAGGTTGAGTCGCTCATTACGTTAGTGCGACATGAAATGGAAACCGCCATCCCCCTCAATGTTCCTCTGGTCGTCGACGTTGCGGTGGGGGATAATTGGCTCGAAGTCCAGCCGATTGTTGATGAGCCGGAGTTCGGGGAGGAATCCGAGGACTCATCGGCCGAGTGAGGCGTGTAGAATATCGACCGGTCGATTTGATCCTTATGGCGGTATTCGCACGTTATCAACTGGACGAGGAACAACGCGGGGTGCCATGCCTGCATCGCGCAGCAGGGCAGGCATGTCCGTCTACCGAACCTTAACCTTCAGGAGACGTTCGCATGTTTCAACGCATTTCCAATGGTTGGTCGCTTGCGATGCAAAGCTTCGGGGTGCTGCGGCTTGATAAGGAACTGCTCGTCTTCCCCATGCTCAGCGGCATCGCCGGTGCTTTCGTGCTGGCGAGCTTTGCCTTGCCGCTGTGGCTCTCTGGCGCGGCGGAGCAGGCTGTCAATAATGGCGACCTGCTGCACAACGTCGTCGCCTACGTCGTCCTGTTCGCGTTCTACTTCGCCAATTACTTCGTGATCGTCTACTTCAACGCCGCGCTCATCGCCTGTGCGATCATCCGCTTCCACGGCGGCGACCCGACCGTTTCCGACGGTCTCAAGGCCGCCAATGCCCGGCTGCCGCAAATCCTCGCCTGGGCGCTCGTCAGCGCAACCGTCGGGGTCGTCCTGCGGCTGATTGAATCGTGGTCGGAGAAAGCGGGACAGCTCGCCTCCGCGATGCTGGGGATGGTTTGGGGGCTCGCGACCTTCTTCGTTGTGCCAGTGCTGGTCGTCGAGAAAGTCGGCCCGATCGACGCCGTGAAGCGTTCCGCCAAAATTCTCAGCAAGGCGTGGGGGGAATCGCTGGTCGGCAACTTCAGCATCGGCTTCATTATCTTCCTGGCGTCGCTCGTCGCAGTGATACCGGCGGTGTTGGGATTCATGACCGGCAAGACCGTGTTGATCGTGATCGGCATCGCTGTCACCGTTCTGTCACTGATTCTGATCACCCTCGTTTCGTCCGCTGTCGACGCGATTCTGCTGGGAGCGGTTTACCTCTATGCCTCGGAAGGCACGGTCCCCGAGCAATTCGACGAATCGCTGCTGCGCGATGCGTTTACGCGAAAGTAGCGAGAGAGCTTTCAGCGATTAGCTTTATGAAGGGAGCCGGAAACGCGAATTCGATTGATTTTCCAGGCGAGCGGGGCGGCGTAAGCCCCCCGTTTCTTCTTTTGGGCCGACATGCGTTCGGGTGGCACGCTCTGAGGCTTTGCGAAGGGCGTGGTGATTGCCGCAGACCACGCCCTTCGAGGACTCAGGGCCGTGCCACACACTTGCCCCGGTCGAATTCCGGGCCCCCCCGCCCGGTCTCTGTCCCCAAAACGGCCGCGATTCGCTACGATTTTGGACCCGGTGTCGGTCGGGTGGCCGGGGTCGGGCGGAGCGAGCCCCAGGAAATAGTGGGGTAGTGGTGCGACTATGGGTAAGTGTCAGCTGGAACTAAGCAAACAACCTCGGAAAGTCGAATCTTTCAGCCTGACGCACATCGATGGTCGCACCAGTAGCTGACAGGAATGTCTGTGCTCCGGGAGATTGTCTTCCAGGGACAACGTATCTGATTCGAAAGGTAAGTTCGCCGAATGGCCGTGTTGATGCAGCTCAGGAATGCTCATAAGAGCTACGGCAGCCAAGTGCTGCTGGATGATGCCGAGATGACGTTGGTGGACGACGTCAAAGTGGGGTTTGTCGGACGCAACGGCGCGGGCAAGAGCACCTTGCTCCGCATTCTGCTGGGGGAAGAAGAGCTGGAACGGGGGGAGGTGATCCGTCATCCGAAGTTGCAGCTCGGCTATCTTCGCCAGCACGACCCATTTCGGCCGGGGGAGTCGGCGATCGAATTTCTGATGCGCGACAGCGGCCGGCCCGACTGGAAATGCGGCGAAGTGGCCGGGCAGTTCGAATTGAAAGGAGCGTACCTCGAAGGACCGCTGTCGAAGCTCTCCGGCGGCTGGCAGACGCGCGTCAAGCTGGCGGCGCTGTTGCTGCACGAGCCGAACTTGCTGCTGCTCGACGAGCCCACGAACTTTCTCGACCTCCGCACGCAGATTCTGCTGGAGCACTTTCTGCGCAATTACAAGGAAGCCTGCCTGATCGTGTCGCACGACCGGTCGTTCCTGGCGGCGACCTGCGAGCATACGCTCGATCTGTCGCGCGGCAAGCTGACGATGTATCCCGGCAAGATCGATGAATACCTCGTCAACCAGCAGGAACAGCGCGAGCGCGACGAACGAACCAACGCCACCGTGATGGCCAAACGCCGGCATCTGGAAGAGTTCATCGCCAAGAACAAAGCCCGCGCGTCGACCGCCACGCGGGCCCGCTCGAAGAGCAAGCAGCTTGAGAAGCTCGAAACGGTGGAGGTCTTTTACGATGAGGCCTCCGCCAAGCTGCGTCCGCCGCAGGTTGAGCCGCGCAAGGGGCCGGCATTGCGCTGTCAGGAATTAACCATCGGCTACCCCGAGCGGGAGATCGCCGGCGGCATTGAGGTGGAAGTCGATCATGGCATGCGGGCGGCGATCGTCGGCGACAACGGGCAAGGGAAGACGACCTTTCTCCGCACGATCGTCGATTCACTCGCGCCCCTCAACGGCAGTGTGAAGTGGGGCTATGGGTGTCAAATCGGCACGTACGCCCAGCATGTTTACACCAGCCTGCCGGAGAAGCAGACTGTCTACGAGTATTTGGAGAGTAAGGCGGCTTATGGTACGAAGGCTCAGACGATTCTCGACCAGGCCGGGGCGCTGCTGTTCCGCGGCGACCATGTGCAGAAAAAAATTTCCGTCCTTTCCGGAGGTGAACGGGCCCGGCTCTGCCTCGCGGGGCTGATGCTGAGCCCCTTCAATGTGCTGGTGCTCGACGAACCGGGGAACCATCTCGACGTCGATACCGTCGAGGCGCTGGCCGAGGCGCTGCTGCAATATGAAGGGACTGTCATCTTCACCAGCCACGATCGGCACTTCATGCACCGTGTGGCGACCAGCATCATTGAAGTTCGCGACGGCCGCGTGACGAACTACCGCGGCAATTACGAGGCGTACCTGTACTCCGTCAACAAGGAGATCGAGGAGGGGGAACGCGAAAACGCAACCCGGATGTCAAAAGCCCCGGCGGCCGCCAAGTCAGCGAAACAAGATACGCGCGCGACGCGCCGCA
>CAZVJA010000125.1:0-14939 GCA_964626885.1 uncultured Planctomycetaceae bacterium | reverse complement strand
CTTTCCCGCGGCTCAAATCGTCTGCCAGGTGGTCGGAACCATCCCCTCGTGTTTTCCGGGAGATATTCACGCATGTCTGAAGTAAAGATTACCACCCGTCTCGACGGTCCGCTTCTCGTCACCGGTCCTATCACGCTTGTTGACCACGAGGGAAACGCGTTCAATCTCGGCGGCAAGGAGAGTGTCGCCTTGTGCCGCTGCACGGCCTCGTCGAACAAACCGTTCTGCGACGGCGCGCACAAGACCTGTGGTTTTACCGCGGACCAGAAGGTACCGACCACGTAAACCAACCTATTCCCGGGGACAGCACCTCGCAAAGGCTTCGGAACGCTCCATGCAACTCGCGGAACATCGGCTGACTGATTTCGCCACGGGTCTGCTTGTGGCCGCCGGAGTCGCCTCACCGGATGCCCAGGCGATTTCCGAAAGTCTCGTTGGGGCAAACCTCCGGGGGCACGACTCGCACGGCGTCGTTCGTATTCCGGACTACGTCGATCAGATGCAACGGGGCGAACTCGTCGCGGGCGCCCCATTTGAGGTGCTTCGCGAAACTGCGGCCATGATCGCGGCCGATGCCCATCTCGGATTCGGCCAGTTACAATGTGCTAAGCTTATCGAGCAACTGGTTCCGAAAGCCCGTGCGCTTGGAATCGCCTGCGGCACACTTAAGAACTGCGGCCACGTGGGTCGGCTCGGCGAATGGGTCGAGCGGATTGCACAACTGCGAATGGCGGGGCTCATCACCGTCAACGATAACGGCGTCCTCAAGTGCGTCGCCCCTCCGGGAGGAATCGAGCCTCGGATCAGCACCAACCCGGTAGCGTTCGGAATTCCGACTGGGGGTGAGCCGCTGGTACTCGATATCTCGACCAGTGTCGTCGCCAACGGAAAGATTCGCGTCGCTCAACTGGGGGGGCGGTCCTGTCCCGAAGGTTGGCTGCAGGACGCGAAAGGAAACCCAACCACCGATCCATCCACCCGTTTCGCCGACCCACCCGGTACCCTCTTACCGCTGGGAGGTGAACAAAGCGGTTATAAAGGATTCGGGCTCGGCCTGGTGCTAGACATGCTCACGGCCGGTCTTGCCGGAGGGTTCTGCCCTCCGGCCGAAGCGGAGGCACCTCTGACGAACAACGTGCTGATGGTCGTCTGGAACGCGGAGCGATTCGCCGGGCGGGATCATTTCGAGCGTGAAGCGGCGAAACTGGTTGAATTCGCGCGGCAGCCCCCCTTTAAGCCGGGAGTAACAAGCATCCAGATGCCCGGGGATCGCAGTCGCGCGACTGCTGGCGTACGACGCGAGCGCGGCATCCCACTCGACGACGGGACTTGGGGTTCGCTCGTGGTGCTCGCAGCTAAGTTTGGCGTCACCGTGCCCACTGTGTGAAGACCGAAGGCGACTCGTCGGCCTGGGGGCGTGTCTACGGAATTACCACTGCACGCCGAGCATCACTGAGCTGAGCCCACTGCCAATTCCCAGGAGCGCCACACGGTGCCCCGCTTCGAGGCGTCCCTGTTCGATGCCGAGCGACAACGCCATCGGGAGTGCCGCCGCACCAGTGTTCCCGAATGTCTCGACCGTCGGAAAATCGAGAGCCGGGTCGAGTTCCAGCCGTTCCAGCAGCAGCTTGCGGTGTGCCCGACCCACCTGATGCGTGAAAACCCGATCAACGTCGGAGTTCCGCCAGCCGAGCGTTCTCCTTGCTTCCGCCCATGTCTCTGCCGCCAGATTCACCCCGGCATGCAACAGCGCTTCCGAATCTGTCTGCATCCGAGGTCGCGCGTCCTGATGCTCCGCGGCATTGGCTCCGCCGGCACAAAGCTCATGCTGCTGCGTATCCGTCCGGCATGTGCCCCCTAGCAGCCGATGCTTTGCCCGGCTCAACTTGCTGTCACACAACACGACCGCCGCCGATCCAGAGCCGATCGTCAACGACGCAAAGTCCCGTTTGACATCAGCCCGCGTCAAGTTCGTCGAACGGAGCAGAAAATCGATTGTCCCTTCGACGAGATCGCGTCCCTCTTCGGTCCCGACAACGACCCCCGCGCGGATCCTGCCGAGTTCGATGAGATCCGCTACGAGGAGCATGCCATTGAGAATTCCGAGACAGGCATTACTCACATCGAGCGCCATCGCCGTGTTGGGGAGCCCAAGGGCATGGTGAACCCGGCAGGCAGTCGCGGGTTCAAGTTGGTCGCGACAAACCGAACCATGCACCAGTGCACCAAAGAAGTGCTTGTCGAGTCCCGATCGTTCGACGGCCCGGGCAGCTGTCTGGACGGAAATATCTCCGGGCCGCGTTCCGGGATCGAAGAACCGCCGCTCGCGGATGCCGGTCATCAGTTCCAATCGACCGGCGGGGAGGCCGAGCCGATCGTAGACTGGCGCAAGCTGCTGCTCAATCTCGTCGGAGGTGACGACGTTGGGCGGGAGCGTGTGGCAGACCGCTTCGATGCAAACGTGGTGATACCGCATTCGAAGCTCTTGCAACGCTCTCCGTGTAACGGCGGATGCTCAGACCTTCGCGGCTTCGCGCGGAGGATGGGCACCGCTCAACTGGCTGACCAGTTCGTTGACTTCGTTAATGCGGTCGGTCCGCTCGGACTCGAATTCCGGGGTCGGATCGCAAACCTCGAGCTGAATCGAGCTGCGGACATAGCGCAAGCCACGCAACAGAAGTTCGCGCTGAGTTTCGGTCAGTCCAACATGCAGAGTATCGCCCATGGGAACGAACTCTCCTGGCAGTGATGAATCGTTGAGGGTTTGATGACGGAAACCACAGCAACGTCCTGTCGCCGTCTCCCGACGGGAGACTCTGTCAGTCAAAAAAGTTTTGCCGGATGTTGTTGCAGACCGTTCCGTCTGCCCAGCCGGAATAATCCCGGCTATCCCGCACAAACTTCCCTGGCAGTATGGTACTCGACGTGTCCGCGGTTCTCAACAGATTCCGTTTCTCAGCAACCGCGAAAAATGTGCTTGTTTCAAAAATCGACCCCCTGGGCCAAAACCTTTGCAAACAGGCACCAGGGCACTTGTTTCGTCACAAGCGAAAGAACCCTTGCCTGCATGGAAACCGGGTTTTACCGGCACCCCTTTCTTAAGCCGACTGTTTGGACCACGTAAACTGATCGTCTGACCGCTGAAATCGTACCAGTCTACGGTTTCTTGTGGCGGCTACACGACCTGGGCAGCGTTCGACGTCAGCAGCCATAACACCCGAAAACCTTCACAGGGTGGCAGAATCGACAATCGCGCAATGGTCTTACTGCCGTCAGCGGTTTCCATTTTCGGATGTATGCAGCGACCCCTCGCGAAATGCCTCAGCAATAGCCATTGGGATCTCGGCTTCCGCCAGCACGACATGTGCCCGGTTTTCCTGGGTGAGCGCCCGCATTTCCTGCTCTTTCGCCACGGCGATCGCGCGGCGTTCTTCGGCGTGCGCACGGGCGATGCGCATGTCCGCTTCCGCCTGGTCCGCCATCAGCCGGGCACCGACGTTGTCTCCGACATCCACATCGGCGATGTCAATCGAGACGATTTCATAGGCGGTCTGCGAATCAAGCCCTTTCGCGAGCACGGCCCTGGCGATGAGCATCGGATTCGCCAGGACTTCCTTATGAGTGGAACATGAGCCGATGGCTGAAACGATCCCCTCGCCGACCCGCGCAATCACCGTTTCTTCCGTGGCTCCACCCACGAGTTGCGCGAGGTTCGTTCGCACGGTCACGCGAGCCCGAGCCTTGAGCTGAATCCCGTCTTTGGCGACCCCGTCGAGTGTCGTCCGGCCGGTACGCCGGCCGTCCGGGCAGTCGATGACCTTGGGATCAACGCTCGTCTGCACCGCTTCGAAGACATTGCGACCCGCGAGATCAATCGCGGCAGCAGTATCCCAATTCAGGTCGATCTTCGCGCGATGGGCGGCGATCAGCGATTGAACCACCCGGCGAACGTTACCCCCCGCCAAGTAATGCGCTTCAAGAGCCTCGGTGGTAATATCCGTCAGCCCAGCCTGCACCGCCATGATTTTCGTGTCGACGATGATGACCGGATTCACTTTCCGCAACGACATGAAGACCAGACTCAGCGGGCCGATCCGGGCACGCGTCACGAAAGCTCGTAACCAAAGTTTGAAGTATCGCCCGAACAGAAATAGAAAAATGATGCCCAACAGGATCAAGAAGAGCACGCCCACCACCATCAGCACGTGCATATTTTCCATGGTTGCGCCACCTTCTCCCAGAGAATTCGAAGTACCGTTGATCGCGGCACGGGCTGCTATCGACAAGACATAGTCAGCGGCCAATACCGTCAATCGTGTGGGCCAATCCGCTTTCCAGATGAGCCCTTATTCTAGATCCCGCGCCTCGAAATGCAAATTCTCTCTTGGCAATTCAACTGCAACTGGCCACGAAATCTCGCAATGCCTAGTCTCCCCAATAAACGATCGATTCGCCGCAGGTGATCATCCAAGTTGCCTTGTTTGGTTGGATTTCTCCCCATGAAACCGTATCCTTTTGAACGGCCTTCTTGATGAATATCGATTGGCAGTCATCCGACTTCGACTCGCCGCGTCCAGCAGGCGATCCATTTTGTAACCCTCGGAATTCTTCCGCGCAATTTGTGACAGGAATCAACACCATGAGCGCCGACGCGAAAATCAAGGAATTGAATCTCGAACTTCCTCCCGCACCGAAGCCGGCCGGCGTCTACAGCCCGGTCGTGCAGGTTGATCGCATGTTATACGTCTCCGGTCACGGCCCGCTCCTGCCGGACGGGAAGATGATCACTGGCAAGGTCGGCGCCGACCTCACCGAAGCCGAAGGAAAGAACGCCGCCCGCCAAGTCGGCCTGACGATCCTTTCCACGCTGAAGGCACAAATCGGCAGCCTCGACCGGGTGGCCCGGGTCGTCAAGGTGCTCGGGATGGTCAACGCCGCTCCTGACTTCGGCAACCATCCCAGCGTGATCAACGGCTTCAGCGAGTTGATGGTTGCGGTCTTCGGTGAAGCCGGCCGTGCTGCCCGCAGCGCCGTCGGCATGGGCTCGCTGCCGGGAAACATCGCCGTCGAAATCGAGGCGATCCTGGAGCTGAAGCCTTAGCAGAAAGGGCTCACGGAATCCCTCTTTTCAGATCGCCGCCAAAAGGTTACAAGTCCGTCCCCCAGGAATTCTTACAGGTGGATGGCAGCGACCTCGAATGGCGGCAGATCGCATGGTTCTCGACACAGTCATCTTCGGCGGCGGAGTAGCCGGACTCTGGCTGCTGGACGAACTCACGCGACGCGGCGTCTATGCCATTCTGCTCGAAACCGGTGAACTCGGCGGCGGGCAGACAATCGCTTCGCAAGGCATCCTCCACGGTGGTTTGAAGTACACGCTGCAAGGATTGCTCACCGGTTCAGCGGCCAGCATTCGCGACATGCCGCAAACCTGGCGAGAATGCCTGAACGGCATCCGCGAACCTAACCTTTCCCGTACCCGCATTCGGACCGAACACTGCCATCTCTGGCGGACCGATTCTCTTTCCTCGAGACTCGGCATGATCGGTGCGAAAATGGGGCTCCGCGTCGCGCCGCAGAATCTCGACGCACAGGACCGACCCGACGTGCTCGCGAATTGTCCCGGCCAAGTGGCCCAACTCGACGAGCAGATCATCTCGCCGCAGAGTCTGATCGCCGATCTCTCCTCTCGGAATCTCGAAAAGATCCTGCGGATCGATGCCGAACGTGGTTTGTCGTTCGAGCTCGACGGCCCTGGCAAGGTACGGACGATTCGCCTCACAGAACCGCGGACCGGAAAAAAAGTCTCGCTCTATCCGAAACACATCGCCTTCACCGCGGGCGCAGGCAACGCCGAACTGCGCCAACGTGTGGGACTCGATCCTCAAGCCATGCAGCGCCGACCGTTACACATGGTTCTGGTGCGCGGCGACTTGCCGACTCTTAACGGACATTGCGTCGATGGTGCGAAGACAAGGGCCACCATCACCACCGACAACGACGTCGCGGGACGAACGGTCTGGCAGATCGGCGGACAGATCGCGGAAGACGGCGTCGCGCTCGTCGAACCTTCGCTGATCGGACATGCCCGCCGCGAACTCGAGTCGATTATCCCGGGCATCGATCTATCCCATTGCGAGTGGGCGACGTACCGCATCGATCGGGCCGAAGGGGCAACATCCAACGGAGCCCGTCCGGAAAACGTACAGATCCTCTCGGAAGAAAATGTTGTCACCGCCTGGCCGACGAAGCTGGTGCTTGCCCCGGTGCTTGTCGAGAAACTGATCGACGCCTTGCAACCGCTGGTGCTTGGCGAGCCGGCCTTCCCCGATATTCCTCCGGACTGGATGCGGCCGAACGTCGCCCGGCCCCCTTGGGAGGCGATTGCCCGCTGGCATCGTCTCGACAGCGCAGGGCAGCCGTTCCGCAAAGCCGCCTGAAAGACAGTCATGTTGCGACGTCCGCTCGGCCGCACCGGCTTGCTCGCGAGCTCCCTCGGTTTCGGCGCGTTCAAAATCGGCCGCAATCAAAAAACGAAATACCCATCAACCTACGACCTGCCCGACGACAGCGCGGTCGCCGCACTCCTAAATGGCGTGCTCGACCTCGGCATCAATCTCATCGACACCGCCCCCGCCTACGGGCTCAGTGAAGAACGCATCGGCCGGGCAATCGCCCATCGCCGCGACGAGTTTATCCTTTCCACGAAAGCAGGAGAAAATTTCGCCGACGGCGTTTCGCAATACGACTTCTCCCGTGCGGGAGTCGAGCAGAGCATCGAGCGAAGCCTGAAACGTCTACGCACTGATGTGCTCGATTTGGTATTCATTCATTCCAACGGCGACGACCAGCATATCCTTCACCAGACGGACGTCGTGGAAACACTTCAGGACTATCGGTCGCGCGGGCGAATTCGCGGCATCGGACTCTCCGGCAAGACGATCGAAGGAGCTCGCGCGTCTCTCGATTGGGCTGATGTCTTGATGGTGGAATACCACGCGGAGGATACATCGCACGCCGGCGTGATCGAGGAAGCGGCGTCGCGAGGGTTAGGGATCGTGGTGAAAAAAGGACTCGCCTCGGGCAAGCTCCCCGCGCGGGAGGCAATCGGCTTCGTACTCGCGAACGACAATGTTGCCAGCCTGGTCGTCGGAGGTCTGAATCTTGATCACATCCGCGTGAATGTCGCGGCGGCGGAAGACACCCTGCAAAATCGACCGCAATTTACCGCTCGCCCGGCTTGACGAGTTATCGACGGTCTGAGATAGCGAGAGGTGATTCGGTCAATACAGGCCAGCTTATTTCTTCGGACCGAACAGCTTGTCGAGCCGATTGCCGAGCCCTTCCTTCAGCAGCTGTCCCGCCGCCGATGTCCCCGCTTGCCGTGCCAATCCATTGAGAGCCCGCGAATCGACCTGAGGCCGCTTTAGCGTTCCGGTGATCGGAATCCGCAGCGTCTGCCCCTTCAGTCCACCGAGGTACTTGTCGCTCTGGACCCATTCCTCACGAACCGGTACGGTTGCCACGAGTGCCAGAGTCTCATCGAAACCGACGGAGCCTTCCGTGCGGATGGTCACATCCCCCGCCTGGAACTCCATCAGGCGATGATGCACTCGCCATTCCGTCATGTGAAACTCGACATTCTGCTCCGGAATTTTGATCCAAGAGCCCGTCGGCGAAGCGGCGGCGGTCGGAAACCGGCGATTGAGCACCTGCCGAACCTGCTGCGCGACCTGTATAACGTGCTGTGCCATCGGCCCCGGGCTGACGTCTCCCTGATGGATCGCTAACGTGCCGACGACTTCGCCCATCTTCGGATCGTGCAGCGGCAACTCCGCGGCCGCGAGATCAAGAGAAAACCGCCCTTCCGCCTGCGTCGCATCGGCCATTAACGGCGCGACGAACTTCATCCAGTTGCGGCACATCTCCGGCGAGAGCCGCACATTCTCCACAACGCGTCCCGGCTCGAAGACTAGCAATTTCGGATCGCGCAGCAATTCGATTCGCGGCGAAAGTTTCACCCGTCCTTCACTGATGGCCACATCGAGCGGCGAGATGTTGAGCGTTGTGCCCGACAGCCGGGCTTGCAACTCGACCGGTCCGACCTCCAAGCCGTAAATCTTTGCTGACTCCCAACCAAGACCCGCCTCCCCACTCAAACCGGAAGACTGATCGACGGAGCCGTTGTCATCCTTCGAAATCGACAATCCCGTCGGCGTCGTGGTTTGCAGCGAGCGGGTCGACGCGATTGCACGTGGGCCACGCAGGGCAAAAGTCTTGTCCTGTCTCCCCGTGATCTGAACGTCGTCCCCCAACCAGGGACGCAGACGGGCGATGATGTTCTGCCAGTCATAAGAAATATCTCCCGCGAGATCGACGCTCGGCTGCGTCATCAGTTCGCCAATTGCCCCGTGAGCGCTGAACTTTGCCGCATCGGATGAAAGCGCGATCTGCACAATCTCAAGCGCATCTTGTCGGTGGTCGTATCGCCCCTTCCCTTGCAGGAAGACCTGCTTCTCGCGCCAAGCCTCTTCCCAACCGTCCGCTGCACGATTCGCCGCCGGCTGATACGCCACGAGATCGTCCACTTGCAGGGCGAGATTCCCTTCCGTGATATCGTTCGCGCGGGTCAACTGTACGCGGCCGCTCACCAACCCTTGCGCGCTGCGCGTCGGGAGGACATTTGGATCGCGCAGCCACTTCGAGAGTTGCTCGACACCACTTCGAAAGACGATCGTCCCGGAGACGCTCCCCGAACTTCCCTGATCTATGCTTTGTTGATAGACGATTTCATCCGCTCGCAAGGAGAGCGAATTGCTGGCCCATGTCGTTTTGGGCAACGTCAAATGCCTTTGGGTGCGATCCCAGCGACCGGATGTCCGCAACTCCACGTGCGGATCGCTGATGTACAAACCGCGCCCCCAGGCGTGCAGCCTGTCGATTGATACGCTGGTGTCACTCCACGCCAGCAAGTCACCCGAGACGCCGACGCGTGTTGTCATTTGAGTTTGTCCTCGCAGATCCCAATCTGCCGCAAATCCAAATGGTTGTGTTCGGGCGCGCCACGTTTCAAGATCGCCGGATAATTCAACCTGGAAAATCGCTTCCGCGCCGCCCGATTCCGTGCGCCATGGCACCGGCTGCACCAGCTTGACGTCGAGCCGGTCGGGGCTGCTTGTCAGCAGCAGTGTTGCACTTTCCAGTGTTTCGAATCGTCCGTCGCGGGTGGCAATTGACGTGCCGAAACGGGCTGTCAGGTGTTTCTCGTTCCAAGTACTTTGCCCAGGAACACCGAGCGCGAAATTCTCAATCGAAAGCTCTCCATTCGCGGCGATCCCAGAATGCTCATCTCGACGGCACGTCACATTCAACCGCAACTTGCCCGCCATCTGCCAATCTTCGAGATCCAAAAAGCGTCCCAGCTCCATGGCGAGCCGATCCAGATCGCAGCCGACCGAGATCGTGGCATCAGCCAGACTTCCGCGTCCCGACGCTGTCAGAAAGTCCGACTTGCAATCAAGCCGCTCAAGGACCGGACCATCGGCCGAATCGTGCCCCTGAAACTTCACGAGTACCGGCTGATCCCACGTGATGCTCGGCCACGATGCAATGGCTGCAATGCCGCGCGCCTCGACCGAACCATTCCATGTCTGCCTGCCGTCCACTGACTTGCCGTCCAGATTGACCCGTAGCGTGCCCCAGTCAGCTCCGTCCCTTCGCGAACACGCACCAGGTTGGGAAAGACCTGCACGAGTTTGGTCAGATCTACTTCCCCCTCGACGTGGCAGTTCCCCATGTCAAGCTTGGAGAGGCTCTTATCATCCGACGCGGTCGTCGCAGTCATCGCGGAATTCCCACCAGCCGATGTACTTCCCGATTCGCCAACGCCGAACGTTCCGTTCGCATTCAACCGGGCGAGATCGGATTTGATGCGAACGTCATCGAACCGAAATGTTCCGTTGACGAGTTCCGCGCGTCCCCCCGCGACCAGGTCACGCACCTTCCACCGCTGCATTCCGCCGACCCCCGCTGCCGAAAGCGACAGCTCGCGTGACGCCACCCGTCCTTCCGCTGTGAGCGCTACCGGCTTAGCCTCACTGCTCAGAGAACCTTTCAATGCGAGTTCCGCGTCGAGAACTCCGTTGCAACGAACTGTCGGCCAGAGACGCGCCACCGCAGCCTGAAATTCATCGAGCACCAGACCGTCAGTCCGCACGCGAGCCTCGAATACTGCGGCCTGAGCAGCCACACCGGCGACCGGACCGCGACCACCTTCTTCTGTACCCTCCAGAGCGGGATTCAAACCCTCATCGGTCGCCGGGCTGAGCGATCCCTCCAGCCGAAACGTACCGGGCAATCCGGGACGATCGATGCTCCCCGCACAAGCGAACTGCCACGCGCCGTTACCATCGGAAGGTTTTGTGCACGACATGGTCAGCGAGTTGATCCGTGTCCGTCTCCCTTGCGCGTCGTCGACGAGTTCGAGATCCCCCCCGTCCGATACGATCGTGAACCCGCGTGCCGACGGTTCGCTCTGTGCGGCCAGCACCGGCCGTACGACATCTTCCAGATTGCTCCCGTCCGCACGCACCACGATCCGTGATTTTGGTGTCTCCAGATGGATCGTCCCGGCATTTCGGCTATCGAGCAGGATGTCGATCAGTGTCCGCTCACTCCGAATCACCGGGACGTTCAACAGCGCCTCGCCCGACAGATCCTCGAAGATGACATCGCGCAACTCCACCGGTGCGAACCAATCAAGCGACGCACTTCCGGTGGTGATCGCCGCGGGGTATCCCGGCACCAAAGCTGGCACAATCCGCTGCCGTAGTGGAGTCCGCGCGACGATCCGCGGTGCGAACCAGAACCCAACCCCCGCGATAATCAGCAGCACAAACAACAGCGGGCGCAGTCGCGACCGTCCGCGCATCCGACGTCCGGCAGTCGGCGGCTTCGCGGAAGCTTCGGGTTTGTTCGGTTTGGGGGCCAAGGCACTCTCCCACGAATCGGCAGAGAGGAAATCGGCCGGAGCTATGCGATCCGTGCAGCGGGCTCTCGCTGCCACAAGAGGGGAACACGATCCTCCTGAATCTATTTCGACCCTTTCGGTGGAAAACCTTGTCCGTAACAAAGTTGACACCCCTCTCCCCTAGAAGGTTCCGCACCTGTGCGGAGCATGCGTCTTGCAAGGACCACCCTGTCTTCCTACCTCTGGAATCACCGTAATTTCGCACCAGACCCTGTTTTTCCGCCGACTTTCCGCAATCGGCACAATTTCCAACATTTATGTAACTCCCATGCCCGCTTCGCTCCTTCTCAACGTCCCCGGCTCGCTTTACCATGCAGAGACCATTGCCGCCGGTATTTGTGACCGGTGTCGGATTAACATCCCCAACGCCGGGGCCACGGAATCCCAACAACGAAAGACTTCGGCATGCAAGACCGGATGAAATTCCTGATGGCAGGGCTGATTATTTGTGCTGTTGCCGCGGAGGCACACGCTCACTTTCTGTTCATCCGCATCAACGAGCCGGCCGAAGCGGGGCGCTCGGTCGAAGTCTTCTTCAGCGAACTGGCTGAAGCGGGTGATCCCCGATTCATCGACAAGATCGCCGGCGCAAAACTTTTGATTCAGGAATCCCCCGGCAAGTTCCAGCCGCTCGACGTCCGCAAGGCCCCCGACCGCCTGCGGGCGTTTCTCCCAGCCAACGGTGCGGTTTCGGTGCATGGCTTTCTGGAATACGGCGTGCTGCAGCGAGAAGTCTCGTTTCTGTTGCGGTATTATCCCCGGGCCATCTCCGGCGACGCGAAGGTTGTAAACTCGCTGCTCCCCGACCCGCATGCGGCGCTCGAGATCGGCGCGGAAGTCAAAGGGGACGAGGTCGCGCTCGTCCTGTTGCAGAACGGCAAACCGGTTCCGAAGGCACACTTCACGACGGTCGATGACGATCTTGCGAACGAGGAACTCGACGCCGACGACGCCGGGAGGGCGGTCTTCAAACCGGGTTCGCCGGGGCATTACTGCATCTATGCAAAAGCGGTGCTGCCACAATCGGGGGAGAAGGACGGAAAGAAATACACCGAGATTCGCGAGTTCGCGACCCTCGCCTTCCATTGGCCGTTGGTAAACGAAACATCCGACCCCGCCGCTGTGAAAATGTTCCAGGACGCGCTGGCTGCCCGCGCCGCCTGGAAGCAGTTCCCCGGTTTTCGTGCAAAGGTCTCCGGCTCGGTCGACGGGCGCAGCTTCGACGGCAAAGCGAACGTCGCCGCCGACGGCACGCTGAAGCTCGAACTCAACGAAGAGGTCGCCACCGAGTGGGTCGACGACCAGTTGAGTTCGCTCGTGATGCATCGCCGCGCGTCCGACAATTCCGACTCCTCGTCGCCGGTGCTCCACTTCGCCAACCGGGACGAGCAGCATCCACTCGGCCGTCTGTTGACGTTCGTCGGTGGCCAGTTCGCGTCGAGCTATCGCGTCTCGGGGGACCAGATCACCGTCGTCAACCGCTCCTTTGGCAAACAAAATATGACGATCACCATTCTCGAAAACGAAAAGAACGCCGACGGCCAATACCTGCCGCGCAACTACACCGTGCAATACTGGGACGCGAAGACCGGCCAACTCGACCGGACCGAAACCGTGCAGAACCGCTGGACGCGCGTCGGCGCGTTCGACCTGCCAACCGAAATCACGGTGACAACCTCATCCTCCTCCGGCCTGACGGTGCGGAGCGTGAAACTCTCGGGGCATGAGTTGCTGAATGCAAAGTGATTGCCTCGCAAAGTTAAGAGGATTTTCCGTCAAATAGCCTCCCCTCGCCGGGGGTTCCCTCGTTGCGTAGAATTCCGTAGGCGCTCGGCAGACGCACACTGGTTCTCCATCAACGAGGTTTTCCATGTCCACCATCGACGGCGCAAGGGGGTTGTTGAGACGCTTGAGCAACGACGCGCCCCACGGACCGCATCACTCTGCCGCATCCTCCACAGGTTCCGTCCCGGCTGATGCCAATCTGCTCGACGCCTATTCGCAGGCGGTCATCGGCGTCGTCAAACAGGTCGGGCCGGCGGTCGTGTCGATCTCCACCCGCATCGGAGAAAACCGCGGCGGGAACGGCTCGGGTTTTCTGCTCACGCCTGACGGCTATGCCCTCACCAACAGCCACGTCGTCCATGGACAGCGGCGCATCGCAGCTCGCACCGAGGACGGCGACCTGGTTGATGTCGACGTCATCGGTGACGATCCCGCCACCGATCTTGCGCTCGTGAGACTGGCGGCGCGCGATCTTCCGTACGCGGAACTCGGCGACTCCGAGTCGCTGCAGGTCGGCCAACTGGTGATCGCCGTCGGCAACCCGCTCGGGTTTCAATCGACCGTCTCGACGGGGGTGGTAAGTGCCGTGGGGCGGGCGATGCGAAGCGAAGAGGGGAGGTTGATCGAGGATATCGTGCAGCACACCGCGCCGCTCAACCCCGGCAACTCGGGTGGCCCGCTTGTCGATTCGCGCAGCCGAGTCGTCGGGGTGAATACCGCCATCATTGCTTTCGCACAGGGGCTCGGCTTCGCAGTACCGGGAAACACAGCCAAATGGGTAGCGACCGAACTGATCACGCACGGCAAGGTGCGAAGGTTGTCGCTCGGAATTCGCGCGACGGCAGGCGAAATTCCGCGAACCGTCGTCCGCGACCTCGACTTGCTCTCCGACCGAGGCGTTGAAGTCGTGGAGGTCGAGCGCGGCGGTCTGGCGTCGGGAGCCGGCCTCGAACGGGAGGACATCATCATTTCGCTCAACGGGAGGATTGTCGCGAGTACCGACGATCTGCACCGATTGTTGAGCAGCCTCGCGGCCGATCAGCCATTCGTGCTGGGCATTATCCGCGATGAAAAGCTGGTCGATGTGCCGATCGCTCCGCGGGGGTAGTGAAAATTTTGTTCCCGATTTGAGCAGTTTGACTCGCGGCCTTTTCAAGATCGCAGAAGAATTTGCCAGTGGCATACAGCCCTCCTGTCGAGTACACCAGAGACTGCGTTTCATTCGCAATTTTCTGATGTTTCTCGACTGGAGAAGACCGCCATGCATCGTCGAACGGCCCTCGAAGCCTTGGCCGCCCTGGGGGCGGGTGTTCTTTGCAATGCAAACCACAGCGCCGCCGCGCAACTTGCGGAGGGGCGCGGCCAACCGCCGGTCACCATCTCCGATGTGAAGGTTATTCTGACACAGCCGGGCGACAACCATCTGGTGATCGTCAAAGTGATCACCAGTGAGCCGGGTTTGTACGGCGTCGGCTGCGCGACGCATCGCGAACGGCCGAAGCTCGTCGCGGAGGCAATCGAAACATACCTCAAACCGCTGATTGTCGGCCGACGGTGCGACGATATCGAAGACATCTGGCAGCAGTGTTACGTGTCGTCGTACTTCCGCAGCGGGGTGACTCTCAACAACGCGCTCAGCGGAATCGACGGTGCCTTGTGGGACATCCTGGGTAAACGGGCCGGCATGCCGGTCTATCAACTCCTCGGCGGCAAGGTGCGCGCGGCGGCACCTGTTTACTCCAAGGCACAAGGTGCAACATTCGAGCAGGTGGAAGAGCAGGTCCGTCGCTGGATGGAAAAAGGATGGCGGTACGTCCGCTGTCAGGTCGGCACCCCCGGATTTTCGGGATACGGCGTCTCCGGCGCAAAAACATCCGATGAGGTGCAGAAGCTCCGCCCGGACGGCGTGATCCCCTCCCCGGCTTTCGAGCCGACGTTGTACGTCAACCGGACAATTAAGCTGTTCGAGCATCTGCGGAGCAAAGTCGGCGATGAGGTCGAACTGGTGCACGACGTTCACGAACGTGTCTCCCCGGTACAGGCGATTCAACTCGCCAAGGCGCTCGAGCCGTATCGGCTCTTCTTCCTGGAAGACCCGTTCGCGCCGGAGGATGTCGCTTGGTTC
>CAZVJA010000124.1:0-15032 GCA_964626885.1 uncultured Planctomycetaceae bacterium | reverse complement strand
ATGGACGCGCTAATGGACCTTACGGAACCGTCCGTCATGACGAATTGCGCACCGCGGGGTGGCCCACCTTGCTTCAAGGTGGGTCAGCAAAGCTGACAAGAGGTTGCAAGTGCAAGGATGATAGCTTGCAATGAACGAGACGAATCGAGTGATTTCCGTGAAACCTCTTGCGGCTGCGCCGCCCAGCTAGGCAAAGTGCCAAGCTGGGCCACCCTGCGATCTGGAATCTTCAGCCCAGTCGCTGCACAATGGCAGCCTCTTGTGGCAAAGCCACCCAGGTAGGCCGAAACGGTCAACTTGGGCCACCCGCGGCTTCTTTGACAACCCGAGCACAGTGATTACGGAGGAATATCCTCGGCAATCACTTCTCCTCCCGCAGGAGTGGCCAGGGCCCGTAGTAAATCTGGGTTGATGGACGCGCTAATGGACCTTACGGAACCGTCCGTCATGACGAATTGCGCACCGCTGGAGTTTCCGAACGAATCGGCCCCCTGGCCGATGCCGTTGGCGGGATCGCGCCAGTTTTCGGGATGTCCCCACGGCTTGTAGTTCCCCGCCGCTTCTCCCACAAAGAGCGTGTTCATCGTCCCATCCTTGATGTCCTGTATCCGAAGCCGAGTATTCTTTCCGAAGAGGTGGCTGTTGCCGGCATAGTGGCTGACGGCATAGCCCGCGGCATCTTTCTTCTCCTCAAAATTGGAAACCAGGTATTCCCGAATCTCTGTCTGAAACGAGGTCGCATTCTTTGGATCATTCCACGGGATGTTGAAGTCGATCCGATTGTAAGTCGTAATTTTGTCCAAGTACGGCAGCAGGAAAGTCTGCCACCCATGGTGACCGATGCTGCGGGAATCAAAGACTCCGCCCGGTGGGAACGTTCCGTACGTGTCGTCATAATTATGCAATGCCAGTCCGATCTGCTTCAAATTGTTTCTACTGTTCGTTTTTGTCGTAGGGGAGTTGCGCAAGGCTTTTGCGAGCAATCCTTCGATCCCTCCCATGTTGTTCAATACGATGATTGTTGTCAGAACCGGTCCCGCAATTCCGAGCACCATGCCCGTGATCGCCACTCCCTTGCCGTGCAGCGCGCCGCGGCTGTTGCCGATGTTCACCAGCGCAATGATTCCGGCAACCACGGCGGGAATGCCGGCCAGAAATCCGCAGCACAGCAATGCGAGCGCCCCCAGAATCACGCTCCACAACGCCGCCTGACTCAACTCGGAATCGACAACCTCACTCGACTTGCGCCGCGTCTTCCCCTTCTTTCGCTGTGGAGTTTGCGCGGGAAGTGACAGAGGCAAATCTTTTTCCGGCGACTCGTCCACGGCCTCGATGATCAGATCCGAAAAATCGTCAAGGTCGTCGGCAGGCTGCGGAATCGTGATGACGCTGTTGCAGGCCTTGCAGCGTACGCGGCGTCCGGCGAGTTCATCTTTCACCTTCAGCGACGCTTGGCAATTGGAGCATTGAAATCGGATGGTCATGCGGCGGCCCTATCTCTACCTTCATTCGTTCGCGGTTCTCTCGTTCCATTGCCCGGTCAGCATGCAGTACGCGACGGCGAACATAAGCATGTCGAGCGGCACGGCAATGAGGACGCCCACCCCACACATCAGTTCACCCAGCACCAGAAACAGGAATGCGAGCAACATCAGTCCCAGCGACGGCAAAGTGTTTTTCTTGCCGATTTCATAGGCCCGGATCAGCGGATCTAGTCCGCCTCCCGTGTCGTCGATGGAAGTGAAAAACACCGGCCAGAGGATAAGGATGGCGACAAATCCGGGTACGACTAACAGCAACGTTCCAATCGCAACGATTACGGAGAACACGAAATAATTCACCAGAAAGTTGAAATAGAAATGTTGCGCGGCCCAAAAATCATCGAAACTCGCCCGGTCTCCTTTCGCCATCCGAAGAAAGACATTCGCCAGACCGCAATTCACAAAGAGCCCGACTCCCACTAGCAACAGCCAGTAGATCGCCAGAAACGCGAGCCCGAGCATCGCTGTCCCCATGTTCCCCTGCGGGGCGTTTCCCGGCGGGCCCGCGGCGGGCTTGGGTAACGCCATTCCCAGGCAAATCAGCGGCACAATAATCACGGCGGTTAATATGAGCGACGCTGTTAAGTAGACCAGCGCCGACGTGATCCAGTCTTCCTTGAGAATCTCCCAACTGGCGGAAACCACTTCCCCCACCTGGAAATGTTCCTGGACCCGTCGTTTTTTACGCTTGCGGCGAACCGGCTGGCCGGCTTCATCAAAATGTGTTTTGCAGTGCCGGCATTTTGCCGATCCGGATTCGATCCACGCGCCACAACTCGGGCACTTCTTTGTCTCAACCGGCATGGGAGGAAGATCACTGGCGTGGGCCGACTTGGCCGGGAGCTGCGACGCGCTCACCGGTGGATCGGGCGTCTTGCTTCCGCTGAACTCTGGTCTGGGACCCGGCACGCGCGACTCGGCGCCGCATTTTTTGCAGCGCACGCGGCGACCTGCCAATTCGTCGAGTGCCTTCAACGTGGCTCGACAGTTCGGACACTCAAACTGAATGGGCATGCTGCGAAATCACTCCCAACAGAAAGGGCTCACTGATCACATCATGTCGCTCGATTCTCCCCGACGCAACAACTTACCTCGGAAATTCGTATTGATTCGTGCTGATTCCCGTTGACCTCAGATGATCTTGGGCTGATCCACGAATGGTGGGCACTCTGAGGGAGAGTGTAAACTCTCTGTAAAGGAGTGAGAAGGATGAGCGGTTCACGACGAACGCATACGCCCGAGCTCAAGCAGGAAGCTGTGCAACCGGTGGGACGAAGTTCCGAAAGGTTGTCCGCAACATCTCGGGCAAGCCATCTGGAATCTTCAGCCGCGCCACTGCACAATGAAAACCTCTTGTGGCAAAGCCACCCAGGTAGGCCGAAACGGCCAACATGGGCCACCCGCGCCCCGTCCCACGAGAAATCCTCAACTTCTTTGCAACACAGGCCCACGCAAAACCGTGGGCACGACAGAGGAGCGACCGCACTGCTGGACCAGCCAGCAGTGGCACACAGGCTTCCCTTCGGAATGCATGGCGACCATTCCATCGCGCGTCGCGAGATGCGTTAACAGGCAACTTTGACGCAGCGATTCGGTCAGTCTGGAGGGATGAGGATGGCGGGAATTAAACTCTTCCCAAGCCGACGACTTGCCGACGGAACAGCGGCCAATCAGAGGACGGTGGGAGGAAGATGGATGCGAGGAAACCCCCTCACCCGGCGACTGCGTCGCCACCCTCTCCCGCGAGGGGAGAGGGGAAAAAACTCGCCTGAAGTCAGCAGCCACATCGCAGCGCATTTTCAGCGCGTACGGCGACCGAGGCGAGACCGACTCAACAGTGTACCGCTACATGCAGCCGAAGAGTGGGCACAAACATGAAAGCGGGCAGCAGTGGTTCATCGGATAGTACGGCTGCTGGAAGTAGGGCTGCTGCGGGCAGCAATTCGGCTGTGTCATGCAAGGAGACGGCGTGCAGAGGGGCTGCGGAAAGCCGGTCGGCGCACAGTACGGCTGCGGAGTACAGCAGGGCTGCGGTGAGCAAATCGGCTGCGGCATGCACGCCGGCTGGCAAGGCTGACATGGTGGTTGACACGGTTGGCATTGAGGACCGCACTGCCCGTAGTAACCCGGGTTGTAAGCCGAGTAGCCGCACGGGTCGTAGCCGCCGGAGAGACAGGGGCACAAACAACTGAGACAGGGGCAGCAGCAGCCGGTCATGCAAATCGCCAGAAGCGCAGCCACGGCCAGACACGCAGAACGCATGTTGGTGAACCTTTGGGAGGGAATGATGGTGGGCTTGGGATTTGAGAGAGAGGGAGCGGGATCATCGCGATTTGCGGAAATCTGTCAAGATCGATTTCAAAAGAGCGAAACACTGAGGAGAGGGGTCTAAAATCCTCGGGGATTTTGAGATCTTTCGCCTGCCGACCGGCGTTCATAAGTTGGAGGTGGGGCAGCCGACTGCCCGACTTACCGCTTGAACTGGCTCAAACGAAGCCGATCGAGAACTTTTCAAACGCAAAGGGTTCGGATTCATGGAAAAATCACAGACAGCCAGCCTCGGCTGCGGCACGCTGATTTTGATTGCGCTGATTGTGCTATTCTTTAGCGGCGGGCCTGCCAGGGAGCTCCAGCAGGACGTGAAGAGGCTGCATGCCGAAGTGAACAGTCTTCAGACCGATGTCAGGTCCATGAAATCAACCCTTAACACGCAGACGATGCTCCTGCGCGACATGCAACAGAAGCTTGGAAAACTTCAACCGGCGGAGGAGAAACCAGCGAATCCCTAGCGCTGTGCGGGAAGCTTCCAGCGGATCACTTCCAGGTGCGTGTCGTTGTCTTCCCCCCGGTAAGAATAGGATGTGACGAGCGTGCCGTCGGGCAATTGCACGGTCGGGCCGAAGCCGCCCCCCTGCTCTCGCGCGGCGGTCGGGTGGCCGGGGTTGGAGCGCAGCGAAACCCCGGGGCTTCCTTCGCTTCGCTCAGTCCAGCCCCGGCCACCCAACCGCGATCAGCTCGTCCGGTTCAATCACGTCGATGACGTTCAGCATCTTGCGGCTCGATGACTGTCGGAATACCGACGACAAGTCGTCGGCTTGGGGAGCAATAATCGAAAGGCCTTCTGGCTCATAAGCGGCGTCCCGCCCAGTCGGGTGCGGGTTGCGGATCGGGCTTCAAATCGGTCCAGTCAGCCAGGATGTGGTCTTCCTTGTTTTCGCGGCGAAAAAGTTGTCCACCCCGCGTGAAGATGACACACCCCTTGTGGTCGCGGCCGGACCAGTCCGCATCGGTCACCTCGCCGCTCGATTGATGCAGCTCCGCGGCACCTTCGACAATTTTGATTCCACGCAACGGAAAGTCGGGATGCGTGTTGCTGCCACATCCTCGCAATACGAGCTGGCGATTCTCAGAAAAACGGCCGCCGCCACCGTAGGTCGTCCCTTGTGGCCAGACGACAAGGGCTTCAAGCCAAGGGGGACGACTCACGGCGGTCCAGCAATCGGTGAACTTGGTTCCCACACGGCTTCCTTGATGAACGCTATACACAAACAGTTTTCCATCAGGAGAAAGGTCGCATTTCTCTTCGTAAATTCGTCCTTTGATCCAGGCTCCTTCCTGAAATCGATCGCGTCGCATGTCCCACGAAACGAGGTGATACCAGCGCGACGGTCCGCGCCGAATGATGATTGCCTCCGGCACATCTCGTGCGGTGATGACGAACAAGCGAACTTTCGCACGTCGATCATTCATTAGCGCCGATGGTTCCTGCTACGACGACAAGTCGTTGGCTTGGGGAGCTTGTTCTGCCCTGATGCGTGAATCCTTGCCCCAATCTTTCCCGAAACATAAAGCCCGATCACCAGAAGCCTGATTGCTGCCCTCACACCGTCCGCAATGCCTGACCCACAAACTCGAGTTGTTGTTCGCGCAGAAGCCCATAATTGTAGAACGTCGCGCCGTCAGCTCCGGCGGCGGCCGCCTCGTGAACGTGCTGCACCAGCGGCCCTGCTTCGGTGTAACTGCCGGGGCTGAGGAACGTCAGCACTTTGCCGCCGGGGGCGATTTGACCACGGAGCTTCTCGATCTGGCCGCGTCCCGCTTCATCGGGCTTGATGGGGCTGATGCTCGTGCGGCCGAGGTGCGGGTTGATGGCGGAATCGAGGTCGTTGCGGCGGGAGGCCGCGACATTGGCCGGCCCTTCGCCGTGGATTTCCGCGCCGGCCTTGTGAAGCATCTCGGCGACCTGCAGCCAGAGAGCCGTCGTGTGAGTTCGACCCGCGTCGAGATATTTGAGAAGTTGTCCGCCGAACGCTTCGGCGATCCAGGCTTCCGTGACCGGCCGCTGATCGTCGGGAGTCGGCAAACGCTTCAACCGCTCGCGGACAAATTCCGCGACATCGTGCTGGAAGCGGTCGGCATCGAGGCCTGCCTGTTGTGCATTGGCTTTGGTGGCGGGGTTGAAGCAGAGCGAGAGGAGAAACTTGCACTGCGGCGCAATCTCCGAAACGATCTTCGGGTTGCGGAAGCCGTACTGCCAGTCGAGCCGGCTGAGCGCCTCGACATAGACCGCGCGCGGCTTGTACCGGTCGACGAAATCCCCGGTGAGCGCGACGACATATTCCCGCACGTCGCGATGTGCCGGGCAGAGCTGTCCGAGATAAGGATTGCCGAAGACGTCGTGCTTCGCGCAGTCAGGGTATTTTTCCGCGAGATGGTGGTTGAACAAGTAAACGATCCACGCACCGAATCCGAGACCGCGCTTCTCGATGGCGCGAACAATGTTGTCCATGTAATCGTCGCCGGTGACGACATTGCTGACCCGCGGGCGGATCTTTGTCTTCTCATATCGCTCCAGACGGGGAGTGAAGTAAACCGCCCCATCCTCGCCGTAGTAAATCGGCCGCTTGGGATTGTGCGGCAGGAAGTAGGTCGAGACGTGGTAGCTCGGCGTGAGCATGATCTCGCGGCAGCCGGCGACGTCGGCGATCCGCGGCAGCGAGACATCGAGCCCTTCGTCGGTGAGATCCCAGGGGTACGTAAAAATCGACGAGAGAAATTCGCGGGGCATGAAAAATCCTTTGCTGTGAAGCGGGCGATCTGTTCTGATACCGTAAAGCCTGGGAAGTGGGACTTCAATCGGATTGTAGAGATCGCCCGATAGCGGTTATCAACATTCCCGCCCAAAAGCTGCGGGCATGGCACCCACCATCGATTTGGAATTCGCGCATTCAAGGAACTGACATCATGAAATACGCCCGTTGCGTCGATCGTCGCATTGCGTTCTGCGCCTCTCTTGTGCTGTTTGCGGCGACGCCTCTTCCGGCCGCCGAGCTCGACAAGCCGACCGGCGAAACGATCGTTGCACCCGATGCCAAGCTGGAACTGGTCTTCACCCGCACCGCACCCATTAAAGGAGGGCTCACCGAAGGGCCGGCCGCCTGCCGCGACGGGCGCATCTTTTTCTCCGATATCCCCTTCGGCAGCGACAAGGGGATGATCATGATCTTCGATCCCAAGACAAAGAAGACGACCGTCTTCACCGACGACAGCGGCAAGTCGAACGGCTTGCAGTTCGATCGCGAGGGGCACTTGCTGGCGTGCGAAGGCTCCGACGAAGGGGGCCGGCGTGTCTCCCGGTGGAACATCAAAACAAAAGAACGGACCACCGTGGCCGACAGCTACATGGGGAAACGTTTCAACGCCCCCAACGACATGACGATCGATCGCAAGGGGCGGCTCTATTTCAGCGATCCCCGCTACCTCGGCACAGAGCCGCGCGAATTGGAGCACCGGGCGGTCTACAGAATCGACACCGACGGCACGGTGGTCGAGGTGACGCACGAAGTGACCAAGCCTAACGGCATCGCACTGAGCCCGGATGAAAAGACCCTCTTTCTGGCCGACCACGACAACGGCACCGACCGCATCGACCCGACCCAGCCCCCGCCGAAGCTGGGACCGATGCGGATCTACTCCTTCCCGCTCGGCGATGATGGGCTGGTTAGCGGTCCGCGGCGAACACTCATCGACTTCGGTGATCAAGCCGGTTGCGACGGCATGACGGTCGACGCGGAAGGGCATGTCTACCTCACCCCGCGCGGCCTGAAACGCCCCGGCGTGCTGGTCATCGATTCCGACGGGCACGAAGTGGCGTTCATCCCCACAGGGGCGAGAAATCAGAAGGCGGACCCCAATCACCCGGCAGTGGGAATCCCGAGCAATGTCGAGTTCGGCGTCGGCGAGGAGAGCAATGTCCTCTATATCACGGTCGACTTCAGCCTGTACCGCATCCGGCTGAAGACGCACGGATACCATCCAGAGCACGGGCGGTAACGGATTTTGCAGGTCATAGGGCGTAATGCCCCAGCAATACCTCTTCCCGATTTGACAGCCTGCGTATAATTGGCATTGAGAGTGGGTCTCTCAGAGTCTGCCCGATCGGCGAAGCGGTTGGTCGGACTCGCTCCGTGGGTAGTGTTCTGGTTCCCACGATGAAGCGATTGGATCAGGTTTGCGGGCCTGGGAAGGATGTTGGCTGTTGAGATCTGGCAAGGCTGGCGAAGCCGTGCCGACGCGCGGACGAGGAAAGTGACAAGTTCTCGTCCGGGGGAAAAATTCGCGCCGCGTGATGAACAGAGTGGTGTATGTTATCGCGGAATCAGCCTGACGCGCGAACGCGCCCTGGTTCCCGTGGTTTGCTGTCCCACCATCACGCACTCCCTCGTGAACGCACGGCTTGTGGTTCCGCCGGGAATGTGCCTCACATACATCTGCCGAACGGCTCCAGGAGGGTCCGATGAGCGCCTTCACCCAAGTTTTGAATCGTCCGACTCCGTCTACCGACCACAATCTTCGACTGTTCGATGCGTCCGCCCGACCGTCAAAAACCTACCTTTGGGTGTTGCGTGGACTGTGCGGCGCGGCATTGTGCATCACTGGTTATTTGGCGTACGTCGCCTTTAACGCCGGTGAGGTCGCCGGCTGCGAGGCGGGAAAGCTGTGGAATTGCAGCCATGTGCTGCACAGCCGCTGGTCGAAAGTCGGCGGCGTGTCGGTGAGCATTCCCGCCTTCTTGATGTACGCTCTGTTGGCGGTCGCACTCTCCGTCTGCAAGCCGGCGAATACCGGGAATCGCCGCGGAATGGCCTGGGGCCTGGTGACGATCTGTTCCTTGGCGGCCGGCTTGGCGGCGATCTGGTTCGTCAGCCTGCAAATTTTCGCGATTGGCCATCTCTGTCCGTATTGCATCGCGGCACATGCTTGTGGTATTGCTCTCGCCACGGCCGTGCTTTGGAAAAGGCCCCTCGGGACGCGAATGACATCGCAACTGGCGACGTTAAGCATCCTCGGGGTCGGCCTGTTGATCGGTGGACAGTTGATGATTGCCCCCCCTCCGACATATAAAATCGAGCGCTTCGCCGACGAAGCTGTTGCGCCGGCGGAGGAAGAACTGATGGAGACAATCCCGGTCGCGGCCGGTTCGACCACGTCGACCGCGAGCCAGAATGTCGAGGTCTTCGAGCCATTTTGATCCCGGTGCGGATGAAGCCGCCCGCGGTTTTGCAGCAAACGTCGATTCAGGAGGAAAAACGATGCTGTTTCGTGACGCGCGGCCTGCGGCGAGTTCCATCATTCTGACACTGGCCGGCCTGCTCTTCTTGCAGCCGGCCGGTTTTGCTTTTGCGGATGACGCCGTGAAGGCAGGCACCAAAGACACTGCCGCGAAATCCGACGAGAAGTCGGAAAAAGGATCGGCGGACCAAGCCAAGCCCGAGGCTTCGAAACCGGCAGCCGAAAAGCCCGCCGCCGAAGAGCCGAAGAAACGGCTGATCACCGTCTCCGGCAATCGCACCACGTTGAACATTGAGCAATGGCCGCTGCTGGGAAAGAAAGACGCGAAGTACCTGTTCGTCGAGATGTTCGACTACACCTGTCCCCATTGCCGCGCGACTCACCAGGCGCTCCGGGGGGCGATGGAACGCTATGGCGATGATCTGGCGGTCATTGCTTTGCCGGTTCCGATGGATGGGAGCTGCCACAGTCCGAATCTGGCGAACCACTCCTACACATCGGGGGGTTGCGAACTCGCGCGGCTGGCGGTGGCTGTGTGGCGCGTCGATGCCAAGAAGTTCCTGCAGTTCCACAACTGGTTGTTCGAGTCGTCGTACGCGCGCAATTCGACCGAAGCCCGGCAGTACGCCGCACAACTTGTGGGGGAAGAAGCTCTGCGGAAGGAACTCGCACAACCCTGGTGCGGCAAGTATGTCGCGAAGCATGTCGAGCTTTACCAGCGGTCGGGAAGCGGAAGCATTCCCAAGCTGCTCTTCCCCAAGTCGACCCTCTCCGGCGAGGTGAGCTCGGCCGAGACCCTCTGCCAGATCATTGAACGTGAGCTGGGACAGCAATAATCGCGACCCAGCGAGCCGCTTATCGCTTTGCCCGAAGCTGCCACCGTTCGTCGAAGAAGTCCGCCGCGACGACTCGCCCCGCCGATGTTCCATTCGGCGGCTGCGACAGATCGAAGATCGCCCAGTCCGGGAGCTTCGGGTTCTGCAAGGAATTCGTGCGGTCGTGATCTTCGCGGAACGTCGGACCGCTGTTGAGCACGATATACTTCCCGGGAGATTCGGGATTCGGAAAGATCATTACCGGCACGTGGCCAGCCGCCGGGTATCGTTCGGCGCCAACCATGATCGCATTCTCCGTCCATTGGATCGGCAATCGCGATGCGACGCGTGTCAGCACCTGGTTGGCGGACGGATCACCCCATAGCAAGAGATGGTAACGCGAGAGATCCTCCGCGGTGACCTCATAATCTCGCTTCACGCGGGGCGCACCTCGATACAGCCCGACCCAGCGATCCAAAAAACGGCCCGATTCAAAATCAACCCACTGCTGTACCGCCGGATGCCGACACTTTCCGGAAGGGAGCACCACGAGAAAAGGATCGAGAAAGGCATCGTCGATCGGACCTTGCAGACCGGGCCGTTTGATGGGTGAACCAGCTGCGGCGGCGTCCGAATGCTGCTGCTCCCATTTCCCCTCTCGTTTGACCAGTCGGATGACGGCCTGCTTCGTCCGTTCATCACGGTTGGGGGCGACCGGCAACTTTTGACCATCGATAGAAATCTTCACCTGTTGGGGCAGCTTCGTTGGGGAAAGCATCAGCGAAGCGACGTTTCGGGTCGTGAGTTGCAATTTGTCGTCAGCGGTCCGTTCCGCATCGACGCGAGTGTCCTGCCAATGCTCTTCCAGCCGCTGCACATCGGCCCAGTGAACCTTGTGATACCGCAGCGTCCGTGTTTGCAGCGAAACGGTTCGAGGATCAGTATCGAGTCCGCGCTCGCAATGGCGGTCTAGCTCCTTCAACAGTTCGGCAAGCGTCTCCGGATGGTATTTGTGTTCCACGCCCGGGCCGATCAGGTGACGCAGCTTCTTCCCTTCCACGGCAAAGGCTTCCTCCATCATGCGAGCCGCCTGAATCTGCTTGTCGTTCTCGCCGCTATAGGCGATGACCGGGAGGTTGAACAAATTTCGCACGTAGTCGGGGACGTCATACACTCCCCACAATGTCCGTTCGTACCAGGGAACGCTCTGCGGATCGATGTGCTGGTAGCGTGCCGTTTCGGCAAACCCCGCGCCGGGACTCATCGCGACCCAGCGGTCCGAGTAATGGGCTCCGACATGCCAGCACCCTGCCCCGCCCATCGAGAACCCCATCAGCACGACTCGCCGAGAGTCGATTTTGTACTGTGTCATCACATGATCGGTCGCTTCCAGCACGTCGATCTCACCGGCCGACTTGTACCCGAGACAATGCCGACCCCAAGGGTGTATCACGATCGCATTCGGCGGCGCGATGTTGCCGACTTGCGTTTGCCGCTGGTGAAGGAAGTGAAGATTCGTGGATTGATCGCCGCGCCCATGCAGCCAGACATAGAGCGGTACCGGCTTGCTCCGATCGAGCTTTTCCGGGATGACCAGCCCATACGGTTGAACCGACCCGTCGACGGACGAGCGATAGCCGCGCACTATGAGCCCGCGATCCTCAACCCACGGGGCTTTTCCCGCTTCGAGCGCATCAAGACGTTTGGAGGCGGTGTCGAGCAGCTCGATTGCCCGCTTCACGTCCTGCTCAGCGTAGAACTCGCCGAACTTCAAAGCCAGTTCCACCGCGCCGGTGAAAATTTCGATATCAGGGGCAAGAGCATGGTCGGAGTGCCGTGCCAATCGTTCCTGCACTCGGTTCAGCCGATGTTCCAGATCGCCGCGGATGTCGTCTTCCAGCTTCTTTCCCTGCGGCGGCAATTTGCGCGGGATGGCTGGAAAGGACTCCGCCGCGTTCATCGCGCTTGGAGCAATAGCCGCAATCGCGACAATCTGGAAAATAATCGAGATTCCAATCGGTTTTGTCATCGGTTCTTATCCGAAGTCGATCCCATCGTTAATTGGCATTTACTCCGCGCACCGCGACGATCCTTTTGCAACCGAGGGGGATTGAGACTTCACGCTGACGTTGAAAGGCATGAGAGACACCTCGGCTTCATTTGTTCGTTACACGTGGTTTCAAAAGTGGGAGGGCGAGGCTCCCGCCGAGCCGCTGCGTCCGAAAGTCTCTCGTTGTGGCGGCTCCACAGGAGTGTCGCCCTCCCGAATACATGGTTTTGAAATCACCTGCGGGGAGGCCATGCACTCAAAAACTCGCGGAACAGAAGCTCTTCAAAATAGTCGAGCGAGAAATGCGATGCCAGCATTTTCCCGTACCGGGGCCGGCTTCGCTGAGTCAACAGCAACGCGAGGTAAAACAAAACGGGATCGATTCCGGATCGATCCCGTTCGCAGAAAGTGGATGATCGTCAGTCGAAGGAATCCGCGGAACTGGTGGAGGAACTGAAGTACCCTCCCGCCGGTTCGTGCAGCGGGCTGTAGTCGGCGAACTTCATGTACTCTTTCCGCCAGGTCAGCGTCACAATTCCCGTCGGTCCGCTGCGGTGCTTGGCGATAATTAATTCCGCCTCGCCGGGGCGATCGTCTGCCTGATAGGCGTCCGGGCGGTGGAGAAACATCACAAGGTCGGCATCCTGCTCGATGGCACCACTCTCGCGGAGGTCGGCCAGGCGCGGACGCTTGTCTTCGCGAAGTTCCACTCCTCGATTGAGCTGCGCCAAGGCCAGCACCGGAATGGCGAGTTCCTTGGCCAATTGCTTGAGGCGTCGCGTGATGAGGGCGATCTGCTGTTCGCGCGGGGCGCGTTTGTCATCCGGCTCGATCAATTGCAGATAGTCGATGATGATCATGCCGAGGTCATGCTGCCGCTTCAGGCGCCGGGCAATCGCGCTGATTTGCCCCATCGTCCGTCCCGGCTGGTCGTCAATGAACAACGGCAACTCGCTTAACTCGGAGGAGGCCCGCATCAGCATGTGCCGCTCTTCCTCGTTGAGATCTCCCGCGCGGAGCTTGTGGCCGTCGATCGTCGCGGAAATGCACAGAAACCGCTCCGCGAGCTCGAGCTTCGACTGTTCGAGGCTGAACAGCAGCACTCCCTTGCCGGCATGCCGCGCGACTCCGTCAGCCCAGTTGCAGACGAGCGCCGTTTTTCCCATGCTCGGCCGCGCGGCGAGCACGATCAGTTCGGCCGGCTGGAAGCCGTTTGTCTTGGCGTCGACGTCGGTGAAGGATGTCGGCAGCCCGCTGATCGAGCCGACTTTTTCCAGCCGCTCGTTAATGCGGTCGAAGGCGTCCATCAAAATGTCTTTGATGGCGAACTTCTGGTTGCGTTCCTGCTGTTCGAGAATTTGGAAGATCCGTTTTTCGGCCCCTTGCAGAATCTCTTCCGTTTCCTGCGCGGAGTCGTAGGTGTCGCGCAGAATCTCGGAACAGGCGGAGATGAGGCTCCGCTGGATGTACTTCTCGCGAACAATGTTCGCGTAATACTTGGCATGGGCCGAGTGCGGGACCGCTTCGAGAATGTCGTGCAGATAAGCGGGGCCGCCGATTTCCTCGAGCTCGTTCCGCCGTTCCAATTCCTCGGCCAGCGTGACGGCGTCGATTCCGCGCACGCCCCGTTCGTAAAGATGCTGGATTGCCCCGTACATCCGGCGATGGGCATCATTGTAGAAATGAGTCGCGGAGAGGAACTCGCTGACTTCATCAATCGCGTCATTCCACAGCAGGATGCTGCCGAGAACGCCTCGTTCGGCGTCCAGGTTCTGCGGGGGAAGGCGATCCGCCAGGTCAGAGGCGGGTTGCGCGACGGACATGCTGGATATCCCTCCGTGGCGAGAAGAAGCCCACCGGCGACTGCCGGTGGGCTCAGATTCGTTTGACTTCCATTCGGGTTAGCCGTTGAAGTTCGGCGTCTTCCCTCGGGCGAAGGCTTCGCAAACAATCACATTTTGGTTCCGGCGGTCGGAACGACCCAGACCTTGACCTCGGTCTTCACTTCCGGATGCAGCTCGATCTTCACCGTGTACATGCCGAGTTGCTTGAGCGGTCCCTCAAGCTTCACGTGCTCCGGTTCGACAGCGAAGCCGGCTGTTTTCAGCGCTTTGCTGATATCCGACGCGACGATCGAGCCGTAAAGGTGCTGCTCTTTGTTCGCGTTCGCTTCGAGGGTGACGTTGTGCTTCGTCAGCGCTTCGGCCCGTCCGCGGAGTTCCTTGAGACGCTCTGCCTGCAGTTCCGCGACCCGGATCTTGTGCTGCTCGACCATGCGCTTGTTATGAGCCGTGGCAATGGTGGCAAGCCCTTGGGGGAGCAGAAAATTGCGGGCATAACCCGGCTTCACTCGGACGATCTCCCCTTGGTTCCCCAGGGAGGCAACATCTTCGGCCAACAGCACATCGATCGACGAATTCGTCGAACCGCTGACGGCGGCGGTCTTTCGTTTTACAGGCATGCGTCACAATTTCCTTCGAGAACAAACTGAACAATATTCATTCCATCGTCGTCCGCAGCAATCGAGCCCGATTGTTTGCACTTCGTGACTGCTGAGCCGTGACCGACGAGTCATCCATTTCAAAACGGAACTTCATCCTCCGGCGGAGAGCCGGCGGGAGAGTCATAAAAGGAATCTTCCGGACCGGACGGCTGCGATTCACGCGGCTGTCCGCCGCCGCCGCTTCGGCCTCCCCCGCCCTCCGAGCGGCCGCCGACCATGGTCATGTTTTCGCCGACGACACGCAGCTTCGAGCGCTTCTGGCCGGTCTCTTTATCGTCCCACGTGTCCAACTGCAGACGCCCCTCGATAAGAACTTGGCGTCCCTTGGCAAGGTATTCCCCCGCGACTTCCGCCTGACGTCCCCAAAGAGTGACATCGACGAAGGTTGTCTCGTCCCGCCGTGAGTTGGATTGCTTATCGAACCAGGTGCGATTGACAGCCAGGCCGATGTCCGTGACGGCGGTTCCGCTCGGGGTATAACGCACTTGCGGATCGCGAGTCAGGTTTCCCAACAAGATGACTTTGTTGAAGCTGGCCATGGCCACCTGCCG
>CAZVJA010000123.1:0-15088 GCA_964626885.1 uncultured Planctomycetaceae bacterium | reverse complement strand
TACAACAGCAAAGATGGCGAGGAAGGCTACCCTGGCAATCTGAAAGCCACCGTCATCTATACGCTCAACAACAATAACGAATTGCGAATTGAATACTCGGCGACCACCGACAAGCCGACGCCGGTCAACCTCACTAATCATGCCTACTGGAATCTAGCCGGGGCCGGCTCGCGCGACGTCCTCGACCACGAACTGCACCTCCATTGCGGCAAATATCTGCCGGTCGATGATCATCTGCTCGCCACCGGCGAACTGAAAGACGTGAAGGGAACACCGTTCGATTTTTCCGCACCGAAGAAGATCGGAGCGGAGATCGCGCAGGTTCCGGGCGGCTACGATCACTGCTACGTCCTCAACGGATCGAGCGGATCGCCGACACCGATTGCAAAGGTTCACGATCCGCTGTCGGGCCGCGTGATGGAAGTTCTGACGACCGAGCCGGGCGTGCAGTTCTACACTGGCAACTTCCTCGACGGTTCCCCCGGTTCGGGCGGCTTCGCGAAGCAGACCGCCTTCTGCCTCGAGTGTCAGCACTACCCCGATTCGCCGAACCATCCCGAGTTCCCCTCGACAATTCTCGAACCGGGCAAAGTCTACAAGCAGACGACGATCCACAAGTTTTCGGTGAAGTGAGTTCACCACGGCGTCCCAATGACCGAACGCAAACCGATCAGCGAGACGTGGGAATCTTTCGCTGAACGAAAAATTCGCGAGGCGCAGGAAGAGGGGCTGTTCCAATCGCTTCCTGGGTTCGGCCAACCGATTCCCGGTATCGACCAGCCTCCGGATGAAAACTGGTGGCTGAAGCAGAAGCTCAAGGCGGAACAGTTGTCGGTGTTGCCGCCGGTTCTCGAAGCCCGGCTGGATGCCGAACGGACTCTTGATTCGCTTGCGGAACTCCCAACGGAAAGCGCGGTCCGTCGCCGGCTCGAACAACTCAACGAGCGGATCCGCAAAGCTCACTTCGCGATTACCCCCGGGCCCTCGGCGGGGGTGTTGCCGGTCGACATCGACGCTGCGGTCGAGCAGTGGCGTCAGACGCGTTCGCGCTGATCTCCCGCCTCGGAAGCGCTACGGTCTTCGGAACACATCCGCGGAACCGCCAGCACGTTGGATTCAATCGTCTTACAGATGGAATCGAGCGGCAGGTGGCTCATTCGCTTCACATCGAACGGATTCTGCAGCGACTCGCCGATGGCGTCGAGCGAAAGCAGCGGGTAGGCGATCACCATTGTCAGAATTGGAATTCCCCAATCGCGTTCGATCTTGTGCAGCAGGGCGAGTGGAATGAGCGCTAGGAACAACACGATGAACCGGCGAATCTTGATTGCATAGACGTTCGGCAATGGCGTTTTGAGAATTCGCTCGCAGCCGCCAATGTGATCGATGAGCGTCGCCCGTTCCCGGTCGATCTGCAAGAACTGGTACCCGAAGTTCGGTTGATCGTCCAGAACCGATCGCAACTCTTGCGCGATCCGCCCGGCAACGTAGCTTGGCATATGGACTGCCGCCGCAATCTCTAACGCTGCCGATTCCCCCACGAGTGCCGCTACCTCGGGAATCTCCCGCTCGCCGCGCAGGCTGCGCCGCGCGACGTGACAGAAGGCCGCGGTCCAACGGACGATGTTTTCGCGCCATCGCTGGTCCTTGGGACCATAAATGACGGCATTGATCGCCAGATTCCGCGACTGATTGACAATCCCGCCCCACAGTTTGCGTGCTTCCCACCAGCGGTCGTAGCCGGCGTTCGTCCGCAGCACCATCAGCAAGGCGAGCACCGCTCCGCCGAACTCAAACGGCGTGATCGGAATGCTGATCCGCAGTTCGTATTTTGACTCCAGGTATTCATCGGCCACAATAATCGCGGCGGCAAACAGTCCGAACAGGACGACGTTTGGCAAGACGCGCGGCGTCGCGGAGCCGACCCAAGTGAAGGCTTCTTTCCAGAAACTCGGATGTTCGTTACTGGCGGGAGGCGTAATCATCGTTTCGATTCAGTTCATTTCTCGGTTGTGGAAACTATGATCCGCCGGGGGAATCGACCGTCCTGTCCTTCGAAGACGTCCGTTCCGCGATGCTGTAATTGTCGGTCTCTCGTCCGGTATGGGCCACGAGCATCTCCGCCAGCAGCCCCAGAGTGAGAGCCTGTGCTCCGAGCAAGGCCGACGCGACCGAATACGCCAGCAACGGCCGGGGACCGATCGGTCCAAAATTCATTCCGAAGATATTCGTCAACATCCAAATCAGGCCGAGGTAACATAGGCCAAGCAGCCCAAGCCCGAAGAAGCCGAGCCCCACGCCGCCGAGAATGTGCTGTGGCCGCTGTCCGAAGCCGGTGAGAAACGTCACGGTCAGCAGATCAAGAAAGCCGCGGACGAACCGGCGGATGCCGTACTTTGAGCGGCCGAATTTTCGTTCGCGATGATGAACCGGTATTTCCGTAACCTTAAACCCGCGTGCATGGGCGAGGACAGGAATGAACCGGTGGAGTTCGCCGTAGATGCGAATCTCCCGGGAGACCTCCGCGCGAAACAGTTTCAGTCCGCAGTTGTGATCGTGCAGCCACAGTCCGGTGCAGGTGCCGATCATCCCGTTGAAAACTTTGCTCGGGTAAACTTTGTGCCACGGATCGTGTCGCGTCTGCTTCCAGCCGTTGACGACGTCGTATCCCTCATCGAGCTTGTCGAGGAGTCGTCCGATCTCGGCGGGATCATCCTGCAGATCGGCATCGAGCATGAGCATCAATTCGCCGCGCGCGGCCCGCATTGCGGCACTGAGCGCTGCCGCCTTGCCAAAGTTTCGGCGGAATCGAATCCCCGAAACGCGCGCGTCAGCCGCGGCCAGATCGCCGATAACGTTCCATGACGCATCAGTCGAGCCGTCGTCGACCAAAATTATTTCACAATCGACGCCGCGCGCGGTGCACGCTTCCGTGATCTCTCGGTGAAGCTGCGGCAGGCTCTCGGCCTCATTAAACACCGGCACGATGATGGAAAGCTTCACTGCGAAGAGTCCTTCGATTGCGAATCGACATCGAGCCTCGCCCGCACGGCGGGGGGGACCAGATAGTATAAGACCCCCGCGACGAGGAGTTCAGTCACCAGCGAAATCAATCGCGATAAAACCGTCGCCAGGAGAGCTTCCCGGGCGCCGATCATCGGCTGCCGGCTGAGCACTCCCATCAGCAATCCTTCGCGCACACCCAGCCCTCCCGGCGCAAAGAGGACCGCAAAGCCGATGGAGGTCGAAACCGCCATCGCACCGGTCCAGACCGGCAATTCATTCAGAGAAAACGTGGCCCCGGAGTCGCCGGTCACGCCGCGCAGCGTGAGCCCCAGGCTCAACCCCTGCAATAACCAGGCGATCACGAACGTCCCCATTCCTTCGATCAGCAGTCGGGTGGGGACATGAATCGAATGTCCCGCGGCCAGCATGTCGCGCGGCGTCCATCGGCCGGCAATGAGGGTGAGCAAGCGCGAAACAATCGGCATCGCGGCAAGAGCAATCACCCCGACAACGACCACCGGCAACCAGGGACGCGCCACGATCTCCGCAACCCAGCTCGGCCACTTGTCGAGTTGAGCCTTCGTAAACAACAATGGTGCCAGTGCCCCCCCGACAGCAACGCCGGTCCCCATCATCATCAGCGTTTCGTAGGTCGCACTGAGCGCCGCCGCCCAGGCCCGCGAACCCCGTTCCTTCATCATCCCCGCGCGAATGATCAACACCATCGCCTTGCCGGGAACGTATTTGCCAAGATGCCCGCAGTAATAGGCACGGGTCGTATCTCGGAAGCGAATGTCTCCTCCCATCACCTGCATCATGCGATGCCAGAACCAGGCGGAGGGAATCCAACCGACGGCATACACCACGCTCGACAGCGCCAGCCATCCGACGTGAATCTGCGACAACGAAGCGTGCTGAATCTCGTCCTGATGCCACAGGTTCCACGCTTGCCTACCGACGAAGACCATTGTGACCGCGAACAACGTCCACTTGACGATCGTCCAGATCGACAGTCGCGGATTGCGATTTGTGGATTGCGAATTGCGGGGCACCACGCGGCGATCTCAATTCTTTTCTGTTTTTGTCTGTTAGCTGACCGCTGATGGCTGGCCGCTTCGTCAAAACTCCGCGTTCCGCGGCGTGCGGGCGAAAGGGATGCAGTCGCGGATGTTTCCCATCCCGGTGACCAGTTGAATCACCCGTTCCAGCCCGAGGCCGAAACCCGAGTGCGGCACGGTGCCGTATTTGCGGAGTTCGAGATACCACCAGTAGTCATCCGGGTTGAGGCGGCACTCGCGCAGCCGCTCGACGAGCACGTCGTACCGCTCTTCGCGCTGGCTGCCGCCGATGATTTCACCGACACGCGGCACCAGCACATCCATCGCCCGCACCGTGCGGCCGTCTTCATTGCAGCGCATGTAAAACGGCTTGATGGTTCGCGGGTAGTCGAACAGGATTACCGGCTGCTTGAAATGTTCCTCGGTCAAATAGCGTTCGTGCTCCGACTGCAAGTCTTTTCCCCATTCAATGGGGTACTCGAACGTCCTGCCGCTCTTGGTAAGCAGTTCGATCGCCTCAGTGTAGGGAAGACGAATGAAGTCGTGCTCGATAATGTTCGCGAGGGTCGCGGCCAGGGTGTTGTCGATCCGCTCATTGAAGAAGGCCATATCCTCGGAACAATCCGTGTACATGTCGCGGAGAATGGTCCGGATGAATTCCTCCGCCAGCCGCATGTTGTCATCGAGTTCGTAGAACGGCATCTCCGGTTCGATCATCCAGAACTCCGCGAGATGCCGGGTGGTGTTCGAGTTCTCCGCGCGAAACGTCGGGCCGAAGGTGTAGCATTCGCCGAGCGATGTTGCAAAGATCTCGGCTTCGAGCTGCCCGCTGACGGTGAGCGAGGCTTTCTTGCCGAAGAAGTCCTGTCCATAATCGATTTCGTGCTGTGATTTCGCGAGCCGCGTCAGGTCGAGCGTCGTCACCTGGAACATTTCGCCGGCTCCTTCGCAGTCGCTGGTGGTGATGATCGGCGTCTGGATGTACAGAAAGCCGCGCGACTGGAAGAAATTGTGAATTGACCGCGAAACGGCATTCCGCACGCGGGCGATCGCCCCGAAGGTGTTCGTCCGCGGGCGAAGGTGCGCGATCTCCCGCAGAAACTCGAAGCTGTGCCGTTTCTTCTGGAGTGGATACTCCTGTGCGTCGGCTGTTCCCAGAACCACGAGCGACGACGCGTGGAGTTCGACGCGCTGTCCCTTGCCGGGAGATTCCTGCAGCGTGCCGCGTGCAGCGATACTGGCCCCGGTGGTGACGTCGTGAATCGCCTGCTCGTAGCCGGGGACATCGGAACCGACGACAATCTGCAGGTTTGCCATCGCGCTGCCGTCGTTGAGCTCGATGAACGAGAATCCCTGCTTCGAGTCCCGCCGGGTGCGGACCCACCCCTTCACTTCGAGTTGTTCGCCGACCTGACCCTCTTTGAGGATTTTTGCGACGCGGACGCGGTTCATCGCCGGGGCATCCTTGATTTCAATAATTCGTTGGTAGGCTTCGGTAACTTCAGCGAGCCTAGCAATCCGAGCGCGAACAGTTGGGGGAGTGTTCTACAATCGTCGGCGGGTTCCTTTGCGGACGGCTTGCAGCACGCTTGCAGATCCTGCTCTTCAGGCGGACAATAAGCACAGCGATTCACGAACGCAACATCAACTTGTGTCGCAACTTGACGAAACCGCCCGCACCAGCCCCAGAGGAACTCCGATGAACGCGCATCGCCGTGCCCCCTCCCCCTTGAACTTCCGCTTCGCCCGCCTCGGCTTGGCCATTTTGGCGGTATTCATTTTGTTGGGGGGGTGGGGAACGGCGGAGGATGCTAAACCGACCGTCAAGGGGACAACCCCGCTCGGTCTTCCTTCGATTCCGTTCCCCAAGGACAACCCGCCGACCGACGACAAGATCGCGCTGGGCAAGCAACTTTATTTTGACGGCCGGCTGTCGCGCGATGGCAAAGTCTCGTGCGCCAGTTGCCACGATCCCGCAAAGGGGTACAGCAACGGCGAACGTTTCGCGACCGGCGTCGAGGGAAAGCAAGGGGGACGCAGTGCTCCGACCGTGATCAATACGGCGTATCAGAAGTTTCAGTTCTGGGATGGCCGCGCGGGGAGCCTGGAAGAACAGGCGCTCGGGCCGATCCAGAATCCGATCGAAATGAACATGACGTTGCCGGAGGTCGTCCAGAAGCTGAACGGCATTGATGGGTATAAAGCTCAGTTTCAGAAGGTGTTCGGAAGCGACGTCACATCCGACGGGATCGCGAAGGCGATCGCCGCGTACGAGCGGACGGTTCTCTCGGGCGATGCCCCCTACGACCGCTTCAAGACGGGAGATAAGGCTGCGCTCTCGGAAGGGGCGAAGCGGGGGATGGACCTGTTCTTCGGCAAGGGGCATTGCAGCGCCTGCCACACCGGTTCAAACTTCACCGACAACGCATTTCATAACATCGGCATCGGCATGGACAAGCCGAAGCCCGATGTTGGCCGGGAGGCGATCAGCAAGCTGGCGGGGGATCGCGGCAGTTTCAAGACGCCGACGTTGCGTGACGTCGCCCGATCGGCCCCCTACATGCACGACGGCAGCCTGAAGACGTTGGAAGAGGTCGTCGAGCATTACTCGAAAGGGGGAATCGCCAACGATTCCCTCGACGAGGAGATCTTCGCGCGCAATCTCTCGAAGGAGGAAATTGCCGACCTTGTGACCTTTATGAAAGAAGGGCTCGCGAGCGGAAGTTACCCCGACCACAAACCGCCGCAGCTTCCCTGAGCGAGCCCCTCTCAATTTTGCGGGTGCGCGGATGTGCAGTCCGTACTCTCCTGTTTGCAATCTGATTTTGATTCCAGTACGATCCTGATCGTTTGCGAAATTCGTCAACTGAACCGGAAAACCGACCCTCCGGCTGCCTGTTCTTCCCCTTTGAGTGACAGAGAAAGTGAGAAAGTCATGCGCACGAATCGACGTCATCAATGGCTGTGTGCTCCGGCCTTGCTTGTCCTGCTCGCCCTGGCTTTGCCGTCGGTCATCCTCGCGGCCGATCCTCCCGCAGGGGCAGCAAAGAAGGAAGGGGCAGCGGTCGAGGCGGAAGCTGTCGTGACGAATCTCGAAAGCCCGTGCGGCATCGCCATTCAGCCGAGCACAGGCCACGTCTTTGTCGCCAGCCGATACGGGGTGTACCGTTACATTCCCGCACCGGGGAACGATCACAAAGCACCCATCGAGATTGCGGGGTATCCCGATCCGATTGACGTGTACGGCAAGGGGCCGAAGTACAACATCGGTCCGCTGGGGTTGGCGTTTCTCAACAACGACCATCTCGTTGTCGGTGACGGCAGTCGCGTCGATGGCGAAGAACTGGTCCGCGTCTACAAGGTGGGAGACAAGGGGCTCGTCGATTACCAGAAAGAAGACGCCGCCGCATTCACGCTTGGCCCGATCAAAGCAGGGGAACAGTCGGCCAAGGGGGAAGGAAACTTCTACGGTGTGGCGGTCGGCGGAAATAAGATCTTCGTCACCTGCAACGGCGACGACACGAAAGGCTGGATCGCCATGGCCGAAGTGACCGACGGCAAGCCGGGCGAATTGAAGCCCTATATTGCCACGAAACCCGCCACCGAGGTCGATGCTCCTGTTCCGGTCACGTTTACCACGGACGGCAAGGAACTTGTCGTCGGACAGATGGGGGAGGTCAACACGCCCGGGGACAGCCTGCTGACCTTCTACGATCCGGCAACCGGGAAGCTGTTGCGGAAGTTAAAGACTGGTCTGCACGATCTTTCCGGCTTGGCCTACAGCCCCAAAACACAAAAGCTGTACGGAACCGACTTTGCCTGGGCCAACCCGAGTGACGGAGGTCTGTTCGAGCTGGTGATCGAAGGGGAAGAAGTGAAGCCGAAGAAGATTCTCTCGCTCGACAAGCCGACCGGCATCGCCTTCGACAAGGACGGCAGGTTGTATGTCTCCACCTTCGGCACGGAAGAAAAAGACAGCGGCAAGTCGCCGGGAGCTCTCTCGGTCATCAAAGAAGGCCTGTGACCGGCCGGCAGTAAAACGTCGCAATTTGTCGACAAGCAACAATTGACGCCGCGGAGCCGAGTGACAGCCGGTCCGCGGCGTTTTTTATGCGCGGAGCGAGTTGAGGTGAACGTTAACGCTCGCGGATGTATGTGACGATCATTCGATCGCCCCCTCGCGATCCGACATTCATTTCTTTTCCTTGTCCCGTACGTTCTTGACGTGCGGTTTCAGCTTCCAGGTCGCTTTCGGCCCGAACCGGTAGTCCTGTCCTCGCTTCCCGATATTCGCATCGCCATACACGCACCGCACGGAAAACGCTTCCGCCGGCGGAATCACCACCGCGGTCAGCACCATGGCCAGCACCGCCCCCCACCAGAGACGTTTCATGGAGCCGCGGACCGGAGTGTCGAGTTCGCCATCGTCGGCGGGAAGCAGCAGAATCATCAGCGTGACGATCACTGAATTGACGATGATCACCCCTTCGGTCAGCAGCCGCTGTTCGTTAAAGCCGGCCAGTGCCTTCGTGAAATTGCCCAGCGTGAACGACCAGAGCAGCACGTAGAACAGCAATTGCCCCCGTCCCAGCCAATTGGATGGCAAAATCGCGAGCTTGCGGCGAGACTGCACGCTCATCAAGATCAGCATTGCCAGCCCTGCAAAACCAAAGAACAGATTGAACCATCCCCAGGCCGAGAGGGAAAAATCCATCAATGGTGTTTTCATCACGCGCTGCATCGCCGGGGAGCCCCCCCCGTCCGAGGCCCAGTCGTTCACGTTCTTGATCATGTTGACGTACAAGAGCGCCGGCAGGGACAGCACGATCGCAATAATCTCGGGCCAGCGCCGCCGGGGTGCCTCGTCGTTCAGCGGACCCAATCGACGCAGGAGCAATGCCAGCGCAATCACGACCGCGATCCCGTTCACGAATCCGTAGCTTTGTTCCAGAAAGCTGTGCCAGTTCGCGCTGTGATAATGCACCCACGGTTTGTACTGCGCCAGGAAATCCTTGTCGCTCAATAAGTTTTGCAGGAACTCCGGAATGTTGAGAGAGTCGGTCTGCTGCCAATCGGTCCAGGCCTGATCGAGTCCCTCCACCTTCGCGATGTTGTGATTGCCGAACGATTCGAGCATCGCTTCCAGCCACGCAATCCCGGAAAAGCCGAGGCCGCCGATCGTCCCCGCCACGACTGACGCCGCCGCGACCGATTGCAGGTTGTTCCGCAGAAAGTAGATCATCGCGCCGACAAAAACTCCCAGCACGCCGGCCCAGTTGTCGCCGCGGGGCGGTGTCATCCGCACATCCAGTAATACCGGGAACAGCAGAAAACTGACGAACCAGCCGACCGCCATGTGCACGAACAGCGACGATCCGCAACGGAACTTTCCAAACCGCGTGAAGTAAACGGCGATGCCAATGATGAGCCCCACGGCCAGTCCCGTGAATTGGCTGAAGTGCAGAAACAACGTTGGCCAGTTGGCGACGAGATCCTCAGGCTTGTGCGGAATGATGCCGTCATGATGACGCACGAGGAGTTCGTAAACCCGGTCCGACTTGCCGGCCGCTTTGATCGCGAGCTGCACGCCGTAACCGATGAGTCCCCCGGCCCCCGCCAGCACGAGCAGCCACAGGCTCTTTTCGAACCGCCGGTCGATCAGATCGAACGCGAGAATTCCCGCGAGAATCACAATCACCGAAAGCCAGTCGCTGTCGAACCAGTACAAGGCCAGCTCGAAGCCGTTCTTAATTTCCTTTGCGGGAAGCTCGGTGAGAAAATGCGCGGCGAGGTGATCCTGTGCCAGCAAAGTCAACGGGACTCGGACGAAGTACAGCACGCCCCACAGCCCAAGCAGCAGTGTCAATGGCTTGAACAGCTCCTGCAGGCTTTCCCGGTCAAGAACTGCCGGTAGCGCGGTGCCGGCCCCTCCCAAAGACGCCCACAGAAAACCGATGAAGAACAGCCCCCAGCAACCGTAGTATTGCGATTCCAGATTGCCCGACTGCACGTAACCAATCACCTGCATGTACGAGATCGAACCGCCGAAGCCCCACCCCAACGCCCCCAGGCAGGCGAAGTACGGAACCCGCTCCCGCCAGTCCTCTCGGCCGGAGAGCAAGCAGATGGCGATGGCCGTGAGTGCTCCCGGAAACATCGCGCCGGTTTCGTGCCCATAATTCCCGCGGATCCCCCAGCCGATCGACAAGGAGAGCGCCGCCAGCAAAATGGAAGAGGCGCGAAAGAGTGGGTTGCGGTCGGAACTCGAGGAGAAGGGCATGCTCATAAGGCGGATTAATCGCTATGCGTTACGGTGGGGGAGCCTGACGGCACGGCACGAAAGGAACACACATCTCGTCATGAGGCGCAAGTGTCGCAATCGTCGAAGCTCAGATACGTGGGCTTCAGAATAACCGAAACCGATTATCAAAGCGAAACAAACCAGGGGAATTCGCTCTGGACCACCGGCCAAGTGACATGTGTGCTGGCGCGGCCTTGGGGGATCATCAGCGAACCTCAGATTTCGTCCGCAATGCGCAGCAGCACTTTACCGGTTCGGCCCGGAGTCTCCACGGCGCGCACCGCGTCGGCGATCTGTTCCAGGGGGAATTGGGCCGCCACACTCGATACCAGAACCCCCTCCCTCATCAACTGTGTAATCTTTCGCACCATTCGCAACTTTCTCAGCACCCCTACTTCGGTCATCCATCGTGCCAACCAGAATCCCTCGATCGTTGTGCCGAAGGTGATGAACGTCCGTGGTGAGATGGAAAGGGGGTCATCCGCGAGCGCCCCATAGACCAGCATTCGTCCTCCTGCACCAAGACACTGCGCCGCCGCGGAACCGGTCGCCCCCCCTACCGCGTCGATCGCGTACTTCACAAACGACGGGCCGGCGATCCGTTTGACTTCATCGTGCAAATGTTTTGGGGAATGCTCGCGGGGATCGAAGTGCACGACGGCATCTCCGCCGAGTGCGGTCAACTCGTCCACCTGTTCCGCTCGGCGGACGACGTTCAACGTTTTGAACCCGAACTTTTGCCCCAATCGAATCACCATATGTCCCACGGACGAGTTGGCGGCGGTTTGCAGCAGCCATGCTCCGGCCGGCACCTTCAAGACTTCGCACGGCATCAGATAAGCAGTCATGGGGTTCACAAAAAACATGGCTGCCTGTTCGACCGGCAGGTCAGCCGCCAAGGGGACTGCCTGCCGTGCGGGGATCACTGTTTCTTCGCACCAGTTGCCGGAGATACCGTTGAGGAAAGCCACCCGCTTGCCAAGCAGGTAACGGGCAAACCAGCCTCCTCCCGCGGCCTTCACAATTCCCACTCCCTCGAGTCCCGGAGTCGCGGGAAGTTTGGGGAGCCGACCGTACAGCCCGCGAATGGTCAACAGGTCCGACGGATTGATGGGGCTGGCGAGCATCTTCACTCGAATCTCCCCCTTCCGCGGTTCGCCGACGGGAACATTCTTCAACTGCAACACTTCCGAGGGGTTGCCAAACTGCTCAAAGACGATGGCGCGCAAGGGAATCCTTTCGAGAATTCGGCGGACTTCGTTGAAAACCGATCGCGTGTCGGCAGCACAGGTTGCGGATCGCACCGGCCGACGGCTCTGTTTTCTATCGCCGAAAGATCCCAATCGCAACCCATTCCTCAATGCCGCAACGAATGCCCCTCCGGGAACGGATCTTGCTTCAAATCGGGAATCCGGCTATCTTCCCGCACCTCTCGTCTTATCTCTCCACAATCCCACATCATGCTTCGTCTGGGCATCGTCGATTTCGACTCGTCCCACGCGATCGAGTTCACGCGCCGGTTCAACCACGTCGGCGTCGAACGCGATCAGTTCGTTGAGGGTGCGCGCGTCGTGGTCGGCTGCCCCGGAACTTCGCGGATGGCTCCAGAACGAATCGCCGGTTTTTCCCGGCAAGTCGCCGAATGCGGTGTCGAGCTGGTCGATGCTCCCGAGGAACTCATCGGGCGGATCGATGCGGCGCTCGTGCTTTCACTCTGCGGGCAAGCTCATCTGTATCGAGCGGCGCCGTTACTGGAAGCCGGCATTCCGACCTTTGTCGACAAGCCCTTCACCTGTTCGGTTGCGGAGGCCCGAATGCTGGTGGAACTCGCGGACAAACGGAACACCCTGCTGTTCAGCTCCTCCGCGCTTCCATTCGCGGACGAGGTGACCAAGTTTCGCGAGCGTGCCCACGAGCTCGGTCCGTTGCACGGCCTCGTCTGTTACGGACCGGCCCACAAAGCAGAGGGGAACCCCGGTTTGTTCCATTACGGCATTCATGCCGTATCGATTCTCTGCGCGCTCATGGGGCCGGGCTGCAAGGAAGTCTCGACCATCGGCACCGACGGCGCGGATCTGGTGTGCGCTCGTTGGGCGGACGGCCGGGTCGCCACGCTGCGCGGCGCGCGCCGGGGGGCGACCCCTTACGGTTTTCTCGCGTTCTGCGAGCAGGGGGTCATCAGCCAACCGGTCTCCGCTCGTTACGCCTATCGAAATCTTTGCCGCAACATCGTCACGTCGTTCACGTCAAATCAGCCCGCTGTTTCGCACGAATCCACTCTGGAGATCGTCCGTTTCATCGCGGCCGCGCTCGATAGCGAGCAGCGCGGCGGCGAAAGCGTTTCACTCACATCCGTCCATTGAGCACCCGCTGAGATGGAGCCGGTAATGGGCATTCCAATACTTCACATCCTCAAGTTTCCAGTCTGAAAATCACGTCCTGAATCAATTCCCGCCGGAGAGATCCGCACAACAGGAATGCCGTCTTGAAGACGGCGTCACGGAGACGGACCATGTCGATGAAAAGAGTATCGCTGCTGATCGCCGTTGCCTGCGTTTTGGTCGCACCGCGGATCTGCCCGGCACAAGACATCCACGTTTACACGGCCGTGTTCGACCAGCAGGCCCCGCAATCACAGCCCATCGCGCGCAGCCTGTCGTTGTTTCATGGCGGCAAGACGTACGATTTCATTCAGGAACTGGGGGAGGTGATCATCTTCGAGCCCGCGATGAAGCGGTTCACGCTCCTCAACACCCGGCAGATGAAAGCCACGACGGTACTCTGCGAAGAACTAAACGGCCAGTTGAAAGTGGCGCGGGCGGCGATGGAGGAAAATCTCGCGAAGTTTACACGTGAGAAAAATCCGCAACTGTTCGATCAATTGAAGTTCCAGCTCAATCCGCAATTCGAGGAACAAAAAGAAAAGGAAGGATCGCTCACCCTGCAGAGCGATTCGATGCAATACAAAGTGAAATACGCACCGTTGGATTCCGCCGAGAAGACCGACGCGTATTTGAATTACGCCGACTGGACATGCCGGCTGAACTACGTGCTCGATCCCGGCAAGCTGTACCCCGAGCCGCGCCTGGCGGTCAATGCGGCGCTTCGCAAGTTGCAGGCGGTTCCGACCGAGGTGGAATTGATCGCCGACGTGCAGGGGCGGATTCACCTGCGGGCCGAGCATACGATCCACCTCAATCTGGACGAGAAAGATCGAGAGCTGATTCACCAATGGGAACAACTGCTGGCAGGAAAGGACCTGAAGCGGGTGACCGTGCACGAGTACCAGCGGGCCCTGCTGGTGGGGCAGCGGAAGTAACGGGTTGCGTCCGGGATGTCATTCGAGGCGGGTCGCCGCTTCCATGATCGCCTGCTCACTGAATGCGGTCCGGTCGAGTTCGGCGGTCAATCGCCCCTCGCAGAGCACGAGAATCCGGTCGCAGAGGGTAATCAGTTCCGGCAGTTCGCTCGATGTCACGATGATTCCCAGCCCTTCGCGGCAGAGTCGGTCGATAATGCGATAAATCTCTGCTTTTGCACCGACGTCGACGCCGCGCGTCGGGTCGTCGAGCAGCAGCACCTTGGGATGCGTGCGCAGCCAGCGGGCAATAATGCACTTCTGCTGATTGCCGCCGCTCAGGCTGGTGACGGCCGCCTCGACTCCCGCGGTGCGAATTCCCAGCAGCTCGACCGACTCCCCCGCCAGGCGCTGTTCGCGCCGTGTGGAGATGATCCCCCCGCGCACGGCGTCGGGCAGCGTGCAGAGCGTGATGTTGTCGCGGACCGTCATGCGATCGAACAAGCCGAGCCGCTTGCGGTCCTCGGTGACGAGGGCAATGCCGGCCCGCATGGCATCTGCCGGGTGCTCGAAGCGGCACGCCGTTCCCTCCAGCAGGACGTTTCCGGTCGGCCGTTCCGTGGAAGTACCGAACAGCGATTCCAACAATTCGGTGCGGCCGGCTCCCATCAATCCGGCGATACCCAGCACTTCTCCCCGCCGCAACGAAAACGAAATGTCTTTCAGCCGCCAGCCTCTGGCGTGTCCCGGCCAAGGCAACGAAAGATTCTCCACGGAGAGCACCGCATCCCCCGGTTTTCGCTCGCTGCCAAGTTGCACCCCCTCGATCTCCCGCCCCACCATCAGGTGTGCCACTTCGCGAGGTGAAGTTGCGGCGCGATCAAGCGTTTTGACCAATCGGCCGTCGCGCAGCACGGTGATTCGATCGGACCGACGGAAAACCTCTTCCATCTTGTGCGAGATGTAGAGGATCGTCACTCCCCGCTCCAGCAAGCGGCCGATGACCCGAAACAGCCGTTCGACCTCCGCCTCGGTGAGCGCGCTGGTCGGCTCGTCCATGATGAGAATTTCGGTATCGCGCGACAGCGCCTTCGCGATCTCGACAAGCTGTTGGTCCCCCACCCGCAGCAGGCGAACATGTTCGCCCGGTTTGACGGAGCACTCGAGCTCGGCGAACAAGGCTTCTGCCTGTCGCTCCATCGCGCGGTCATCGAGAAAGCCGAGGGACGTGCGGAGCTCGCGTCCCAGAAAGACATTTGCCGCGGCCGAGAGATCCTCGACGAGATTCAACTCCTGGTGAATGATGCCGATCCCGGCCTGTTCCGCATCGCGGGTGCCGTGGAACCGCACCGGGTTCCCGGAGAGCCGCAGTTCGCCGTCATAATCGGCGATCACGCCGGACAGGATTTTCATCAGCGTACTCTT